>JAJEDY010000074.1 GCA_022821275.1 Candidatus Latescibacterota bacterium | reverse complement strand
CGATAAATCCAGAAGTCAAAAACCCTGGCGCATCCTGACAGAGGTCTATGCCAAAATTATCGGAATGATCATTCAGCATTGGGTCTTATTGACCCGGTTGTGGAAATATCCAGATAAGTCTTTGGTCAAGGCCGCGCAGATCGTGCGCAAGCAGGCTGTCTTAATCGCTACGGCTACTTCCCCTATGAATCCCATCACTTTGGCCGAAGTCTTGAAGATCATTCAAGCCTGTCTGGAAAGAGGATGCCGAATGAATACGAAAAAGAAAATACCAAATACTTACCAACTATTGATCGCTTTGTAACCCTTAACTTGATGAGAATGGGGGTAGAGGTCGTGCCTACCCTTTTTGTCGCTTCCGTTGTGGTAAATTGTGGCGTCGGGATTTCGGCTCCAGATGATGTCCGTGGTTTTGGTTAGATAATCTTTGTACACTTCTTGTGAGTGGATAACTTGATCACCAGCGTTATTGGGGTCAAGCCCTTTTTCGTGCATGCTGGCGATACACCAATCACAGGTGCAAATTTCTTCCCCGGTGATGTCCAGGAAGATGCCAGAGGGGTTGTACATGTCCATTACTTCTGTCAATACGGGCAAGACGCTCGCTTCCAGATAGGGCGTGTTGCAACACAGGCGATACCATCCGCCGTGTGGCAGGGGGGTATGGGGATGCATGGTTGGCCGTCCCACATAGCCCCCATCGGGTCGTCTCACGCGCCATTCGGGATGTTCGCGGGCAGCTTTTTCCTGCCATTGTACGGTGATATAGACGGGCATGTTGATGTCGGCTTTTTTGGCTGCGGCGAGCATGCGTCCGACGAGGTCGGTTTGCAGGTTGGGATGCTCCATGTCCGTGTTTGTGGGGTAATAACACCAGCCGTGATGACATTGTGCAAAGATGGTTATGGAATTGACATGGCCTTTTTTCAGGGCGCCGATAAATTGATCTTCGTCAAATTTGCCACCGACATTTGGGCAGTGTTCTGAGGTGTGAAAGTCCAGGTGTACCTGTCTGTAGCGGAGTTTTGCATTTTTCATTGTTTTTCCTTTGCGGTGTTGGCATCTATCATTGCCAGTAACGCATTCATCTGCTTGCGCGTTTGAGGTATGTTATCGCTGTTAAATATTTGTTGTTCTATTTCGTCTGTCAGGCCCGCTTTTTCGCGTTCTTCCTGTAGCAAGGCTTTCATTTCGGATACTGTTGAGGCGTATTCGGGGTCTTCCGATACATCCCGGGTTTCGCTGGGGTCTTTTTGGGTGTCGAAGAGCTGGTAATGGTCGTAGTTGTGGTTGTACCAGATTAGTTTGAAATTTTTGGTGCGTACACCGCAGTTTGCCAGTTCGCCGTCGGGGTGGATGTCGAAGTGCTGGTAGTAGAACGCGGTTCGCCAATCTTCTGGTGTGTGTCCCTGTAGGATGGATACCAGACTTCGTCCCTGGATGTCTGCGGGGATGGGTTGCCCGGCGTATTCCAAAAAGGTCGGTGCATAGTCGAGGTTGATGACCATGTCATTTGTGTGGGTTCCCGCTGCTATTTCTCTTGGGTACCGGATTAAGAAGGGAACTCGTAGGCTTTCTTCGTACATCATTTTTTTATCGACCCAGCCGTGTTCGCCCTGAAACATTCCGTTGTCTGAGGTATATACTACAACTGTGTTTTCGACGAGGTTTTGTTCGTCGAGGTAGTCGAGGAGCCGCCCGATGTTATCATCTACCGAGGCTACGCAGCGGAGGTAGTCTTTGATGAAGTACTGGTAGTTTCTGTGTTTTTGCTGCTGCATGGACAATCCTTCGGGCATGGCGTCCCAATGCGTGATATTCCACTGTTCATGGACGGTTTCCAGCTTGACTTGCAATGCTTCGGGAGGTACCGGGCTGTCTCCAAAGTTGTGGTCAAATGTCTCTGGTTCGGGGATTGTTTCATCCTGGTACATGGTTTTGTGTTTTTCGTCCGGTTCCCAGTTGTAATGGGGGGATTTGAAATGGCATAAGAGCATAAAGGGGTTTTCGGTGTTTCGTCCTTTGAGCCAGTCCAGGCATTTGTCGGTTACCAGGTCTGTCGAGTATCCACGGCTTTCTTTCCATACGGGGCCATGTTCGCCGGGTTCGATAAATCTGGGATCAAAATAAGAGCCTTGATTCCACATGACGCTGTAGTGGTCAAAGCCCGTTGGTATGCTGTGCAGGTGCCATTTTCCGATGACTGCTGTTTGGTATCCCGCGTCCTGTAATAGGCGGGGGAATGTTTGTTGTGTGCCGTCGAAGATATTCCCCCCGATTGATGTTTGTCCGTGGAGATGTGCGTATTTTCCGGTTAAGATGGAGGCGCGGCTGGGCGAGCACAGGGAGTAGGTGACGTAACAATTGTCCAGGCGCATCCCCCCATGGGCAATGCGGTCCATGTTGGGGGTGTGGTTGATCTGGCTGCCGTAGCAACTCAGAGCACCGGTTCCATGGTCGTCGGTCATGATGTAGAGGATGTTGGGGCGTTTGTCTGGCATTTTATTTCCTTTTAGAGGTCAGATATTAACTTAATCCCAGCGGTTTTGATTGTCATTGCGGCAGGCTTTAAGCCGCAATCCAGAAGGTTTTTGCTGATTGCTAATCGCTATATGTTGAGATTCGAATATCGTTTTCCGTCAATGTCCTTCCCAGGGCCTTGTCCCAGTTCAGGCTTTCTTTTTCGGGCGTTGTTTGTACGGATCCAGGCACTCCGCAGATGTACATTTCATGCGTGCCCCAGTGCTCCGTTTCTTCGGCGATCCATTGCCTGTTCCGGGTATTGGTGTGCTGAATGGTCGCTTTCATATAGTGTACGATATAAGCCCGCCGAAACCGGTCTGATCGGTTGGGGGTGCTGCGGTGAAACAGGGCGTTGTTGAAAAATACCAGTGCGCCCTTTGGCACTTCTACTGGTAGTGCCTGTTTTTCCATTTCGTCGGATACGGTCAATCTTTTTTGCAATAAATATTCATCGCTTTCGACCTGGCCGTGATCTACTACGCCCAGGCGGTGACTGCCGGGGATGACCCACAAGCATCCGTTTTCTTCATCTGCATCATCCAGTGCCAACCAGGTTCCAATGGAGGCTTGCTCTATTGCGTCGCCTATGCTGCTGACGTACGTGTTTCGGAAGTACCAGGAGTCCTGATGCCACGCGATGGGCCGTCCGGTGCCCGGGGGTTTGAAAAAGTACAGGTCGTTGGGGCAGAATAAATCCGATCCTACGATCTGTGTGACTGCATCCAGTCGCCTTGGATCGCGGATGTGGGATCGCACGAATGCGCTGAATCTGTGAACGCGCGTTATGCTGTTTAACGATGCGGGTCCAGAAGTCGCTTCGGTTCCGATATTGCGTTTTAGAATTGCTTGTTTCTGTTTTTCTGGCAATACGTCAGAGGTTTCGATGAGTTCTACGAGGTCTTCGATTCTGTCGCGTAGTGCGTCAATTTCGCAAGTGTCGTAGGCGTTTGGTCGGATGAAGAATCCGTCTTTTGCGTAAGTCTCGCGTTCTTCCGCGGTTAAGCTATGTGTTCTGGTGTCAACTGCCATTAAATATCTCCTCTAAAATCCGTGTACCAGGTGTCCCTGTCCAAAGAAGAAGATGCTGTCTATTACGCAGGATAAGAATGTCGCTATGGCGTATCCGATTAGCAGACCGATGAAGAATGGTTGTCCTTTTCTGTAGAGGCGCACGCCACCTATTTTTAGTATGGTCGCTTTGTAGATCCAGATGAGAAATACCGAAAATACGGTTTTTTGCGCCATATAGGTGCCCTGTAGCATCAGGGCTATGGGGTGGAGGGGCAGGTGTACGAAGCGGTATTTCATATAGGTGAGTACGGCTGTGATCAATACGCCGGATCCCATGAATAACATGCGCTCTACGTCGGGCGCTTCCGGGTTGCGGATCCAGGTTACTGAGGCATCGTAGGAGCGCTGTGGTCCAATTAACAGGTTCCACGCGGCTCTGAGGTTGAAGCCGCCGCCGGAATAGCCCATGTATATGGCGTGGAGTATGGCAAATGTCGCGCCTGCTACTACGGCGAGTACGATTACGCCGAATAGTCGCCCCCGCTCGACCCGCAATGGTGTGGTCAGTTTCAGCATTTGCGCGATTGGCGGTCCCAGAAATCCCCGGGTTTTTCCGAACATGGCCCAGAGATAGCCCTGGCAGGTCAGTGTGGATGCTGTTACTGTTTGACCACCCATGATGTGGAGGGGTGTCCAGGTTATTGAGTGGTAGGCGATATCACCATAAGGTAGGCCCAGTTCTGCGGCGAATCGGGCCATTCCGATGTAGGCTACTGCGGTGAAAAACAGGTACAGGACGACGACCCGGATTTCCATTCCGGCGGCGTGTAGCCACGCTATCATGTACAGCAGGGAGGCTATAAGAGCGATTAGAGCCGCGCGGTAGGACATTGCTTCTCGAGAATCATCTACGTCGGAGGCATTTTTGAAGACTTTCCGAAATACGGCTTTTAGATGTCCCCGCGCCATCCACAGTCCGAACATGACATAGGCGCACAGTACGCCGAAATTTTGTGACCGCACGGCTTCGCCGCCTCCGTGCCCTGCCGCGATTCCCAGGCGGTCAAAGGTCGCGACTTCGATTTCTGTGAAGAGAAAGAATAGCCAGAAGCTGAACAGGGTTTCGACCCGTGCAAAATAGGCAAATCCTATGACGTAAATGCTGATTTGTACCCAGAAGGGTTTGGCGCCTTCCAGCCAGCGGAACCACTGGCCTTCGGTGTGGGTGGTTGGCAGTCCCGGTATTAAGGGGTAAAAGTACGAGATGATGTTCCAGAATACTGCAAATATCCCGACCCAGAAACCCACGCGAAAGAGCGGTTGGTTGAGCAAGGAGAGTCCGCCATTGCGCTTATCTACCTGAGCGACCTGCATGCCCACTTCCATGAGCGGGAATTCCAGGCGTTCGTTTTCCACCCACTGTTTTCGCAGTATTACCATCAGACAGAGGGCCACGCATGCCGCTGCAGCTACAAAGGTCATCCACCAGAATACGGGTACAGCCCAGGCTCTCCAGGGTATGGGCTGGCCCGGGGGCAGGCCGTCGTAGAAATGGGTCACGGCTTTGTCTTCGTTGTTCATGACCAGCCAGGAGACCATGTTGGGGTGCAGCAGTTCTGCCCAGCCGTTTTCCGGGGTGGCAAAATAATAGGGCGCGGCAATGGTGCCGACTACGTAGGATGCCAGGCCATAGAATGGGAATAGGGATCCGATCAGTCCCATGCCCAGGGCTACGCATAGTTGCCCCCGGTTCAGTGCCCACCGCGGTTTTACCCATCTGAGTAGCAGGTTGGTACCTACGAGCATCACAAATGGGAAGAACAGGCCCATCGGGAATAGGGCTTTGTTGTTCTTCGACGCCCGCAAGATTACTGTGGACCAGTTGATGTAGTAGTCCGATGCGACGATTAATAGCAGGCCCGCGACTACGACTTTCCACGATATTAGCTTCGGTTCAGTCGCTGGATGTATCGCCTCCTGAGCAGAAGAAAGAGCCATAAGAAGTGTGAAGTGTGAAGGTTGAAGGTTGAAGTGTGAAGTGTGAAGTGGGATAAGGCACCAGCTTTTGGGTGGTGGAGCGGGGCTTTCTCACTTCTTACTTCTTACTTCTTACCTGCCTTTTACCACCGACTTCGCAGCGCCAGGCGGGGCATGTCGCGTACGTTATTGGCGGCGGCGTGGACGCAGAAGTGGGCGAAGAATAGGATATCACCGCATTTTGGTTCCAGTTCTACGGGGTCGCCGATATCGACGGTGTGCAGGTCTTGTTTTAGCTGCCACATGTATTCGTATTTCTCGGGGTCGGATTCTGCCAGTACGCGAATGGGTTTGTGGGATCCGGGCCACGCGACTGTTCCCCCGCCGTGTTTTTCGATGTCGTTGAGATAGATGATGGAGTTGATGATAAATGGGCCGGGGAGTGTTTTGTGCATTTTGGCTTTTACACCACCGTCAAAATGCGCCCCTTGCCACGCCCATTCTTCATTTGAGGGAAAGATGTTTTGTATGAGTGTGACGTCTGGTGGATGAAAGAGATCTACACTTTCGCCGGTTAATTGCGCCATTGCTGCCATCATTTCGGGTGTATAACAGGCGAGGAGATCGGGGTGTTGATTGCCGAAGTATTGGAATAATTTCGATCTGGGTTTGAATCCGGCCTGTACCGTGGATGCTTTCGCTTCGTCCGAAAAGTTGTCCCAGGTTTCCGGGGCGTCAGGGTCCATGTCCATGACTTCCCACATTGCGGCTTCACCCGTGCGTGCAATAGCCTCGGAGATTAATCCCGAGGCCAGTATAAAACCGTCTCGATGGTATTGGTCAATTTGATTTTCTGTGAGGGGTAGTATTTCAACGGCCATTGTGTTTCCTTTCTTTTTTCGGTTTTGAATATAAAAAACAACGGGTAATTATCCAACTATCCCCTGCACAGGGGTTCAAAGAGGATAGGGTCGCCTACTACATAGTCCACGACCTGTATCCAGGTGTCCGGGGATAGGTTCTGGCGTCTGTTATTGTTCGGGTCGATGGTGATGGTGGTGCGTATTTTTCCGGGGGGCCAGGTGCTCGCGTTTTGGGCGTTTGTAATGACTGTCCAGTCGTCGCTGGTTTCGGTTTGTAGTCGCGTGCCGTGGAGGTTGCCGGTTTTTGCCATGATTTGAAAGCCGAGGTCGATTTTGTTGCCTTCGATAGCGATGATTTTTGCGCGTCCCAGGATAGAGGTGACGTCCAGGGTGAGGCGGTGGCTGTGGGCACTGAGTTGTTCGGCGGCTTCGATGCGATAGCTGTGTGCGCGGCCGTCCGGGTTGATGGTGATGCGGTCGCCCGCGGCGATGTTTTCCATGCCTTCGACGTCAATGGTGCAGGTGTCCCGGTTGAGGGCGATTATTCTACCGGTTTGTCGTGCGCGGGTGTTTGTGAGGGTTTTTTCTGCGTTTTGAAAGGCGGTTGCGCCCATGGTTGAGATTTGGCTGTCTGCGACGACTGTGAGGGCACCTGTGAGGATGGTGCCGTTTTCGAATTGGGTTTTGTCATCTGGACCGGCGTTCGGTGCCCAGTACAGGGCGATTTGTTTGCCGTGTGCGGTGGTGAGTTGGATGCCTGCGGCTATGGGGTTGTTCGATGGTATGGCTGTGGTGTTGGCGAGGGTGGGATTGCCCAGGTGGGGTTCAAAGACGAGGTCGATGCAGGTGGTGTCGTTCTGGGGTGTGCGGCGCCAGATTACGGGATGGTAGAGGTAGTTGGATTCTTCGGGTGTTCCCATGGCCTGTGCCGCACGGGTATTGACGACCTGGGTGTTTTGCGAGGTGTTGAGTTGATGGAGGTCCAGGTGTGCGGCTGGTTCGATTTGCGATTGCCAGGTGCCCCGGAAATTTCCTGGTACCTGAGCAGTTGTTACGTTGTCCATGTACGCGAGGGCGGTGTGGTCTGGATGGGGCAGGTTGTCTGTTTGGGCGCGCTGGATGTGGGGACCGGCGACTGTGCCGGATTGGGGTTTGAGATCCGCGTTGTCGGTTTGGAATATGCCTTCCAGGCCGCGGCAGGTGCGCCAGTGTTCTGTGCCGCCGGTGATGCGCGCGAGGTCGAGGAGGGCGATGCCTTCGCCGTCGGTTTCGATCAGGGCGATGAGGCGGCGGTAGGTGATATCGGCTTTGCGCCATCCGCCCGATGCGTCGGGTACCCAGCGGCTGGCTCCGATGTCCAGGATCTGGATGCCGTCTGTGAAGAGGGCGCGTACGAGGCGGCCACGACCCGCGCTGGTGGATTCGCCGGGTGGCAGGTCTGCCCAGATGGTGTTGTGGGTTGCCCAATGTGCTTCCCAGGGCGATATGCTTGCCCAGGATTGGGGATAGCCGAGGTCTGTGAGAAATGGGCGGTCAAAGGCGAAGAGTTGGACGTCCAGGAGGTCTCGGTGCCGGTGGTGCATGGTGTCGCCATAGGCTATGCCCACGGCGGCTCGTTCGGGGGCTTCGGGTGTGCGCAAGATGGCGATGCCTGCGCCGTCGAGGATGGTGGGTCCGAGTGCGCGGTGCTGTTTGTTCTGGACGGTGGCTTGGATTTCTTCGAGGTGTGGGTCGCTGGTGAAGGCTATGGCGCGTTCCAGTACACTGGCGTTCATGGGGGGGTGAAAGAGGTCGTTTTCCAGACGGATGTGGCCCTCTGTCTGGATGCCGGCGGATCCGGGAGCAGAGCCGTCACCGAATTGGAAATAGGATTTTCCGATCATGGTGATTTCGCACAATGCCCTGGGGACGCGCGCGCCTCGCGGGTCTTTGAATAGTGAGGGGTACAGGGATTCCGGGTACGCGTCGGGTTGCTGGTTGCGGAGGTTGCGGAGGTGGTATTCCAGGTCGAAGAGGCCGTCGCTGTGGATGGCATTGTACCCGCCCGTGGCTTCCAGGGGTGTGCCGTCGGGCAAGAAGTCGTTGGTGGTGAAGACGCGCAGGGTGTCGGGACCTTCGTCATAGACCCAGTCCATGATGTCCTGGGCGTCGGCGCGATCCAGGCAGCGCAATAGGATGAGTACGCCCTGGCTTTCGCGCGGCAGGTTGCTGCCTGCGCCTCGATCCAGGGTGACCTGGAGGAGGGCGGCGAGCATTTCTTCGATGAATAGACAGGTGTCGGCGGGACTTTGCAGGGATAGGCCGAATGCCCGTGCGCGTTCGACGAGTTCCTCATCTTCTCTCAGGAGGGGCCAGGCTGTGTCGTAGGCGAGGGCGAGGCTTTCGATGAGGTAGGGGGTGTCGATGCTGTAGCGGATGGTGCCTTTTCTGCTCAGGGCAGCGACGGGGTCGGATTCTTCTGCCCAGTCCGGTTGTCCCCATTCCCAGGGTTCTTCTACGCTTTTTGAAGGTCCATAGCGGAACTGGGGGACTGCGGCGAGGTAGAGTTCTTCTGTGGCGTAACGCAGGAGCATGAGGCCGAGTTTGCGCGTGCGTTCTTCGTCGAGGTCGTCAGCGCGCAGGCTGTCTGTGAGTGCGTTGATGCCGGCGTGATAGGCGCGGCACTGGTCCCGGTGATAGGTGGCGGCAAAGAGGTAGATGTGGCCCTCGGCGTCGAAGTAGCCATATCCGTCGTCTGCATACTCGCCGGAGATATAGTCTTCTTTTGTGAGGTCGTTGCTGGGATAGATCGAGGCGCAGTTGGGACATTCCGATTTGAAATCACAGGGCAGGTGGTTGCGCACCCAGGGATAGAACCCGCTGTATTTGAAGATGGCAGTTCCGCAGTTTGGACAGCCTTGATGGCAGTTGGCAAAGTGCGCTTTGGGCAGTTCCGCGGGCGGTAGTTGCGACCAGAGGACATGATCGGGTTGGGATGACCAATAGGCGAGGGTTTCTTCGTCGGTTCGTTCCGTTTTGGGGTCGTTTTGTAGCGTTTGCCGAGTTTTGGTGGGCTGGTAGTTCTGTCCCAGAGGCCATCGGCGAGGCCATTGCGCGCCGTTGTAGGTGTGAGGCTGTCGCAGGTCGTCGAGGGTGCGGACCTGGATGGTGGTTTCCGCAGTGTTGCCGTTGTGTGTTGCGATAAGGGTGTAGTCGCCCTGCTGCTGGGGAGATCGCAGGTAGTAGTAGCGCGCGGTGTCCCGCTCGCACCATCGGGTTGCGATGGTTTCAAAGTGGTCGGCTTCGAGGGCGATGTTGTCGTCGGTTGCCTGGACGGGCAGGCGGAAACTGCGGCCAGGGAGGATGATTCTTGGCCGCCAGGGTATGCTGGGCATGGCGAGGTCCTTTGGGGTGTGTCGCGTATTTTATTTTTGACTATCGTCCGGTTTTCGCACCGGGTATTCATAACGGTCTCCCATGGCGTCGTAGGAGACACTTAGCTGGCCGTTTTCTACAACGAGGCGCGGCGTGTTTCTGATCCTGGCATCGCGGGTGGAACCGCGCATGACGGCAAATTGGGCTTCGGTCATGCCTTCGACTATGTCTTCTCCCCAGCGGTCTTCGGGTTCGATAACGCCGCCGCGGTAGGAGTGATGGCGGGAATAGTAATTGAAGAAGATGGATCGGCGACTGATATCGGATTTCCAGGGCCAAGCCCCGTGGGTGAGGACGGTGTCCATAAAGAAGAGGATGTCGCCAGCTTTTGGGACCGGTTGGCGGATGGTGCCCATGTCGTCGTCGCTGGTGCGGATGCCTTCGGGCATGCGATAATAGGCTTTGTGGCTTCCCGGGACGCAGACGAACCCACCGCCGCCAGGGGTTGTGTCGTGCAATTGCCAGACAGCGCGAACGAATTCGGCGTGGCTGCGGCCGTTCTGGAAGACATAGCTTCGGGAGGGTGTGAGGGGTTCGTTACCGCCGTGGAGGGAGTGCCCGGTGGAGCCTTTGACCGAACAGAAGGCAGTGGCCCCGCCGCACCGATAGCCGCTGCCCATCATCCAGTTGAGGCGGCTGATGACGGCCGGGTGGATGAGCATTTTGCGGAAGGGTTCGCAATAGGGTTCGGGTAGGTGGAGAAGGCCGCTGAGGGTGGGGCGTCCGGTGCCCCGGAGGCTTTTGGATCCCCGGGCGAGTTCTTCGCCCACGACAATGCGATCGGAGAATTTGTCGATGGCTTCGTTGGCTCGTTCCAGCCATTCTTCGTCCATGACATTGCGCACGATGAGGTAGCCGGTGAGATCCCAGAAGTAGAGTTCTTTGTGGTCGATGCCAGCGTCGGGGTCGGGTTTGTAAAACGAGGGGTGGATAATGTCCGGCGATTTTTCCAGCCAGGTCTTTTTGCCATCGGTATTGAGGGTTGGCGGAGGATCGGTGGTGTCTTTGTATCCGGGGTTGGAGAGGACGGCCAGGTGTTCAGGCGGGAGGTTGGCCATCCATTCCGGTCTGGGTTCTATTTTTGCTCCTGATCCGTTGGATTGCAGGACAGCGCGGTTGGCATATTCGCAGGCGATGAGACGCTGCGGATTGCGCCCTTTCCAGGGGCGGAGGCCCTGAAGGATGGTGCCGCCTATGATGAGCAGGTCGCCAGCTTTGAGTACGGGTTGTTCGATGAGGTCCATGTCGTCTGCGCCTGTGAGGAGTTCTTCGGGCGCTTCTACATTGCTTTTGTGGCTGGCTGGAACCAGGACCACGCCGCCGTCGTCCGTATCGACATCGCAGAGTGCCCAGATGACGCGCACGCCGTGGCAGACGCGGTAGTTGTTCTGAAAGTAGTAGGCCCGAGCTGTGTCTCTGGGTTCGTTGTTGCCCTGTAGCGGGGTATTGGGATCGTCGCCAGCGGCTTCTCCGATCAGGCGGGGTGCTCTGTCCAGGCGAAAGCCGTGGCCACAGATCTGGTTGAGGTACCAGACCAGGACGGGATGAACCAGAAGGTCTCGGAAGGGATCCCGCAGGGGGGCGGATAGTGTCAGGAGATTGTCGGTGGATCCGGCGTCGTCGAGGGTGCTGTTGAGGGAATCGACTTCTTTCGAGGTGAGGGCACCGGGGATGATGATATAACCTTCGGTGTCAAAGAAATAATTCTCTTCATTGGTCATAGATTCGCGGTCCATGTCCGGTTCTCCTTGAAAGAATAGATGGTGGATGATGCGGTTTAATCGATGGCAAAATATAGCCTTTGAGATACAGGTGCAATACAAATAGGTATGTGCGCTTTTTGAATGTTGCATTCCGCTGAGAGAATCGCGTATATTGCAGAATAATTGAGGAGGAGATACTATGAACGTAGCAGTGATTGGCGCGAATCGTCCCTGGGGGTCGCTGCTGGTGACCGGGTTGGGCGCGGGTTTTGAGGTGGTGGCGATTGGTTCGGAAGTCGATTTGCTTGAGCGAGCGTCGGTAGATCCGGTGCTGGAAGGCGTAGAGGCTATTGTGTACGCGGCGGCGAGTGATCCGATAGGAGATAGCGAGCAGGTTTTGCTCGATGAAGCGGCGCGGGGTACTTATGTGGCGCTGACGGCTGCCTGTGCCGCCGGTGTTGAGAAGGTGGTGCTGTTGAGTTGTCTGGATTTGGTGCGGGACTATCCGGAGGAATATATCATTGATCCGCGGTGGAATGCGATACCGCGAGCCGAGGCTGAGTCGCTGGCTCCGCTTATGGCTGAGTTGGTGGGGCGAGAGATTGCGCGTATGGGCAAGATCGAAGTGCGTTGTTTGCGTCTTGGTGCGCTGGGTAAGGAGACGATGGCAGAGGATGCGGTGGTGGCGGTGCGCGAGGCGCTTACAGCCGAGCGCGAAGGACACCACTGGTCGCTGGCGCATGTGGCGTCGAGTGGGCGTTTTGCTTGAGGGGAATGTTATGGCAACGGTAAATGAGGGCAATGTGGTGTTGTTTGGAGCCGGTGGTCCGGTGGGCGCTGTGGCGATTTCTGCGCTTAAAGACCATTATACTTTGCGGGTGACCGATCTTCGTCCGATGACAGAGATAGCGGAATCGCCACCGCAAAGTCCACGGGCGCCGATTCCAGAGGTGTTGGGGCCACCGCACGAGAATCGGGTTGTGGATATTACGGATTACGAGCAGGTGCTGGCCGCGTGCGAGGGTATGGATGCGGCGATCAATGTGTCTGTGATTCGACCGCATCCGGTGCTGGCTTTTCAGGTGAATATGGTGGGTGCGTACAATGTGGCTAAGGCTTGCGTGGCATGTGGGATTAAGCGGCTGATCCATACGGGACCTTTTCACACGTCGCTGGACCACAATGCCGATTATTGGCACGATTTTCAATTGGATGCCGATATTCCGTTGCATCCGGGTGATGATCTCTACGCGCTGACCAAGTATCTGGGCGGGCATGTGACGCGCGTTTTTGCCGAGCGCGAGGATCTGGAGGTGCTGACGTTTGTTTATACGGGTTTTCGACCAGGAGAGGTGTTGCCCGAAGAATATGGGCGGGGTGTGAATCCCTATTCGACGTCGTGGGAGGATACGGGTACGGCGTTTTTGTGCGGGTTGCGAGCGCCCGAGATGCCGTCGCCTTATGAGAATTTTTTCATTTGTGCGCGGTTGCCGCACGATAAGTATCGGCCCGATAAAGCGAAGCGGTTGTTGGGGTGGGAGGCGAAGGATCGCTTTGAGGCGTTGTATGTGCGGTCTTCAGGGGTGGGTGATTAGGCGGCTTTTTCGTATGACCGTCTCAACGAAATCACTCTTTGCGGCCTGGTAGGCTTTTCGGTCTTTTTGCAGTCTTTCAGATAGATCGCGTTTCAATTTTTTGTATTCTTCGGCGGTGTTTTGATGCGATCTCAGATAGTCTCGAAATAAGATCAGTTTTTCCCATTCTTCACTGGTTTTTTCGAGCATGTGGATGTGGTGGGTGCATGGCTCGCCTTTTAGAAAATAGTGTCTGCGAGGTATGCCATTCTCTCCCTTGAAATTGTATCCCATATCGCAAAGAGGATTTATACATATTCTGGCTTCCTCAAAGTCTTTGACAGCGATTGCAATGTCCAGAATTGGCTTGGCAGACATCCCTGGAATTGATGTGCTGCCGACATGCTGTATATCCTCAATATAATCTCCTATTGCTTCTTCAATTCAAGACTTTGTCCTCATGTTGAACCCAGGCCTGGCGAAGCATTGTGCGCGTGGCGATTTCAACTTCGGGAAAATCGCGTGCCAAAGTAGGGCCTACTGCACCCGAAATGCGCCAGTCGTATGTTTTTTGACCATTTTCTGATCGATACTCACCTATGATCCGATATAAGCGATCTATATGTGGATGTTGTGTGTTAACGGCCAACTCGTTTTGCACAAACAGACCGATCAATATGACACCAGTTTCCACAACTGGCCGCTGGTTGTCCGCCCAGTGTGAATTCAGTCCGGCTGGCAGCGGGGCATACGACGACTGAATACGCGGTTGCGAACTCTTCTTCTCTTCGCTCCACTCCGTCGTCGGCGAGATATGTTTTCAAGTCCGATGGTGTTGGGGATATTCCGCTGTTGTAGCTGTTTTCGAGAAGTTGCACCAGACGAGTGTATCTGCTCCATGTATCGAGTAGTCGCTTTCCCGTTTTTCTGTTCCCGCGTCCTATAACGGCGTGGTTTGTTCTCACGGCCCAATCCGTTTTAACTCTCTCCTGTCTCCATCTCGAACATGAGCATTCAAAGACGGCTGCTTCATCTGTTTTGCCATCCGCAACTATCAGGATCATACCTTCTGTTCTGTCAATTCCGTTTAGGAGATCCCGTACATCATCAATGGTTTCACACGTCTCCAGGGCTTCAACGATGAAGCCATACGTCGGTAGGACGGCTTTTTTACTGTCTGGCCTATCAGTCGCCTGCAAGTGGTCAACGTGTAGCCAGAGCTTCGCCTTATTGATTCCAGCAGTCGCCCAGATATCTCCCGCAAGCCCGAAGTACATGGTCGGGATGCGCCCCTTGATCTCCAGGACAGTGAGATATCCCCATAGCTTGGGTACAAAGGTATCGTTGTTGTGACCAATCCAGACTTTGCCTTTGGACCGGCAGATGATACTGCTACAGCCCTGACTGAGTGCCACCTCCAGGTAACCCCAGTATGATATGCGCTCGAATGGTATCCCGCTCCCTTTGGAGAGGCCCCGAAACCTGTCACATATATGCTGGGGTAGAGCATTGATCCACGCTACAGCATGTGTTTCCAAGGGCTTAGCGCAGTTTTTCGCTGCCAGAATTCGGGCAGCAATATAATCTTCAAGGTAGGCACCAAAACTACGACCGAGGCTCTCGCCAAGACGGACGCCAGCAGAGTAAGGATCATCGGCTTCTATTCTGATTATGCGGGGTATCGTGTCCATGATTTTTCGGTAGGGTACTTTCGGTAGATTGCCTTCTGACGCGGCTTGTGATTTACTCTTGTTTCAGTTCCTTTTTCATCGATATAAAATATTCGTTAAAGCCCATTTTTTTCCAAAAATTCTGGCCTGCTGAGTTGGTTGCCATGACATCGAGAGCTATGGATTGAACATGCTTTGGAAAACGCGTGTCTATCAGAATCTGAAAGGCTGCTTTACCCAGGCCAAGCCGACGATGAGCGCGTTCAATGTAATATTGGCGGATATAAATTACCGCCTCATTTGGGTCATAGTAGTCAGCACGCTCTTGATAGACAGAATAGCCTATTACCTGTCCATCATGTAGAAATACATCTACCGTCCATATATTGGTATCTAACCACTCGCGAAAGCGGTCCTCATATTCTTTCAATGAAAACGGATTCTCGCTACCCTGGTCATCCACGAGACAGCTATTCATTTTAGCCAACTGAGGCAAGTCACTCAATTGTGCAGCGCGGACAATGATTAACATGATATTCTCACAGTCATTCTGCATGGAATTGGGCCAGGCCAAAGCAAATTTCACCTCCCATTGAATAGCCCCAAACAAGCGCGTATATCTTCTAATGTGAGCCGGGGATAAGCGTCAAGCAAATCGTCTTCTGATGCTCCTTCCCCGAGTTTTCTCAAAATCAGATCGACTGGAATGCGCGTCCCCTTCACCACAGGTTTTCCCATCATCACTTTGGGATTGATTTCAATGCGGTCTAAGTTAGACATGGTATGTCCTCAGTCTGCATTGGTCAGCCGGATACGTTCTCATGTGATGTAACCTTTCAGGATATAGCTCTCAACGATTCAATGATATTCACGGCGTCCTTAATATCCTGGATGACGGACATTCGGAGATTTTTTTCTTTGGCCCAGGCTGGTACCTCATCACACCCCCAATACCACATAAACCGAATCCAAGGGTTAAAGGGCGCGACAATTTCTGATAGGTAGATTGTTTCGGGGTCAAGTCTATTTCCGCGAATAGCTTCATAGCCCTTTTTAACCCAGGACCAGCGTTCTAATTGGCTGGGTATAACGGAAGCCATAACAGATCCTAAGACCAGGACTTCATTGCTATAACGCGACATCTCCAGATCTATGAATCCTTGCAGAGTGGGACCCTGGGCGATAATGTTGCTATAGTGAAAATCATCCAAAAAGATAAAACTGGGATATGCCAGGATCGCATCTCTGTTTGTCCGTAGATCGTTGAGAGACTTCTCTAAGAGGGACTGATGTGGCAAGTCGCACGTTTCTAAGACGCCAGCAGATATTTTTATAACGGTGTCAAAGAAGGTTTCTAAATTTGCTATACAGTAGAATTTGTAGTCAAAACCGGGTTCACGCGGTAGATTTTGCTTTCCAGAAATTGCCAAATCAGATCCAGGGGCAATTTTGACAATGCTTGCGAGTGCCTGTCCCAATTGATTAAAAAGTCCTTCCCATTCCTCCAAACTTACCTAATAGCCCGTAAAGCCCAACAGCTTCAGCGTTGGGTCGCATGGCGAAAGGGCTTCCCGTTATAGCTTTAGCGCATATGGACGTTGCATTGTCGCCAAAGACGGGCTACTTTCGCTTGACAAAAAGTTCATATAAGTGTATATTTTATATATGTTTAAATCATTCAAATACAGGTTGCGCCCAACGGGAAAGCAAGAGAAAATCTTGCTCGTGCATATTGAAGAATGTCGCTTGCTATACAACCAACTTGTGGCATCTCGGGTACAAGCCTATGAGAATAGCAAGGCGTCGTTGTCCTGCTATGACCAGCAAAAGATGTTGCCGGTGCTGAAACACCAACACAATGGCTTTGTCTAGGTCCATAGTCAAGTCCTACAACAAGTCGCGGTACGTGTTGATTTGGCGTTCAAAGCGTTCTTCCGCCGTCTGAAAGAGAAAGCAAAGACCGGTGAGAAAGCAGGTTTTCCCAGATACAAAGGTCAAAATCGCTATGATTCTATCACGTATCCGCAGTTTTCCAACGGTTGCCGATTGGACGAGAAGGGCTTGCGATTGGGCAAAATAGGCTGTCTTCGGATTGTCCAGCACAGG
>JAJEDY010000038.1 GCA_022821275.1 Candidatus Latescibacterota bacterium | reverse complement strand
CTTACATTGAAGGATGGTATAATCCGCATCGCAGGCATTCTTCCATCGCCTACTATGCACCCATAGCTTATGAAAAGCTGCATCTATCACAGGCTTGGAACACAAGCCCTAAATACTCCACCGAAGCGGGGTAACTCCACTATGATGAAGCCACACCAGAGGAACGGAAAGACCTCTTAAAAATGCATATCAACCACCTGATCTATACCCCTGATAGGATTCAACTCGCCTTATTTGATTCTGCCAATGAAACGGACAGAATCAAAGTTCAGCGAGAAGATACAATTGGTTGCCCCCCAGGGATTCGAACCCCGATTCTACGGTCCAGAGCCGCATGTCTTGCCATTAGACGAGGGGGCAAAAATGTAATTAAAGTTTCGGGAAGGCACGCATCATTATGAACCCAAAACCTCCAGTGCCTTTTTCAGCCGGCGAATACACGTCTCCCGCCCAAGCACAGCCATCAACTCAAACAACCCCGGCCCAAACCCAACGCCGCAAAGCGCGAGACGCGTGGGATGAATAAGCCTGGAAGCCGAAATTCCCAGTTCACCAGATAGCGTACGCGTCACACCCTCAATATCGCCTTCGCCAAACGAATCCAAACCCTGCAAACGCTCAATCATCATCTCAACGCGCTCGGGCGTATCCGTCTTCCAATTCTTCTTAGCCGTCTTTTCATCATACGCCTCCGGATCCACAAAAAAATAACCCGTATGCTTCAAATCCTCAAGCGTATGCAACCGCGGCTGCAACAACGCCGCAACCTTTAACAACTCATCCCGCCGCTCAGAAGCCTCTGCCTCCGAAAGCCACCCCTCCGCAATCCAAATCGGTATCGCATCATCCAAAACCGCATCCACCGGACGAAGACGCATATGCTCGCCATTGAGCCACACCAGCTTCTTCTCGTCAAAAATCGCATCTCGCTTGAGCAACCCCGCAACCGAAAACGCCTCGGTCAACTCATCTCGCGCAAACACCTCGCGCTCATCCCCGGGCGCCCATCCCAACAGCGCGAGATAATTGAACATCGCATCCGACAAAAACCCCCGCTCACGATACTCCGAAATCGTCGTCGCCCCATGGCGCTTGGACAACTTACTGCCATCGGGACCCAGAATCAGCGTCGAATGCCCATACTCCGGCACCATCCACGAAAGCGCCTCAAACAGCATAATCTGCTTCGGCGTATTCGACAAATGATCCGCAGACCGCAACACCATATTCACGCCCATATCGTGATCATCCACCACCACCGCGAGATTGTAAACAGGCGAACCATCGGGCCGCAACAAAACAAAATCCTCAACCTCGGCATTATCCCACCGCTGCACCCCCCGAATGCGATCGTGCCAGACCGTCTCACCCGCAGGCACCTTAAACCGCACGACCTTTGGCCGCCCCTCGGCCTCATAAGCCGCCTGCTGTTCGGGCGTCAAATCCCGATTATAGCGCACCCGCCGCTTCTCAATCTGCGCCTGCCGGCGTATCGCGTCAAGCTCCTCGGCAGTCTCATAGCCGTAATACGCATGACCCGTCTCCACCAGACGGACGGCAGCCTGCTTATGCGCCTCGGCATTGCGCGACTGAAACACTGGCTCGGCGTCAAAATCAACACCGAGCCAGTTCAAACCATCCTGAATCGTCTGAAGCGACGACTCTGTAAAACGCTCTCGATCTGTATCTTCCACGCGCAACAACAACTTTGCCTGGTAGTGCCTCGCGTAAAGATGATTAAAAATCGCCGTTCGCGCATTCCCCACGTGAAACCCACCCGTGGGAGACGGCGCGAAACGCAAAACCGTATCCGACATCTAAAATGACCTGTGAATTATTTGGCGGAGAGGGAGGGATTCGAACCCTCGGTAGAGGAAACCCCCTACAACAGATTAGCAATCTGCCCTGTTCGGCCACTCCAGCACCTCTCCGCTCTAAAAAGAACCGCCGAAAAGTAACAAAGGACGTGTATAAAGGCAAGTTAGAAGTTAGAAGTGAGAAGTGAGAAACCCCGTCCAACCGTCCAAAGGTTGGTATTTCATCTCACCCTTCACCCTTCACACTTCACCCTTCACACTTCACACTTAATATGGCGGTGGGGGTGGGATTCGAACCCACGGACCCGCGAGGGTCAACGGTTTTCAAGACCGCCCGATTCGACCGCTCTCGCACCCCACCACATCGCCCGAAAAGTATAGACAAGCACCCCATCTGTGTCAAGCGGTTTGTATCAACTCATCGCAACCACACTTAAATTCTGTTTTTCTTTTATTTATCCATCAAACATCCAATAATCCCCGATGCTTACAACCACCAAAAAAGGGTTTGCGTTGCCCGTGCCCTTCCTGTATTTTTAGGCACAAACCTGTAACATGACCCAGAGAATCTCACACCGCGTGCACGACCTCGCACCCTCCCCTATGATTGAGCTTATCACTGGCTCCCAGATGGCATCCATTGACCGTCGGGCAATAGACGGTGGTGTGCCGAGCATTGAACTTATGGAAGCCGCCGGCCAGGGTGTAACCCGGGTAGTAGAAAACCTGTTGGGCGAACTCCAAAACCGGCACATCGTCATCCTGTGTGGCAAAGGCAACAACGGCGGCGACGGATTTGTCATCGCCAGGCAAGCAGCCCAAAGCGGTGCAAAAGTCCAGGTATTCACAGCCACATCCGCCCGGGAAATAACAGGCGATGCAAAAACCAACCTCGACCGACTGCCCCCGGACATCGTACAGATAGTTGACCACATCGCAACAGTACAAAACGCACTCGTCAATGCCGACATCGCCATTGACGCGCTATTGGGCACGGGCATTCAAGGATCTCCCCGCGGCATCTACGCCGACTTGATAAACGCACTCACCCGCGCCAAATGCCCCATAGTCGCCGTAGATATACCCTCGGGACTCAACGCCGACACGGGCAAAATTGAAGGACCCTGTGCAACCGCAACATGCACAGTCACATTTGCACGGCCTCGCATTGGACACTTCTTCTACCCCGGACGCGCCCAATGCGGCAAACTACACCTCATCGACATCGGGATCCCCCCCTCGGCAATTGAGCGCGAACGCATCAGCACCTACCTGATCGACAACCGCCGCTGCGCTCGCCTGCTCCCCCACCGGGAACCTGACGCCCACAAAGGAGATTGTGGCAGAGTATATATCCTCGCCGGATCCATGGGACTCACAGGTGCGGCGGCACTCGCTGCAAACGCGGCACTCAAAGGAGGCGCGGGCCTCGTCACACTCGGCGTACCCAAAAGCCTCAACGACATACTCGAAACCAAAGTCACCGAAGCAATGACCCATCCGCTACCCGAAGTCAAAAAAGTCAGATGCTTATCCCTGCGTGCCCGGGGCGATATACAACGCGCATGTCGCAACGCTGACAGCATAGCCATCGGACCGGGATTAGGCACCCATCGCGAAACCGTCGAACTCATCCGCCGCCTCGTGCGAGACCTGGGTTGCCCCGCAGTCATCGACGCCGACGCACTCAACGCCCTCGCCAGCGACCTCGATGCGATCCGCGCCTGCGAAACACCCCTGGTACTCACCCCGCACATCGGGGAATTTGCACGCCTGACCGGGTGCAGCATCGCCGAAATACAGCACGACCCCATAGCACGCGCCCTGAAATTCGCCTCCCATGTCGGAGCTACCATCGTCCTGAAAGGCGCGCCAACCATCGTCGCAACGCCAGAAGGCGAAACGCACATCAACCCAACCGGCAACCCGGGAATGGCCACCGGCGGCACAGGAGACGTACTCACGGGCCTTCTCGCCGCACTCATCGGTCAGGGACTCCATCCCTCAGACGCCGCATGCACAGCCGTCTATCTCCACGGCCTTGCCGCTGATATCGCAGAGAAAAAAACGGGACACATAAGCCTCATCGCCAGTGACATCATCGAAAACTTTGCCACTGCTATTCGCCAGATACGCAACGATGCCAGTAATGACAAAAACCACTGGATTGCGGCTAAAACCATGCCGCGATGACGGCCATACAGCACCTGGTTTGCTGACCACTGACTACTGAAAGCTCCTTATGCCCAAACGAACCGACCTCAAAAAAATAATGCTCATCGGCTCTGGTCCCATCGTTATCGGACAAGCCTGTGAATTTGACTACTCCGGCACACAAGCCTGCAAAGCCCTCAAAGAAGAGGGATACGAAGTCGTATTGGTCAACAGCAACCCCGCCACCATCATGACCGACCCCGAAATGGCTGACAAGACATACGTCGAACCCGTCACACCCGAAGTATGCGCGGCAATCATCGAAAAAGAACACCCGGATGCCCTCCTCCCAACCCTGGGCGGACAAACGGGCCTCAACACCGCCATGGCCCTGCACGAACAGGGAACACTTGAAAAATTCAATGTCGAAATGATCGGCGCAAAACCACACGCCATAGAAAAAGCGGAAAACCGCGAAGCCTTTCAAAAAGCCATGTACAAAATCGGCCTCGACTTTCCCAAAGGTCGATTTGCCTACACCCTCAAAGAAGCACTCGACATCACGGTCGAAATCGGATTTCCAGCCATCATCCGCCCGTCCTACACCCTGGGCGGCACAGGTGCTGGCACCGCGTACAACATCGAAGAATTCAGACACGCTGCGGCACACGGACTCAGCCTATCGCCCACCTCTGAGATCCTCGTGGAAGAATCCATCATCGGCTGGAAAGAATACGAACTCGAAGTCATGCGCGATCAAAACGACAACGTCGTCATCATCTGCTCCATAGAAAACTTCGACCCCATGGGCGTACACACGGGCGACTCCATCACCGTGGCACCCGCGCAGACCCTCACCGACAAAGAATATCAGGAAATGCGCGATGACGCCATCGCCTGCATCCGCGAAATCGGCGTGGAAACCGGAGGCTCCAACATCCAATTTGCGGTTGACCCCAACACGGGCCGACGCGTCGTCATAGAAATGAACCCCCGCGTATCCCGCAGCTCTGCGCTCGCCTCAAAAGCCACCGGCTTTCCCATCGCCAAAATAGCCGCCAAACTCGCCATTGGATACACCCTCGACGAAATACAAAACGACATCACGCGGGAAACACCCGCCTCATTTGAACCCACCATCGACTATTGCGTCATCAAAATCCCGCGCTGGACATTTGAAAAATTTCCTCAAACCGCTGATCTGCTGGGCACGCAAATGAAATCAGTAGGTGAAACCATGGCCATAGGTCGCACGTTTAAAGAAGCACTGCAAAAAGGCTTGCGCTCCCTCGAAATCGGCCGCGCGGGATTTGGTGCCGACGGCAAAGACATCTGCCCCACCGCCCTCTCGCGAGAAGCCCTCGAACGCGGCCTGCGCGAACCCAACTCGCAGCGATTGGCCTATCTCAAAGCCGCTTATGACGCCGGACTATCCGTACAGGAAATATTTGACGCCACCAAAATTGACCCCTGGTTTCTCGACAACATGCGACAACTCGTCGAAGTCGAAAAAGAACTCGCCGCACTAATGGACTGACCATGAAAAAACAGCACACACGCAACGACTTAAAATCTCGCATCTCTCGCGCAGACCTGCTCAAAGCCAAACGACACGGCTTTTCCGACCGCCAACTCGCCCACTTGTGGCAAAGTGATGAATGGGCTATTCGCGCCCTGCGAAAAGAACTCGGCGTTGCGCCCGTATTCAAAACCGTAGATACATGCGCGGCAGAATTTGAAGCCTACACACCCTATCACTATTCGACTTATGAGACAGACAACGAAGCCATCCGATCCAACCGCAAAAAAATCATGATCCTGGGCGGCGGTCCCAATCGCATTGGACAGGGCATCGAATTCGACTATTGTTGTTGCCACGCCTCCTATGCCCTCAAAGAAGACGGCTATGAGACCATCATGGTCAACTCCAATCCCGAAACCGTCTCCACCGACTATGACACATCTGACAAACTCTACTTTGAACCCCTCACTGCCGAAGACGTACTCAGCATAGCCGATGTTGAACAACCCGACGGCGTCATCGTTCAATTTGGCGGACAAACACCGCTCAACCTCGCGCGCGACCTCGAACGCGGGGGCCTCAACATCGCCGGCACATCGCCCGACGCCATTGACCTGGCCGAAGACCGCAAGCGCTTTGGCGCACTCATCAAAGAACTGGGCATACGACAACCAGAAAACGGCACCGCAGTAAGCACCGACGAAGCAATCGCCATAGCCGAACAAATCGGATATCCAGTCCTCGTGCGCCCCTCTTATGTCCTCGGGGGCCGCGCAATGGCAATCGTATATGACCGCGAAGCCCTCATCTCCTATATGCGCAACGCCATAGAAGCCTCCCCCGAGCGGCCCGTCCTCATCGACCGATTCTTAGAAGACGCACACGAATTTGACGTCGATGCCGTAGCAGACCCAACAGCGGTCGTCATCGGCGGCATCATGCAACACATCGAAAGCGCGGGCGTACACTCTGGCGACAGCGCCTGCGTCTTGCCCCCTTATAAAATCTCCGACACCAACCTCGACGAACTGCGCCGCCACACACACGCCCTGGCCCGAGCACTCAACGTCGTTGGCCTCATGAACATTCAGTTTGCCATTCAAGGCGAAGACGTATTTATTATTGAAGTCAACCCCAGAGCATCGCGCACAGTGCCCTTTGTCAGCAAAGCCATTGGCGTGCCCCTGGCCAAAGTCGCCGCGCGCGCCATGGTCGGACGCACACTCGAAGAACAGGACTTTACCCGGGAAGTGCCCATCAATCACATCGCCGTCAAAGAAGCCGTCTTGCCCTTCAACAAATTTCCCGGCGTTGACACCGTACTCGGTCCCGAAATG
Organism: Candidatus Latescibacterota bacterium; assembly: GCA_022821275.1. GTDB lineage: Bacteria > Latescibacterota > UBA2968 > UBA2968 > UBA2968 > VXRD01. Next base: position 4,037 of record JAJEDY010000038.1, on the reverse strand, counting down.
AAATCCACCGGCGAAGTCATGGGCATAGACACCGACTTTGGCCTCAGCTTCCAAAAAGCGCAACTCGGCGCAGGCGTGCGCTTGCCCCAGGAGGGAACTGTATTTTTAAGCGTCAACGACCGCGACAAAGAAGGACTTGTACCCATTGCCCAGCAACTATCCGACATGGACTTTCGCCTGATCGCCACAGGGGGAACATGCGCCTATCTCAAAAACCACAACATTGCCTGTAATCGGATCTTCAAAATACAAGAAGGGCGCCCAAACATCCTCGACGCCATCAAAAACGGCGAAATATCGCTCATGATCAACACACCCGCAGGAGAACAATCCCAGGCCGCCGACCCTGAAATCCGCAAAGCCGCCGTTCAATACGGCCTGCCCTACACAACCACCTTATCGGGAGCTGCCGCCGCTGTTGCCGGCATCCAATCGCTCAAAAACAACAGCGCAATTCGCATTCGTTCACTCCAGGACTTTCATAAAGTAAGAAGTAAGAAGTGAGAAGTGAGAAGGCCCCACCCAACCTCTCAAAGGCTGGTGCTTCTTCACACTTCCTACTTCACACTTCACACTTCACTATGTCTCGTCTCATCTACATCACATCCCTCTGCTTCCTCTGTCTGGCATCCTGCAAAAGCGTGTATTACAACACCTTTTACAATGCCAAACAGCAGTACAGTATCGCCGAGCAAAAACGCGTCGAATCCGAAACCCCCGGCAGCCGAATAACGCCTGCGACCTATAACGCGCTCTACCAGCGAGCCATTCTCAAAGCATCCATCGTGCTCAAATACTTTCCCGATAGCAAATGGTTCGACGACAGCTTGCTCCTCATCGGCAAAGCGTCTTATTGGCGCAAAGATTACACCGAATCACTGACCAAATTTCAAGAACTGCAAAAACTCTTCCCACAAAGCGAACTAATCCCCGAAACGCGCTACTGGCAGGGCCTCGCGCTCTGGGCAATGAACCGCACCAACGAAGCGCGGGCTACATTTTCTCTCTTCGACAAAAAAACCGACCCCGAGTTGTACGGCCTATCAAATCTGGCACTCGCGGAAATGGAAGCCTCACAGGGCAACAGAGAAAACGCGATCATATCCTATAAAGCACTGCTCGAAACACTCGACAAAAAGCACAAATTGCGCGCGCGCGCCTGGCAAGGCGTGGGCAATAACCTGCTCGAACTAAACCGATACGATGAAGCACTTGAAGCCTACGAAAACGTGCTAAAATCAAAACCCGAAACCAGGACAAATTTTGAAACCCGCGTCAAAATTGGCGAAACCCTCGAGCGCCAGCAGAAATACGACGAGGCGCTGGACACGTACCAAAAAATATTAAAAATCAAACGGCTTCGCATATACGAAGCCGAAATCCGACTCAAACAGGCGCGTATATACCAGCTAAAAAAACAGAGTGAAACTGCGGAAGAAATTTACAGCGACGTCGGGAAAAAATATCCCCGTAGCAAATACAGCGCAGAAGCTTTTTATCGCCTGGGCCTCATCGAACAAAAATCGCGCAGGAATCTGGAAAAAGCCAAAGAACTATTCGAAAAAGCCGTCCGCGAAGATCGAAGCTCGGACGAGGGCAAACTGGCTTTGCAACGACAAAAAGATCTCGTAGCACTCGAACGCTATACCAAACAAGCCGAGAAAGTCGAAGACCCACAAAAAGCATTGGGACCGCTTTTTGATCTCGCTGAACTATACCTCTTTAACCTCGGCGAACCCGATTCTGCCCTGAGTATTTACCAGCGCGTATTGAGCCTGACCGACACGACTGACCTGGCACCCAAAGTGCATTATGCCATCGGGCTTATTTATGCCGACAGCCTGAAAAACGAAACCGCAGCGCGCGAACACTTCCAACAACTCCTCGACCAACACCCCAACACACCCTATGCCGCTGAAGCCAGGACGCGCCTCAACCAAAAACACGCCGATGATGACCTGGCCAAAACGCAATTTCTGCAAGCAGAAAATCTCATCGCAGAAGGCACATCCACACGGGATATCTTACCCATCTATCGACAAATAGCCGACGAATATCCCAACAGCCTCTTTGCCCCAAAGGCACTTTTTGCCCTCGCATGGACCTACGAAAATGACCTGGACGAACGCGAACAGGCAAAAACCATTTACGAGCAAGTGCAGGAGCGATACCCCCTCACACAATACGGCAAAATTGCAACCGACAAACTCAAAGGCAAATTTCTCGACCCCCCGCCCGAACCAGCAGATTCCACCCAAACGCAACCGTCTGAGGCTCAGCCCGACACAACGCGATCTGAGACAACGGATATCCCGTCTGATATATCAAAGCTCAGAACGCAAAAAACACCCTCCCCAAAACCCGCCTTCAAACCCGATGTCATTATCGGAGGCGGTATCATGGAAGCCGTAGATGCCGATGAAGAACCTCAAATCTTAGAAGAAATCGAACCCGAATACCCCGAAGAAGTCAGAGCCGAAGGCAAACCCGTCACTGTCTTCTTGCGCTTGCTCATCTTAAAAAACGGCAACGTGGGCGAAGTCCATGTAACCTCTGGACCCGAACTATTTCACAGTGCCGCAATGGAAGCCGCAAAACAATACACCTTTGAACCCGGCATCCACGAAGACGCGCCGCGCGACATGTGGATAGACTTATCCATCTACTTTGAACCGCCAGAGTAACAATGCCCGAAATCCCAAACTTCATCTCCGAAACTGCCATCGTCAAAAAAAACGACCCCATTGCACAGGGCATTTACCTCATGCGCCTGCACGCGCCCCGGCTCGCAACCGCCTGTCGTCCAGCACAATTCCTGCAAATCCTGACGGAATCCCCATATCTTCGCCGACCCTTCAGCGTATTGCGCGCAGATCGCAAAGCCGGCTGGCTCGACCTCATCTACGACATCATCGGACCCGGCACCGAGCGCTTATCCGTTGCCCAATGTGGCGACCAATTGAATGCCATCGGACCACTGGGCCGTCCTTTTGCCCCCCCAGAAACCAAACGCATCCTCCTCGTCGCAGGCGGCGTCGGCCTCGTCCCCCTCGCATTTCTGGCGTGGGAACATCCCGACCGCCGTCCCGACATGATCTACCTCATGGGCGCGGCAAATGCCGCGCGCCTGCCCGACATGTCCGCACTCTTACCCTCAGACCTACCCCTCCACATCGCCACCGACGACGGCAGCGTGGGACACCGAGGTTTTGTCACAGAACGCATTGCCGAACACACCCTTCCAAACCACACCACCATCCTCACCTGTGGTCCCCATCCCATGATGGCGCGCGTAGCCGACATCGCCGCCGAATTAAACACCCCCTGCTTTGCCTCCCTCGAAAACCACATGGCCTGCGGTTTTGGCGCCTGTGTCGGATGCGTGGTCGAATACAAAACCTACCCCACCGAAGACCAGCGCTATCGCCGCGTCTGCCTCGAAGGACCCGTCGTCAACGCCCACGAAATTGTGTGGTAAAAGCGGGTATAGTCCATTGACTTTTTGCTGTGATAGCATATCTTCTTCACAAGAAGCCAATCTCTGGTCGAAACACCCGAATCTCAAGCGACCACATCCTCAGCTAATATCCCCATTGGGGCATTGCGTATCTGCGCGAAGACCTGCAGGACCTGAACCTGCTGACAAAATACAGGGGAAACCATGACCAAACGCAGACTGCCCATCGGCATCCAGGACCTTCCGAAAAATTCGGGAGGATAACTGCTACTATGTGGATAAAACTGACCACATTTGGCAACTGATAGACGAGGGCACGCACTATTTTTTATCGCGTCCACGACGCTTTGGCAAGAGCCTGTTTCTGGACACCATGAAGGAACTGTTCGAGGGCAATGAGCCGCTGTTCGAGGGGCTACACATCCACGACCACTGGGATTGGTCTGTTCGCTATCCCGTCGTGCGGCTGGACTTTGGCAGAGGCAATTTCAAAGAAGCGGGATACCTGCAGGCGAATGTGATGGAACAACTCGCGGCCATAGAACGTCGAGCGAAAATCGTCTCCGAGTACACCACTGCC
>JAJEDY010000014.1 GCA_022821275.1 Candidatus Latescibacterota bacterium | reverse complement strand
GTATTGGATTCAAGCCTGTTGATCCTGAATACACCTCACAAGATTGCTCTTCTTGTGGACATAGACAGAAGAAAGCCCTCTCTGATCGTGTGCATCATTGCAAAAAGTGTGGCTATACCACTGACAGAGACCACAATGCTGCGCTAAACATATTGACTTTGGGATTACAAAGTCAGGCGGTTTGACCGCCAAGAAGCCCAACTGATCTATTGTTGGGAGTAATCACCTCATACTGCTCCTGCGACTTAAAGAGCTAAAAAATATCTACAACATTTTTTAACATTCTTGAATTCCAATTTGCTTTTCAATGATACGACACACCTTGAACTACTCAATATTCTCCTCAAAAAATTTGTACTCAACATATCCTCGCTCCAGATATGTCTCTCCATCCTGCCTAATAAAAATGTTGGTGGGATAGCCAGTGATGTCAAATAGCTCAGAGATTTCTTTTTTAAGCTGGACCTGAGGCCAGGTGATTTCGAGATCGTGAATCATCTGTCGCGCCTTGCTAAGATCTCGTGTCTTCAACATGCCAATTATCACCATTTTTGATTCTGGAAACTCTTGTCGAGCTTTTACAAGAGTCGGGATTTCTTTGATACAAGGAGCACACCACTCGCCCCAAAAATTGAGAAGCAAATATGACCCCTTATAATCTGCAAGCCGGATTGAATCACCGTCGATTGTCTCAAACTGGATATCCCAGAAAGCTGGATTGAGTTTCAGCGTACGCTTCGCTTGTATCCGATTCTTTCTCGCTATTGATCGCTCGAGTTTTGTTGTTCTATCCTCTACTCTGAATAGAGATATCGGTTCTTCATCAGCCTCAACAATATGGAGACTTCTACCCTGAGGATCTATCTGGGACAGCTTGTAATTTTTAGATCCCACTTGGAAAACATCCGTTAGTTTAAATCTCTCGTGTAATCCCCTCCTTCTATTAATCCCATCACCATCAATATCGACGATAAGACGATCCTTCGAGTCGTTAAAACGACCATTGAAGTTCGCGTCATGTAGCGCTATCTGATACTCTCGTCCCGAGATCTCAGCTATACCTCGGCTCAACTCGAGAGATGCATAATAGTAGAATGTCCGAACCTTGCCTTCGAAGTCCGTAAAGTATTTACTCCACATTTGCACCTGTATGGGGAGAACGTTCCCTTCGTCATCTACAAAGGTATTGTAAAGTTTGGATCGGAGACCTGGCCTACCTGAAGGCGATTTGGGTTTTCGCTGGAAAAGAGCGCCATTCTTATAATCTGGATTTTCAGCAGCAGGCTTAAATATTCGAAGATCATTCTCGTCCAAAGGAAAAAAAATAGGCTCACCATCATTGGTTAAATCCTCGTCATTGTTTCGATCCAGGTAAATCAAATCGCCATCGTCCTTTATAATGATCATAGCGGTGATAATGCGGTCTCCATCAACAATAGGGCGGGGGGCACCCATTTCAAGAAACCACTTTTGTTCTGCTTTGATCTCGGGCAAAATGAGTTTTTCTCGTGGAGCCTTGAAAAATGCTACGATACTAATACCACTGTCATCGAAATATGACCGCTCAGATAATGCACATATAATCTCTGTGCTACGACAGGGCAATGGAGATATCACGCAAAAACAGAGAGCTAAAAACGCCATTTTTGTAACATAAGATAGGGTCATGAGCTTTTCTCCGAGAAAATATTGCGCCAACACATGGAGAGCATTGAGATGATCGACGAAAATGCGAAAAATTCGTGTACAGGCGGCGAGTGAAGAGCCATCGGAAGCACCCGATTTGCACCTGCCGTATCAATCAAATCTGCCACCCGTCTCCTTGACGATGTGCGTTTCCGCTAAAGACCACAATATCGCCCATTGCGAACTCCTTTCCCGTGAGTGGTCCCGTGTTGATTGGCTTTTATTCGACTTGATCAATTAACTGAATTACCGTAATTTTCACTGACGAATCATTCTGAAACGGATCGCAATCTGGCATAGGAGATTTATTGATGATCAAAATCATATCTGCAAAAGCGTGCGCTGATTATAAAATTTGGATTCAATATTCAGATGGCGTTGAGGACGAAGTAGATCTATCCCATCTCGTTGGGAAAGGTATATTTTCGGCCTGGAAAGATGCAAGCGTGTTTCAAAATTTTCAAGTTGAAAACGGCAGGGTCATTATCTGGACAGATGAAATAGATTTGTGTGCAGATTCGCTCTATTTGGAAATTACAGGAAAGACGCCAGAGGATATTTTTTCCATATTAAAGATGGAAAATGTAAATGCCTGAGAGTTGACATGTCAGGAACGCTCCGATATCTCACCGCACTACTCCTTCTACTCGCCTGCTCTGGCAAAGAAAAGCCACTCACTCCCGATACCCCAGATGGCAACGACCAGCAGGAAAAACCCCTGCTTTCAGATGACAAATTTGGTGCCGACATCAACCCCACTGGCAATCCCATCGGCGGTGGTGAGGGCTATAACCGCCTGGTTGACCCATCCGAATTCCTGGTCACAAACCGCATGGAACTGTTCGACGCCCTCGAGTTCGCCGGTCCCAATCAGGTAGTCTATATAGTAGATACCATCAGAATCGACCTGACCGGACACCAGAACATCGCCATACGCGGAGGCGTCACACTCGCCAGTGGCCGGGGCAAACCCGGCTCTCAAGGTGCCCTGCTCTACTCCGAACGACTCGAAACCATACCCCTCTTTGTCGCCGCCGGACCCAACATCCGTATTACCGGCCTCCGCTTCCAGGGACCGGACACCCTCAGGCGCACCGAGCAGATGAGGCAACTCCATGCCGAAGGACGCTACTACAGCATCCCCAACTCCCGCGCCATCCAGACCGAATATCCCAACCTCGAAGTCGATAACTGCGAACTCTGGGGCTGGAGCCACGGTGCGATCTTCCTGCGTGCCGGCTCAACGGACAACCACATCCATCACAACTATTTTCACCACAACCAGCGCCAGGGCCTGGGCTACGGCGTGGTACTGGATCAATCCAACGCCCTTATCGAAGCCAATTTGTTCGACTGGTGCCGCCACCACATCGCAGGCACTGGCAGACCCGGCACCAGCTACGAAGCCCGTTACAACCTGATTCTGGAAAACGCCAACAGCCACAGCTTTGACATGCACGGAGGTCGGGACCGCGGTGACGATACGCATATCGCTGGCGATCTTATATTAATCCACCACAACACCTTTCACGCCACCAGTGTACCCGCCGTAGTCATTCGCGGCATCCCCCAGGAAAGTGCTGAAATCTACAACAACTGGTTTCTACATACCTTTCCTGCTGACGCCATAAAACAGAACAACGCCGTGGGAAACATGCGTCACTACACAAACCAGTACACGCCTAATCGCGTTCTGAAAGACTGAGCACTGGCGAGCGAGCCACTGCAAGACCCGTCTGCCACTCTCTCCCTCTCATACCCGCATAGACCATGTAGTAGCGATTGTCAATTTCAATCACCTGAGGCGTTAGTATCCCATCGCAATCCCATGCATCGGGATCTGGCGAAGGCGAAAAAATTGGATTATGCGGATTGGGTTCAAAGGTGCGAAAATCGCGAGTCCGCACATGCCCAATCCGCCAGGCCTCGCCATCGGACCCTCCGTAAAAGAGATGAAAATACTGCGGTCCCTTAAAAATCTCAGCCTCTCGGACACCACAACTATCCCACACTTCCCCGCTACCCTTAAAAATGGGATTGGCGGGATCTTTGGTAACTGCCGCGGGATCGCTCGTCGGCGCAGTCGCGTGGCATAAGGCCGGTGGCTCTGCCGACTCACCCGTATAAATGATATGTATGGTATCGTCTATAACCACAACCGAAGGATGCGACGAACCCTGTCGCTCATGCGCGGTATCTGAGGCAATCACAGGCGTCTGACAAACGCGCGTCCACATGCCAAAATCGCCATCCCCCACCAATAAACCCGTCTGCTTTGGCGGCTTTTGTCGTCGTCCCAAATAATAAACATAGAACCTACCATCGGCGGGATTCCAAAAAGGAAAAGGATATTCGATAGTATAATCGTCAAACCCCTCACTCGAAGGCAAAAGCACGGGATTGCGCGGATCGTGCGCGATCTGTGCCGGGTCGTTCACCGGAGCCGTGCTATGCATCAAAATCCAATAGTTGCCCTCTTTTCTTCTCCCCCACAAATAGTGTACCGTACCATCCATCACAAATGCATGGGCGGCAGCAGCCCACTCTGGCGGCTCGCAGGCAAGAATGGGATTGACATCCTCAAGCCGCTCGAAACCCGCAAACACCTCGAATGGAATGGCGTCGTTCTCAGTAAAACCTGCTCTCATCAGTCCTCCTTTTCGCGCTATCTACACTTGTAAACACCAGTCGTAGGGACCGGGACCCGTATGGCAAATCATCTCCGCGATTTGCTGACGCATAGCTGTAATGCGCGGTTGATATTTGGAAAACTGCGCGAGATTTTGCATTTCGCCCGGATCTGTTTCCAAATCGTACAACTCGTCGATATCAAATCGATTGCGAACATACTTCCAACGACCATCGAGATTCATCACATGCGCGGCAAACTGCTCTCTTTCTAATGAACCCCAATAAACGGCCTCCTGGCTGGCTATTTCGGCAAAAATGGGTTGCGGTTTGGGTTGCCGACCATTCAGGATCGCGTCCGCAACGGAACGCCCATCGATATTATCGTGCAGCACCTCGTTAGCCAGATCGAGCAAAGTCGGCATCAAATCAACACCGGCAAGTGGCGTCGTCACACGCAACCCCGCCGGTAGGGTGTGTGGCCACGAGAGCAAGCAGGGAACTCTGACCGAAGCCTCGTACATAAGACACTTTTCTGTACAGCCATGATCGCCGAGCAATTCGCCGTGGTCGCTCATAAAAACCACGAGCGTATTATCGCGCATATTCTGTTCTTCGAGAACATCAATCAGACGGCCAACCTGCGCGTCAATATGAGTGATCAGGGCGTAATAATACGCAATCATCTCGCGGAATTGCCGATCTGTCACCGTATTGGGCATGCGAAATTTTGTACGGTTCTGAAAATGCGGTTTACCCTTGAAGGGATCTCGCAGAGAATCCGGCAAGGGCATTTGATCTATCGGATAGTGCTTGAGCAATTCTGGCGGGATAACGATGAGGGGATGCGGGTCCTTAACACTCACAAAAAGAAAAAACGGATCATCCTCTTGCTGGCGCAAAAATTCAATCGCGCGGTCAACCGTCCAGGTCGTACGCTGCTGTCGCGGATCTGTAAGTGTCGTAAACGCCAGAATATTTCCGTACTGGGTGACGGCTTTCTTATCGCTGTAGAGATTGGGTACCCCCTCGCGTGCAAAATAATCGAAAAGGGGATCGGTATATTCGTCACCCAGATATCGATAAGTCTGCCAGAAATCCTCAAACCCATGCTGAGGGGCATGGTCATCGCCCAAATGCCATGGGCCAGCCATGCCACAGCGATATCCCGCGCGTTTCAAGACATCGCCCATTGTAACGCGGTCCTCCGGTAGATAACACCCCCATTCTTTTCCTCGTTGTGGCCCATAATTTCGCAATTGCAAGTGAGCATGGGGATAGCACCCGGTCAACCAACTCGCCCGAGCAGGCGAACAAACAGGAGAAGCGCAATAGGCATTTTCAAAGCACACCCCACTCTCGGATAGACGATCCAGATGGGGCGTTTGAACAACAGAACTACCCGCAAAACCAGCCGCATCCCAGCGCATTTGGTCGCACATCACAAGCACAATATTGGGACGAGACTTTGCCATTGGGATACTCGCAACAGAAAAATTTCGGTGATCCGAATAAAGCAAGCATTAGAGAAAGAACAAGTGCAATTTACAGAGCTACATCAAATGCGTCAAGCTATCGGTCGAGAGGGGTTTCATTTTATACTTGTTTTTTCCAGCAATTTGAGCTTTTCATTAATAAACCGCCACAATCATGCCTGCGTGCCGACAGGCAAGCAGGTACATCACAGTCAAGGAGACTGACATGGACCGGGAAACCATGACAACCGAAGAGAATTACGCCTTTGATTTAACGGGTTATTTGCATGTGCCAGGGGTTCTAACCCGTCCCGAAATCGCGCGGTTAAACGACGCGATTGATCGGGCCGGATCGCTCGAAGGCATGCTCGGCTGGGAAGGCGATTTGCGAGAACCATTTCGCGATTTGCTGATCCATCCCCAACTCGTGTGGTATCTGAATCAAATTGTAGGATACGGTTTCAGACTCGACCGCGCACCCGAAATACTGTGCGACGAAACCCGTGACACCTCTGCCCCGCTGGCAGGCGGCAATGAGCCACGAGATCCCGCGCTGGCATATTATCACCAGAACGATCGAAGATTTTGTGAAGGTGTGCGCGTAATCTGGGCACTCTCTGATGCCAAAGCCAGCGACGGCGGATTTGTATTTGTACCGTGTACCCACAAATCAAATGTAGAAACGCCAGAGGATATATTGACCGGTGAGGATGACCGGGACTATATTTTTCAACCCGAACTAAAAGCGGGCGATCTGCTCATCGTCGGTCTGAGCGTCGTACAGGGCATGCGTCCGTGGCAAGGCGAGGGACTGCAACGCTTGCTATCCTACGAATATGTAGGCCGCGGTGTGATCCGTTCTGCGGGACCTGCACCTGAATAGGAAAAGATGCCAGTATCCGACTTGATGTCAGAACTAACACCTGAACAGGGTGCATCGCTCTATCGCCCCGGATATCGCGATACCACGCCACCACCGACTTTGAAAACAGATGGCGAGACAATCGCATTGGACGAATCTCGCGAGATTTTTCACCCATCTTTCCTGATGAAAAATCCAAACTCGGGCATTGACGAAAAAGAATTTTACTTTTGGGACTTGAACGGGTACCTGGTGCTGCGCGGGGTCATGGACGAAGAATGGTTGGCACAGGCCAATGCCACCATTGACAAGTTTGAGGATCAAATCGTCGTTGGCGAAGAACTCGCACAAGGATCAAAAACCCTTGCGGGCACGGGCAGGCCCCTGTTGGGTGGATTGACTCAGTTGCCCAGCCCCTATTGCGACCCATTCCGGCGAATGCTCGCCCACCCGGTCGTTGAACATCGACTGAACTGGATGGGAGCCAGTGGCGGTCGCACGGGTGGGGGAACGGCATTTTGCTCGGTCAAAGGCACATCGGGCCATTCCCAGCATGGCTCCAATGAGCCGCTCAATCCAACCCGGGGATATATTTATCAAAATGGACGCAGTTATTGCGAAGCCGTAACCGTAACCTGGCAGTTGCGCGATGTAACCGAAGCCGATGGTGGGTTTGCATGCGTGCCGGGATCGCACAAAGCGTATTATCCTACCCCCCCGGGTGTGCGCTCCTGCGATGACCACATGGGATTGGTAAAACACATAGGGGTAAAAGCGGGCGATGTGCTCTTCTTCATGGATGGCAGCACCTCACATGGCACATTCGCGTGGAAAAGCGACATCTCGCGGCGAGGGATTTTGCACAAATACTCATCGCGCAATTTCAATCGCAGCGGCGGAGAATTGTCCCATCCAGAAAAAAGGTGGGGCGATCTCGTCTCGGGCATGACCGATGAACAGATGGCAGTCATGCGTGGACCAGACCGCGATGTGTTCACAAAGAACGTGCCCAGATTGGAAATTGCCGACGGTTCAGTCGTCGCGTCTTATGAACGAGGCGGTGCATTGTACAGCAAGGACGCGCCCAAAGGTCCAGTGGCAAAAAAATAATGCAAAGCGTCACAACTCACAAACTGTCCATTTAAATGGGCAGTTTTTTTTCAGATGCGTCAAGCAATCGGTCGAGAGGGGTTTCATTTTATACTTGTTTTTTGCATCAAATTGAGCTTTTCATTAATAAACCGCCACATTCATGCCTGGATGCCGAGAGGCAAACAGGTACACCACGGTCAAGGAGGTTATCATGGACCGGGAAACGATGACAAACGAAGAGAACTACGCCTTTGATTTAACGGGTTATTTGCATATATCGGGAGCCCTGACCCGTCCCGAAGTCGCACAGTTGAACGACGCGATTGATCGGGCCGGATCGCTCGAAGGCATGCTCGGCTGGGAAGACGATTTGCGAGAACCATTCCGCGATTTGTTGATCCATCCCCAACTCGTGTGGTATCTAAACCAAATTGTCGGACACGGTTTCAGACTCGACCGCGCACCCGAAATACTGTGCGACGAAACCCGTGACATCTCTGCCCCGCTGGCAGGCGGCAATGAGCCGAGAGACCCCGCACTGGCGTATTATTACCAGAACGGTCGAAGATTTTGCGAAGGCGTACGCGTAATCTGGGCACTCTCTGATGTAAAAGCCAGCGACGGCGGATTTGTGTTCGTACCGTGTACCCACAAATCAAATGTGGAAACGCCAGCGGATATTTTGACCGGCGAAGATGACTCGGATTATCTTTTTCAACCCGAACTAAAAGCGGGCGATCTGCTCATCGTCGGCTTGAGCGTCGTACAGGGCATGCGTCCATGGCAAGGCGAAGGGTCTCAGCGCCTGCTATCCTATGAATACGTGGGACGCGGCGTGATCCGTTCAGTGGGACCTGGTCCGGAATCAGAAAAGATGCCAGTATCCGACTCAATCGCGGAAATGACTCCTGAACAGGGTGCATCGCTCTATCGCCCCGGATATCGCGATACTACGCCACCACCCACATTAAAAACAGATGGCGAGACAATCGCATTGGACGAATCCCGCGAAATTTTTCATCCGTCTTTCCTGATAAAAAATCCAAACTCGGGCATTGACGAAAAAGAGTTTTACTTTTGGGATCTGAACGGGTACCTGGTGCTACGTGGGATCATGGATGAAGAATGGCTGGCACAGGCCAATACCGCCATTGACAAATTTGAGGATCGAATCGTCGTTGGCGAAGAACTCGCACGCGGGTCAAAAAGCCTCGCGGGCACGGGCAGACCCCTGTTAGGCGGGCTGACCCAGTTGCCCAGCCCCTATTGCGACCCATTCCGACGAATGCTCGCCCACCCGGTTGTTGAACATCGGCTAAACTGGATGGGAGCCAGTGGTGGTCGCACGGGTGGGGGAACGGCATTTTGCGCGGTCAAAGGCACATCGGGGCATTCCCTGCACGACTCCAATGAGCCGCTCAATCCAGGGCGAGGATATATCTATCAAAATGGGCGAAGCTATTGCGAAGCTGTAACAGTAACCTGGCAATTGCGCGATGTAACCGAAGCCGACGGTGGATTTGCGTGCGTACCGGGATCGCACAAAGCGTATTATTCACTCCCCCCGGGCGTGCGCACCTGCGATGATCACAGGGGATTGGTAAAACACGTAGAGATGAAAGCAGGCGATGTGCTCTTCTTCATGGATGGCGGCACCACACATGGCACATTGGCGTGGAAAAGCGACATCTCGCGGCGGGGGATTTTGCACAAATACTCATCGCGCAACTTCAATCGCAGTGGCGGAGAATTGACCCATCCGGAAAAGCGGTGGGGCGATCTCGTCTCGGGCATGACCGATGAACAGATAGCAGTCATGCGCGGTCCCGACCGCGATGTGTTCGAAAAGAACGTGCCCAGGTTAGAAATTGCCGACGGTTCAGTCGTCGCATCTTACGAGCGAGGCAGTACATTGTACAGCAAGGAGGCGCCAAAGGGTCCAGTGGCAAAAAAATAATGCAAAGGGCCACATAATGGGCGTACCTCTTGACAGTTCTGGTCATGCAGTCTATTTTTGAAAGGTGAGGGGCGGAAACTGGTGAGTCAGGTGGTCCTCTTACGTTTAACCTTTTACCTCTCACCTTTTGAATGGAGGATCTAAATGGGCATAAATGTGGGTTTTGTGGGTGCTGGAGGACGTGCGAGGTCGCACATGCGCGCGTTAGCCAATATAGAAGATGTCGAGATCGTCGCAATTTGCGACATAAAAGAAGAAACCGCACAAAGCGCGACTTCGGAATTTGGTGGCACGGCTTATACCGACTATCGCGTGATGCTGGACAGTGAAAATTTGACCGCAATGTATGTCGTCGTGCCGACATTTGCACATTATGATGCAGAGATCCTGGCGGCGCAACAGGGCGTACACATGTTGTTGGAAAAACCCGTAGTGCCGTCAATGGAAAAGGGATTGGAAATTCTGGAAGCCGTTCAAAAATCGGGTGTACTGACATCTGTAGGCTATCAACAGCGATATACGGGCTGGGCAAAACAGGGGCGTGAATTTTTGAAAGACAAGACCGTCGCCATGGCCCTGGCCTATCGCTGGGGCGGCCTGCCGGGCACGCCCTGGTGGCGCGTGATGGCGCAGTCGGGTGGGCAGATCGTCGAACAGACCACGCATCAGATCGACTTATTGCGTTATCTCGTGGGCGATGTTGCAGAAGTACACGCATATTACGCCACCCGCGCATTGAACGACGTCGAAAATCTCGATATCCCCGATGTATATGCCCTATCGCTCAAATTTGAAAATGGCGCTGTGGGCACGCTGAGTTCCACATGCGTTCTCCGCAATGGCGGTGGCTCAAATGGCATCGATATCATCATGCGCGATATGCGAGCGACCGTGGGCGGAAATGGTGTAACTGTATTTCCAGGCGATGCGGCTGAAGTCGGCGAAACGCACGAATCGGAAGATATTGACGAAGTATTTATGGCCGCAATTCGCGCGGGAGATGGATCGGGAATATTATCTGACTTTGAAGACGGTTTGCGCAGCCTCGATATTTCGCTCGCCGCAAACAAATCTGCTGAAACGGGCCAACCAGAGCGAACTTATTTTTCGCAAAATCGTTGAAGAATAAAGCCCCACCCAACCCCCGACCGGGGACTGGGGACTGGTTCTTCCAGCCTCTAACCCCCAGTCTCCAGCCCCTTGAGGGGGCGGACAACTCAATTCACAACGGAAGGACTATGTTCAAAAGAAACAGGAAAAAGAAGCGGAAGCGAAGCGCATTGCGAGAATTTGGAATCGCCATATTTTTAGCCATTTTGATCCGGGGAACGCTGGTACAAGCGTACCACATCCCCTCGGGATCGATGGAAAATACGCTATTAGAAGGCGATTACGTACTGGGTGATAAACTGACCTTCGGCACGCAAATACCCGACCGCGTCCCCATACTGAATACCAAATTGCCCTCATTTCGCGTACCGGGATTTTCGACCCCTCAACCGGGGGATCTGGTAATTTTTGAATTCCCCCGGGATGAGTCGCGCGATTTTATCAAACGGTGTATTGCGATTGAAGGGCAAACAGTCGAAATAAAAAACAAAATTGTATATGTAGATGGAACGAGATTTGAGAATCCCGAAGGTGTTAAACACGAAGATCCCAGAGTAGAACGCAAACAGCATAGCCCTCGCGACAACTACGGACCGAGCACAGTGCCGCCGGGACACATTTTTGTGATGGGAGACAACCGAGACAGCAGTTACGACAGCCGGTTTTGGGGGATGGTGCCCATGGAAAAAGTAAAAGCACACCCATTATTTATTTATTATTCCTGGGATAGCGAAAAGCCTCTGTGGAATATTTTTCAAAAAATCCGTTGGGGCAGGCTGGGTTTGGTAGAATAACCGTATAAAAATGGTATTTATAAGGCCCGATAAAATATCGGGCCTTTTTTTACAGGCAAAATTCAGAAAACAACCACAGATGAATACAGATGAACACAGATGTGAGAGATCAATAGCCGGGGCACCCCTCGTTTTGTGTCTCCTATTAGCTGTCTTTTGTTTTATCGGACAAAGTAGAGCGGCGGAAGTCGTATTGCTTTATACAGGAGATACGCAGAGCTTCCTGGAAGTGTGTGGCTGCGCGGACAACCAGCTCGGCGGCATTGCGCGACGTGCGACAATAGTACATGACATAAAGCGATCATATCCCAATGCCCTGTTATTAGATGCCGGCGGTCTATTTGCAGGCGATACCGTATTGGACCAATTGCGTTGCAAAATACATTTGAAAGCCATGCAAGCCATCCATTACGACGCGGCCAATGTCGGTGTGGGAGAATTGCGGTTTGGACAAGCGTTCTATGAAACCATGCGCGATTCGGGAGGTATCCCTTTTCTAAGTGCAAACTTGAAGATAAATGGCGTGCAAATGGGTACGCCCCTGCGAATTTTGGATGCAGGCAATGTGCGCGTAGGCGTCATAGGCGTGGCGGGTGAACGGGAGATTGAAGTACACGGTATGGCAATGGGAGACTCACACATAAATATACCCGATGGTGTAGATGTCAGGCTCGATGGCATACAAGAAGCAATCACATCTGTGCGTCAAAAGACCGATCTCATAATTGTATTAAGCGATTTGGATCGAGAAGCAGAACGCGACCTCGTACAAAACATCGCCGATATAGATATCGTGATCAGCGCGCGGTCAACTGAGACAACCCATCGGATTGGCAATACCCTGTTGCTGGGCACCCAGCCCCAGGGCAAAGCAATTGGACAGGCCATATTGACCGTAGAAAATGGACGGGTGACAGCAGAACAAGTCACCTCTGTATTAATCTCGGAATCCATTGGAGAAGATCACACAGTGAAACGGCTCGTGGATGAATTCTACAATCTGGTTCAAAAAAATTCTACATTGCAGCAGACAGCGCGGCCGAGATTTGCGGGATTTGCACTGGAAGATCAGGTGCGTCAAGGCACCAATAGATATGTGGGGGTAGAGACGTGTAGTGGATGCCATGCTGCCGAGGTTACAGACTGGGAACAATCGCATCATGCGAATGCATTTAATCGCTTGTTACAAAAGCAAAAACACTATCAGCCCGACTGCGTAACCTGTCATACCACGGGATTTGGATATCCCACGGGATTCCGAATTGGCAAAGATGCCAAACGACTTACAAATGTGCAATGCGAAGTGTGTCACGGACCGGGAGAACAACACGCGCGTCGTCCCGAAATCCGCAATATTCGCCGCACGCCATCTCCCGATTTGTGCCAGCGCTGCCACGACGCAAACCAGACACCCGACTTTGACACCCGATTTGCCGATATGCTGGCGGAAGTAAATCACAAAGGGCACGGGTCCTCTCACGCAATAACCAAATCGGACACAGGGCATGGTAAAAAAGAACAGAGCCAAAATAGTCGCCCCCTCGTCGAGCTCTTTGTGATGGCAGATTGCCCTTATGGCATACGCGCAGAACAAATCCTTGCTCCTTTGTTTCGCAAATTGGGGGATCAAATCGACTTTCATCTGTATTTTATCGCAGATGAAGCGAATACAAAGAATGTCGCATCTCCTCCCCCCGCCGCACGCGCGACACAGACAGCACAGCCTGGATGTCAGGCGACGACCTCGACGGGATCGGGTCGCTTTCGCAGTTTGCACGGCGATAGAGAAATAGCCGAAGGCATTCGGCAAACCGCAGTGATGTCGCTTTATCCCGATCGGTTCTGGGATTACATTTTATGTCGCAATAAATCGGGCATTGCAACCGATTGGCGCGCTTGTGCAACACAGGTGAACATGGACGCAGACAAAATCGCCGAGTTATCCGAAAGCGAAGCGGGTGAAACATTATTTGCCGAAAATATCCGCCGAGCCAATCTGCTGGGGATCAACGCATCGCCCACATTGCACGTAAATGGGCGCGAGGTCAGAACCTCTTCTCACGAGGTGTCGCAGTTCATCTGTCGCAATAATAAAAATTTACCTTTCTGTGCAGATGTTCCCGAGTGCCAGAGCGATCGGGACTGTGTACATCCGGGCAAAGTTGGCCTGTGCTTAAACGGCGGAACGCCCCATGCGCGATGCGAAGTACACGACCCCATCCCCTTTCAAACGACCATCCTCAACGACGCGACCTGCGAGGTATGTGATACCTATCCGTTTATTCGATCCACACTATCACTCTTTCCCGGTGCTGATTTCCAAACCGTAGATGTGAACAGCGAGATAGGACAGGACCTGATTGCGCGTTATGGCCTGGACCGGGTGCCAGCTTATGTGCTAAATAATGATTTTGAGAAAACAGCCCGTTTTAATCGGCTTGCACATATGGTGCAGCGCGTCGGCGACCATTTTTTGCCAAGCCCGCTATTGACACCAATTGCTCGAATTTTTCAAGAACGCGACCTGCAAGGTATGGACCTGTTCCTGGATGTGAAAACATCCATATCATTGTCAATAGCAGAACGGCTCTTGCAATGGGGGAAAAAAGGCCAGGCACCGGAGCGCTTGCGCCTGCATTTTGTAGGCAACGACAAGCAAAACGCGCTATTTCGGCAGGCACAACAAATAGCTCCAGAGCGAATACTTGACGTGCTATTATGCCATAAACAAAAGGCGTCTTCCGACACATCCTCTGTGGAAAACTGCTTAAAACAAATGGGCATAACTGTCAGCGGAACAGACAACGGAGCAGAAATACGCGCCACTGCTCGGGCACTCGGCGTAGCGAGTTTACCCGCTGTGGTAATCGATGGTCGTTTTGTGGTGCAAGCAGAAGGTCTGAAACATACGGAATCATTATTTTATCGTCTGCATCCAGAATTGTTCCAACGCGACAGGAACATGCTCAAACCATCTGGCGTCAAATAAAGTACGTGTCCGATTTCGCGATTGATCGAGAAGGAGATTGATATGATACACGCCCGAATATTTTGCGCGCTCGCGCTGTGTAGCCTGCTGGCAACTTCTGGATGCAAACCAATCCCCACAGAGCCTGAACCCAGTTTAGACGGGCTTGTTTATACCAACAACTCATGGGGATTTCGAGTCAGTCGTCCCAGCGACCAGTGGGGTATCGATGTAGCAACCATTACATCACAAAGAGATATCAATGGTTTACCACCAGTAACCGTACGCATTCTCAGTCCTGGAATTACGAGTGAATTTCGTCCGCAAATGCGTTTGGAGCCACAAGCACTACGCCCCAGATACGTCTCAATGACACTGGATGAGATCGTTCAGACGTTTGAAGAGGAGGCTCTAATGCCAGCATTTGATGAATATCGCGTTATTGGCGAAAAACAGCGCATCCGACTCAATGTAGGCGAAGCAATTCAGTGGCAATTCCGCTATTCTCAATTGGAGAACCCCAACCGCAGATATCCCGGTACCCGATTTCTGGTAGCCATAGCCATCCACAATCAGGTGGGATATTACCTGATCGGCAATGGTAGCCGGGATGCTGGCTATCCGTTAGCCGAATATGAACAAATAGTGGCGAGTTTGGAGTTTCATTGATTTACTCCGGTATAAATCCACTTAAAAAAAAGCCCTGTTTTCCAGGGCTTTTTTTATTTTATGGCGATGCGGCATCCGTTTGGGGTTTGAGATGCCTTTCTAAAAATTGAACGGACATTTCAACCAGCGATGCCGCGCTATCTTGCGTGGCATTGCGAAAGCCGTGATCGGCATTGACAACCTTGTAGAGCGTAACATCCAGACCCTCTTTTTGCATCGCAGCATAAAGCAACTCGCTCTGGTTATACGGAACCGATAGATCTTTTTCCCCGTGTATAATCAGCATAGGCGGATCGTTCTTGCTGACATAAGTGATGGGATTGGCCGCAGCGACTTTCTCCTTATTTTCCTGAATAGGAGCACCAATGAGCATGGACTCGGGCGAATCGGCTGCGTCGTGATCAATTCTGCCTTCAAAATCATTCATACGCAAAAAATCAGTGGGGCCAAACCAGTTGCAAATCACCTGAACCTGACTCGAATACTGGCTGTGGTCATCCGTCTCAAACACATTTTCATCATGCGTTAAACCCATCATCGCCACGAGATGACCGCCAGCAGACGATCCCCACGCGCCGATGCGGTCGGAATCGAGATTGTATTTTTTTGCATTTGCTCTCACCCAGCGCACGGCTGTTTTGCAGTCCTCAATTTGCGCGGGAAAGAGGGCTTCGCCACTGAGTCGGTATTCCACATCAACAACGGCAAATCCGCGTGTAGTCATATTGAGCGCCCGCCCGCCATTGCCCTTGCCCCCCCCACGCCAACCGCCCCCGTGAACCCACATCACCACAGGCACAGGGGACGATGTATCGGGCGGAAGATAGAGATCGAGGGGAAGTTCTCTTTCCCCAGCCCGTCCGTAGATCAAGTCGCGGTGGACAGTTACACCTTCTGGAATATTCACGGTATTCCTCCGTCGATTATTGCGATAAAAAATATCTTCTTCAAGTGTCACAAAGCCATCTTTATTTGTATCAATCTGCTCAAACAGACGGCGCTGTCGTTCGGGAAATTCCTCTCGCGATAGCTTGCCGTCTTTATTTTTGTCATTGCGCGCAAAAAAACGCTCCGCCGCGCGCTGGTAACGATTCTCAGATTGCTCCTGAGCAAATAGAGATGGTGTAATCAGAAAAATGACAGCGAGAATTTTCCAAAACTGCGCCAGCAATTTACAGGTCATAGCAGAGCCTCCTTGTATGCCGGATAGTGATCGCCTTTTATCAGCGTTAATATATGCAATCGCACAGACACTCAAAAGCCATTTAGAGCGCGCTCCTGGCAATGGATTTTTTATGGCATGTCGCATCCGGTCTGCATATATTGGGCAGCGATGAAAATGGCAAAAACACCAACAGTGAAAGGAAATAGTCATGTTGAGAATTGCTATACTGGCACCGCCACAAGCCAACCAGCGGTGGACACTCATGAAACAATGCGGAGTCGAAGGCGCGGTTGGAGGCATAACATTGCGCCCAAAACCAGACGCAGAGCCAGAAGAACAGCCCTGGAGTTACACATCTCTGGCACAAGCAAAAGCCGCTTACGAAGCGGCAGGAATACCTTTTGAGGTCATTGAATCGCGGCCGCCCATGGAAAAGATAAAACTGGGATTATCCGGGCGAGACGAGGAAATTGAGGTCGTCTGTGAACTGCTCCGGAACATGGGCAAACTCGAAATCCCCGTATGGTGTTATGCGTGGATGCCCATTCTGGGCGTCATGCGCACATCCCGATCCATTTCCTCGCGAGGCGGCGCGCATGTAAGCGGATTCGATCTCGATGCACTGGAATCGCAAGGCGATCCCGCCGAGCGTCCGATACACAATATTGACGGCGTACCAATAACCGAACAAGAAGCCCCCACAGAGTCCGTGACAGAGGAGCAACAGTGGGCCAATCTGAAGTATTTTCTCGAGCGCATCGTCCCCGTGGCCGAAGAAGCCAACGTCAAACTGGCTCTGCATCCCGACGACCCACCGCTATCGCCCATTCGCGGCATTGCGCGCATTATGAGCAGCGTTGAAAACTACCAAAAACTCGTTGACCTCGTACCGAGTCCGATGAATGGGATTGGGCTTTGCCAGGGGAATTTTACACTGATGACAGACGATTTGCCCTCGGTCATCCGACACTTTGGCGAACAGAAAAAAATCCATTTCTTACACATCCGCGATGTCGTCGGCCAACCCGATAAATTTGAAGAAACATTTCACGACGATGGCAAAACAGACCTCGTCGAATGTTTGCGGGCGTATCGAGACACTGGATTTGACGGCGTGTGCCGCCCAGACCACTACCCCAAAATGGGGGACGAGCAATTTGGCGACGAGCACGGCATCGCGCGGCTATTTGCCGTCGGGTATTTGAAGGGCTTGCGAGAAGCCGTTTATGCAGAGTGAGATATCCAAACCAACGTAAAATCAGGAGTATTATTTTTTGGGAATTGATATGGCACAAAATGTATCGCGGAGAGATTTCGTAGGAGCAATTGGCAACGCGGCGGTGGGACTGTCGATGATGAGCAAGACTACCGCAGAACCAAAACCCAATCTGCTATTCATCTTAACGGACCAACAGCGCCGGGATGGCGTGGGATGTTATGGTAAAAAGGGCATTATAACACCCAATCTGGATCGGTTGGCATCGGACGGAATGCGGTTCGACAGAGCTTACGCCGCACAACCCGTCTGCGCGCCAAATCGCGGCACAATTTTCTCGGGCCTTTATCCGCACAATCACGGCGTGCTCGAAAACACATGGGATATAGATCCAGAAATACCGCTTTTTCCCGATTTCCTCAAAGCTGTGGGATATCGGTGTGCCTACTTTGGCAAATGGCATCTGGGAGATCCCGCACGAGACGCCTGGGAGACAATGCCCACATATCCCCGCGACGGACGAGGACAAGGGCATTATTACACCATCGGCGAAAAAAAAGTGTATCAAACGGATGTGCTGGCACAAGACGCCATTGACTTTATTCGCAAAGAGGACACACATCCATTCTGTGCTTATGTGTCCTATTATCCCCCTCATCCGCCTTATTCTGTCCCCGAAAAATACGAAGCACTTTATCAGGATCTCTACCCCAATGACGAAAAACGGCGCAAATACTACGCAATGTGTACAGCGATTGACGATGCAGTTGGCGACCTGTTGAAAACACTCGATGACGAGGGAATTGCAGAAAATACCCTCGTTGTTTTTACCTCCGAACACGGCCACCTCTTTGACCATCGGTGGAATGACCACAGCAAACGCCTCTGTTATGATATTGTCGCGCGCATTCCCCTGCTCATGCGATTCCCCGCGGCAATAGCCAGCGGTGGAATCGGCGAAACCCTCATCAGTTCGGTCGATTTGATACCGACAATCCTCGGCCTCCTGGGATATGCAATCTCCGAGGGCCTCGATGGCATAGACCTCAGCGATTCAATCCTACAGGGTGGCAAAACAGGACGCGAGGCACTCGTCATAGTAAATACGCCATTTATCGATAAAAAAGGCGAAGGTCCCAATCAGCCCGAACTCGATAAAGGAGAAGAGCGGTGTGTGGTTTCAGACGATTGGAAACTAATTTTATCAACCGTTAGGAAACCCGAACTATATCATTTGCCCAGCGACCCGGGGGAACGGCAAAACCGCTGGCAAGAGATGGCAAGCTCTGAAACCGTGGCAAATTTGAAAACCCACCTGCAAGCCTGGGCACACAAAACACGAGACAAACTCGCACCGGTCTTATTGGCAAAAATATGAATAATTAACGGGAGTAGATTTATGGAATATGTCAACTTTGGTTCTGCGGGTGTAAAAGTAAGTCGGCTCGCACTGGGTCTGGGATTTCGCGGACAGGCAGACGAGGCAGAAGGGCAAAGGGTTATTGAGCGAGCGATAGACCTGGGCATAAACCTCATCGACTGCGCCAATACCTATGGGCCAGGAGATGATCGCACGCATATCGGGCGATCAGAGGTCGTATTGGGCAAGGCTCTGAAGGGCAAACGGGACGATATGGTAATTACCTCGAAAGTATTTAGCCGCATCGGTGCAGGACCAAATGATCAGGGACTATCCCGCTACCACATCATGCGGGAAGTGGAGCGTTCTCTGAACCGATTGGACATCGATTGTATCGACGTATATCTCGTGCATAACTTCGATGAATCGACACCGATTGAAGAAACCGCGCGCGCATTGGACGACCTGGTGCATCAGGGCAAAGTGCGCTATATCGGGTGTTGCAATCACTCGGCCTGGCAAGCGTGCAAAGCACTCTGGATTCAACACGCATTGAATTTGGCGCCTTATATGTGCATGCAAAATCCATACAATCTCCTACACCGCGCATTGGAGCGAGAAATTTTTCCCTTTGTGCGAAGCGAGGGGCTGGGAATAATGGTTTACAGTCCGTTAGCCGTGGGGATGTTGAGCGGATTTTACAAACCCGACGCGCCTCCGCCCGAAGGTTCGCTATGGGCAAAACGCCGAATGGACCAATACGAAACCATGATGGCAGGCAGAGAAGGAAAAGTGCTAACAATCCTGTTTGATATCGCACAGGAACTGGGCAAAACGCCGGGGCAAGTCGCCCTATCATGGGTCCTGTCGCATCCCGAAGTGACCGTGGCAATTACAGGTGGCGACACCATCGCGCATTTAGAAGACAATATCGGAGGCGTGGGATGGGGTCTGGATCCCGCATTGCGAGAAAAATTGGACGCCGTTTCCGTAAACCTGGAATCTGGACGATAGGTTTGTATTGGCAATGATCATAATAAGAACATTTTGGTTGCATCTGCTATTGGCGGTTATCGCGCTGGCATTGTGGGACACACCTGTGATAAAACCCTTTCGCGTATTTGTGGTGTGGATACACGAAATGGGCCATGCGAGCATGGCAATTGCAACAGGTGGAGAAGTAGAGGAACTGCGCGTGCGGTGGAATGAATCGGGGCATGTAATCAGTCGAGGGGGAATATTTCCACTCATCAGTTCGGCGGGTTATGTGGGATCTGCCTTTCTCGGGGCATTGCTGATTTACACGGGCCGATGGCTGGGCACGCAAAGAATATTGCTCGGATTGATCGGCCTTCTGCAAATTGGAATGGCTGCACTGTACACGCCATTTGGGACACTCGACTTCTGGTTTGGCGTGCTCTGCGGTCTCATATTGGTTGGTGTGACGGTTGTATTCGGGCGCCTGTCCCATGTGTTGGCAACGTGGATAGGCATTGTCCTGTGTTTGTACAGCTTGTACGATTTTCGCACGGATTTGTGGATGCAGACAGAACGCACTGACGCGGGAATATTGGCGCGGTATTTCGGCATAGAGATACTGGCATATCCAATTGCATTTGTCTGGGCAGCCATTTCAATTTATGTCATGTTCAGGGCGATGCGGGGGTTAATCCGGACACAAAATGGCGCGGTGGCATCATCTGACCAGCCCGAGGAATATTATACACAAACAACACAAGGAGAAACGCGATGAGCGAACAAGTTCTGCTGGCAAAATTGACGCGACGCGAATTTCGGGAAGCACTGGAACGCGGAGAATTTCAAACGGCGATTATTCCGGTGGGAAGCAACGAGCAGCACTTAGAGCACCTGGCAATGGAACACGATACTGCTTCGTCAACCCATGTCGCGGTGGAGGCAGCCAAACGATTATATCCCCAGGTAATTGTCAATGTGCCGATGGCAGTAGGCATCTCCGAACACCACATGGTACACAAAGGAACTGTGACAGCCAAACCCGGATCGTGGTTGGCCGTATTATTCGACGCAGTCGAAAGCCTGGTGCGTCATGGGGTAAAAAATGTCATTGTACTAAATGGTCACGGCGGCAATGTAGCGCCCTTGCGGGGCATATTTGGTCAATGGCGTTTGTTTTTCAAGATCGACCGCCCCGACGTAAATCTGCAATGGACTTCTTACTGGGATCTCATGTCAAAAGATGTCGCCGAACAAAATTTGAAAACAAAACGCTATCCGGGACACGCACAGGAATTTGAAACGGCATTTGCGCTGGCACTGTGGCCCGAAAACGTGCGCCACGATGCGATGCAGGATCAAACAGACATGGAACCTCTGGAAGCCACAGCAGAAGCCGGTGCAGCACTCGTCGAAGATGCGATCACACAGGTAACGGCATTTACGCAGGCATTTATCGACGGCGAGCATCGCGGAGAAAATGTCGAACATCATCCATGATGCAATCGTCACACGCTGTTGTATTTATTGCACTGGCCACGGCATTTTCGCTATTGGGCGACCAGATGCTGTACTCCGTGTTGCCAACGCATTATGCCAAAATTGGACTGATGCCTTATCAGGTCGGCATCATCCTCTCGGTAAATCGCTGGGTGCGCCTGATAACGAACACCCTGGCTGAAAAATTGTGCCAGCGCTATAATCTGACGGCGTTGATGACAGGCTCCCTGATTCTCGGAGCCATGTTGACTGCGGTTTACGGCATTGTCACCTCTTTTCCCATCTTGCTTATCGCGCGCATGCTCTGGGGATTATCCTGGTCATTTATACGCCAGATTGGCTTGATGACCGTCGTAGATACCACGCCGCCATCTATGATCGGCCAGAGGATGGGATTTTACAACGGCGTATCGCGCCTCGGCTCGTTGGGAGGCAATTTTTTAGGCGGGCTGGCCCACGACATCATTGGATTTACACTCACACTCTTTTTATTCGCCATCATTTCGTTGACAGGAACACCCCTGGGATGGTTAGCTCGACGCGCCGTTTTACATGAAAATCGAGAAAAAGAAAGCGTTGAGGACTCGGGCTGGGTACCCAAATTAATGATTTGCGGATTTGTGATCGGGTGCGTTGGACCGGGTATTTTGATGTCCACCCTGGGGGTGGTCCTGGTCGAAACCGTGGGCACATCCCTGAACCTGTGGGGTATGGTCATTGGCGTTGCCACATTAAACGGCCTGTTGCTATCTTCACGGTGGATTGCCGATGCACTCGGTGCCCCTTTGCTGGGCCATATCAGTGATCGGCTGGGACGAAAGATGAGTGGGACCATTTATTTTGGCATCGGGATGTTGGCTCTGTTCTCGGCGTCAATTACATCCAATATGGGATTGTTGATCTTGTGCGTGGTCGTGTTTTTTCTCTGCGGTGTTGGCGCAACGGTAATAATGCACGCCGAGGCGGGAACGCGCGGTCCGCGTTCCGTTGCCGGATACGTAACAGCATCTGATCTCGGCTCTGCAACAGGTCCCATGCTCGGGTGGATGACGCAGCAGGTACATTTGTCCTCAGACTGGATTTTTCTCATTGGCGGCGGGATATATGCCATCGGCGCACTGGTAATTACATCCCAAAAATAAGCATCTGCGTCCATCTGCGTCTATCTGCGGATCACTCACGCCACAAGCCCCCATAACCGCTTCCGATCATCGGACCAATCCTCCCACCCCTCAATCACGTACTTAAGTGCCTCCACATCTCGCTTGCGGCCTCCGCTCGGAAAATAATTCCACGCCATCGCACGCCTTGGCCCCGCCGCCGTCTTCACACCCGTCGCATGCCAGCAACTCGGCGTCCACACCAGCGTCCATCGGGGATCCAGAATCACTTCTACCTCGCGGGGATGTGAGGCAAATAACAACTCGGGCATCTCATCGTACTGTCCGGTGGCAATTTCGATTTGTCGCAATTCTTCTTCGACTTCCTCGCGCGATCTGACATGGGTCCCGGGCAACACGCGCAACGGCGCATTGGATGGATCGTGTCGATCCAATGCCGTACGCATAGACACCTGCCGTACATCGGGTCCCCCATCCGCGTGCCAGTGGACTTGCTGGCGCAAACGCCCATCTGCCGACACAATTTTCGACGCATCACCCAACCCACACGCGCCCACATGCACATCTTCACACCCCAAAATGCGTTGCGCCATACCCACAAATTCCGGACACTCCACCGCCTGCAACAACGGCTCGCCAACCATAAAAAACTGGCAAGCCCCCCGGTTAAAACCCTCTGCCCACTCAGCCTGTAACCACTCCGGTTCAACCGCTCGCTGGCGTCGGTCAATCTCGAACATAACATCATCGCCCAGCGGATTTGAAGCAAAAAAGAATCCATTGCGATGAAAATGTTCAACCTGATAATCTGTCATACCCATCTTAATCCGCCACCTTTACGACGCGCTTCCCGGTATTGCCGCCCCGCATCATATCGATAAATGCCTCGGGGGCATTCTCCAGTCCCTCCCAGATATCTTCCCGATATTTAATCCGCCCTTCATTGACCCAAACAGCCATCTGTCTGAGTGCCTCGGCGTGCTGGTCTTCAAAGTCAAAAACCAGAAAACCGCGCATCGTCAATCTCTGAGAAATAAAGTACCACATCATCCGCGGGCCCTGTTCTGGAGCAGTCAAATTGTATTGCGATATTTGCCCGCAAACGGAAATGCGACCGCGCACATTCATCAGGGGAAAGGCCGCATCTGAAACCGCGCCCCCCACATTATCAAAAAATACATCAATACCATCGGGACACAGGCGTTGCAATTCGGCACTGTAATCATCGACTTCCTTGTAATTGAAAGCAGCGTCAAAACCCAACTCATCGACCACATGGGCAATCTTTTGATCCGCCCCCGCCACACCCACAACGCGGCAGCCCACGATCTTGGCAATCTGTCCCACAATTGACCCCACAGCACCCGCAGCACCCGTCACCAGTACAGTCTCGCCTTCTCTGGGCTGCCCAACTTCCAGCAATCCAAAATACGCCGTAAGCCCGGGCATCCCCAACACCCCCAAAGCCGTTGATACAGGTGCAAGATCTGGATTGACCTTGCGCAAATTCGATCCCTTAGACACGCCATAAGCCTGCCATCCGATTTGTGCCTGGACAATATCGCCAACCTCAAAATTGGGATCATTCGACGCGATCACCTCCCCCACTGTGCCACCCACCATCACATCGCCAATTTGCACATTTGCCGCATACGATGCCCGATCATTCATCCGCCCGCGCATATACGGATCAACCGACATAAACAGCGTTCTCGACAACACCTCGCCTTCTCCAGGTTCTGGAATAGGCGTTTCAACGAGCTTAAAATCCTCCGGCACGGGAAATCCTTCAGGACGTGCAGCAAGCGTAATCTGACGATTCATTTCTTCCTCCAGTAAGTTTTGTCATAACCCAAATACCCCCTCTATATTATAATCCATCGCCCCAAAACACAACTGGTTTGATACGGATTCGTCTGGACAAACGCCACAGACTCATATAAATTGTTGCTTTCCACTGCCCATCTATATCCGTAGAAATGGAACTTTATTCTTCGTTGAAAATTTAAAGAATACCTGACTAATTAAACTGTCTATTAAACGGAAATCGCATGAACCTCGTCCAGATCAGATTTGGGAATACGCTAAGCGGTCAAATATATCAGGCGCGCCAGGCGCAGCGCGAATTTCAAAAAAGACTATCTGCCCAACCCTGCGACGTCCAGATAGAAACGCGCGCAAAAAAACCCGATGCTGACTTAAAGTTGCCCTACTGGTCGAATATGATGCGTGCGAGCCTGTTGAATCTCATAATCTTCATCGCCGTTTTTTGGCTCTATCCCGAATACCATCCCACCGTACACCTGACGAAATCCGTCATCAAGGTTCAAACAGTAAATATTCCCGAAACCAGTCAACAAAAACGCCCGCCACCGCCGCCGCGCCCTCAGGTGCCCCTGGCAGTTGAAGGCGATGAGGTCCCTGAAGATGTGACCATTGAATCAACCGAACTGGACCTCGATAAAATATTTATCCCCAATTTAGCGAGCACAGCGGGAACAGACTTAGACGAACCGCTCGACTATATGGAGATCGACTACAAACCGCATCCCAGCCGAATTGTCACGCCTGAATATCCCGCCGAAGCGCGAAAAAAACGCATCGAAGGCAAAGTCACGGTCAAAGTACTGGTTGACAAAATAGGCAATGTAGAAGACGTCCAATTTATTCACGGCCCGGAAATGTTCAGGAAAGCGGCATTGGCGGCAGCGTGGCAATTTCGATTTCGCCCCGGCAAACACCAGGGAGAACGCCGCAAAGTCTGGATGATAATGCCAATAGAATTTTCTTTAGATTAGCTCCCTCCTCCTACCCTCTCTTATACCCAATCGCAGTGCTGTACTCATCGAGCCTATCTCAGATTCCCTTAAGGAGAAAAAATGTCCGATTGGAAAACCCGTCCGTGGGACGGCAGCCCTGTTCCCTATCCCGATCCCGCCATTGAAATTCTGGATGCGCGCTTTGAAAAATACGCCATTGGCAACGCCGCTATCGAGCGCCTCTGTACTGGCCTGCGCTGGGGCGAAGGTCCGGTGTGGTTTGGAGACGCGCGTTGTGTGCTCTTCAGCGACATCCCCAACAATCGCATCATGCGCTGGAACGAAAGCGATGGCAGCCTCAGCGTCTATCGCCAACCTTCCAATTATTGCAATGGTCACACCCGCGACCGAACAGGTCGCCTGATTACCTGTGAACACGGCACGCGGCGCGTCACCCGCACCGAATACGACGGAACCATCACCGTCCTCATCGACAGCTTTGAGGGCAAACCTCTCAACGCCCCCAACGACGTCACCTCGCATTCCGATGGCAGTATATGGTTCACCGATCCGGGATACGGCATCATGCTCGACTAC
>JAJEDY010000085.1 GCA_022821275.1 Candidatus Latescibacterota bacterium | reverse complement strand
TCCCGTGTTGGAGCTATCTACCGTTGTGCCAATATCCATGACATCGCACATTGCAAATAAGGGGAGCACTTCCCCCATTACATTGGCAATGCCTTTGAGTCCCTCAGATGGCACGCGGCCATGTCGTCGACACTGGTTTAGTCCTTCCTGGGGCGGTACGACCCAGCAGGCGGCTGTATCGAGCTTGCGCTCTGGCAAGTCGAGATTTTCCCAGCCAATGCTGTCTCGGTCTTCGAATTTTACTTTCTTAAACATCGTTACCAGTGACGAAACTGAGACGTCGCCAAAATATACGTCACTAACGCGCCAGGCGCCCGATATTTCGGTATCATTTACGACAATACTCGTCTCGTCAACTGCATGGGTATAATAGTCCAGTGCTTTTTGACTTACCCGTGCAATTTTGCGCTCTGTGTCGAGTTGATCGACAAAGTACGTCTGCCCATTGTGCAAATATACAGCGTGTGTATGTATCTGAAAAAATGCGCTGATTTCATCCAGGGAACCAATGACCTGCGGGTCACCTTCTGTCTCGTCGATAATAGTATAGGTCGGATCGCTGATATTGCGCAGTCCAACTTCTGCTGCCGGATATCCCGATTGGCTGTAAAACCACTGTCCATTGAACTGGCGCGCCATGCCTTCATCTGATAGGATCTCGAGCAGCGCACCCGTAAATTCTCCCATTACTTCGCCTTCTTCGCCCCGCACGGGCAATTCTCGCAATGCACACCGCAGATGTCCCACGACGAGATGCGGGTTGTTGGGGTCAATGGTCGCGTGTTCTGGCGATTGTCCAAAAAAGTAAGCCGGGTCGCGCATTAAAAATTGATCGATGGGCGCGTTGTGTGCCACAAAGACCACCAGGGACTCTTCAGCCTGTCGCCCCGCCCGCCCAGCTTGCTGCCACATGCTGGAAATACTACCCGGGTATCCCACGATTAACGCGGCATCCAGTGCTCCGATATCAATGCCCAATTCCAGGGCATTGGTACTCACCACGCCGAGTAACTCACCTTCGAATAACTGCCGCTCAATTTCCCGTCGTTCTGCGGGCAAATATCCGCCGCGATAAGCCCGAATTGCGCCTGCCATCCGCTGGCTTACCAGCGATAAATCCTCTTGCACATAGCGATAGATCACTTCTGCAGATGTGCGCGCTCTGGTAAATGCGATGGTTTGCACCCTGTTGTGGATGAGTTTGCCGAGCAACCAACGCGCTTCGGTATTTGAACTGCGCCGGTCACTCGTGGTGCCTTCCAAAAAAGGCGGATTCCAGAATGCAAAGTGGCGTTTGCCTCGCGGGGAGCCATCCCGGTCAATCAGGGACATCGGATGTCCGGTTAAGGCTTCGGCGTGTTCTTTGGGATTTGCTATGGTCGCCGAGCAGCACACAAATTGCGGCGGCGTGCCATAGTGCGCGCAAATTCGCATCAGACGCCGCAATACATTGGCTACATGCGAGCCAAAGACGCCCCGGTAAGTGTGTATTTCGTCGAGTACTACATAGCGCAAGTTTTGAAAAAAACGCGCCCAGCGCGGATGGTTGGGCAACACGCCCTGATGCAACATATCGGGATTGCTCATGATTACCCGCCCTTCTTCGCGCAGTGTTTTGCGCTGGTTGGACGGCGTATCCCCATCGTAAGTGCCCAGAGAAAATTTCAATTGCTCATTTAATTCGCCAAACCGCGCCAGCCCACGCGCCTGGTCCTGTGCCAGTGCTTTGGTCGGAAAGAGATAGAGCGCGGTTGCCTGCGGGTCGGATAGCAGTGCTTCCAACGTGGGGATTTGATAACACAGGGTTTTTCCACTCGCCGTTGCCGTTACCACCACTACGCCTTCACCGCGTCTCAGAGCAGCCAGAGCATCGGCCTGATGGGTATAGAGCAGATCGATGTCCTGCTGTTTCAAGGCGTCTGAGATCGCGGGATGTAGCGCGTAGTCATCACCGACGAATCTGGCTTCTTGTGCGGGTATGGTTTCTATATGAGCAACCTGACCGGCATACCCATAGTCGCGGCGAACATGCGCGATAAATTGGTCAAAATTCATCATGCGGGAAGGACTTTTGAATTCCAAAGGGAGAGAGAAAGGAAGTAAAAAAGAAAGAGGGAGGTACGATAACTATAGAAATATAGCTGGAAGGGGAAAAGGGGTCAACTTAAAAGAGGCGAATAGAAGGTGTGCATGCCCTGGTTGTGTGCCAGGGTGAGTGGCAACTATAACTACAGACTATGGGAGAGGCGCATGTATAAATACCTCCCCAGGAAATCGTAGGTATTGGCATCGGAAGTGCCGAGGAAACCATTGTATATCACTGCTGGTGCCTGATTGAGGACATTATTTATTCCGATTGTGAGTAAGGAGTGACCAAAGGTGGTCTCCAGTTGGTATGATCCATGCATATTAAAGATGCTGTTGGGGCTAACTTTGCGACTCGGTGGTATTTCTGTCACATCCGGGCGGTACTTGCCCTTGCAGTCGTCATCCTCGCATTCCTCGAATCCGCCTATGTATCGCCAGGTCAGCCCAATGGAAGAACTATTACTCTCTACGCCAACTGAAGCGGCGTGACGCCAGCCTGGAAACACGCCCAGGTCGTAGTAGCCCTTGCCTTTGACTAACTCTGGACCGTTGGCTGAAGGCAGGATCTGATCGTAATTCACGAGCAGGTTGCTCTCTATTTGCGCCGAGACAATACCCAGGGGTGAGTCAGTAGCGTAATGGAGTCCGATATCCAGGCCGCTGGTTTCGGTTTCGCCAACATTGGTGTTGGGTGATGATATATAATTAATCAGCCTGGTATTTGGGTCGCGCACGACTTGATCGCAGTTGGATGGCGTGTCCTGCGAATAGCAGTTACTCAAGATGAGGCCGGCGGGTAACGCGCCGATTTCATTCGCGATCCCGCTGGTATAGTAATCCACAGTTATATCGAATCCCTCCAGAAAGCCTGGCTGATAAACCAGACCTGCTGTGAGCATTGTGGCCTTTTCTGGATCGAGATCTGTGCTGCCACTAAATTGGGCTCGCAGTTGTGCCCGCGAATCCTCAAAGTCGGATGGAATGCCTTGAGCTGCACAATTTCGCATTTGCTGAGCGGTCAACGTTCGGGCATTGCCCGCTTCATCGACTGTACTACAGGGATCGCTGACCAGCGGAAAACCATCGCTGTTGCCGAGAAACATTTCGGCGATGCTGGGGGCGCGAAAAGCATTGGAGTATGTGGCGCGAAATGCCAGCCCTTGAGGCAATTCGAGACGAGTGCCTGCTTTATAAGTGGAGCCAGATCCGAATGAATCGTAGTGGAAAGCGCGTCCAGCGGCTATTAAATCGAGGCCAATTTCTCCCGCTTTGTAGAGCGGCAAATGGGCTTCTGCATACAAAGCCTGGACCGAGTACGCACCATCGGTGGGTGCCTCGTCACTGCCGGTGGTATTTCCAGATGCGGTTATGGGATCGGGAAGATAGGCTCCCGCTTCCCAGCGCGAAGATAGACCTGCGGCCATGACCAGGGGACCGGCCGGGAGTTGCGCGATCTCTCCGGTCAGGTTCCACTGCAGGATTTGTTGCTGGGAGTAGCCTCTGGCGATACCAGTATATTGGATGTAATCTAACATCTCCTGGGTGATTGTGCCGGCACCGTGGAGTATATCCAGCGACACACAGTCGCCGGTACAATCCTCGTCTGGCCCCAATGCACGCACGAGATTGCTGATTATAAATCGGCCCTCGTTGACGCTGGTGCCTTCGCTGCGTCCGTAGGAAAAGGACAGGTCAGCGTCAAAGCCCATGAGATGATGGTCCAATCCCAGGACGATGCGATAGGTATCGATATCCTGGAGATAGTTGCGATTGCCCGCTTCGAGAAAACGCCGCCGGACATCTATAAAATTACGGCCAAATTCGTTGTACCGGTTGGTAGATGACACGACGATGCCGTCGCTGATGGTAAACAAGGGCGTCGGAGCCAGCTTTTGATCGGATTGGCGATTGGTGTACGATACCTCGAAGAAAGTTTTCGCATCTTTTGTGAATTCGTAAGCGCCGCTTAGAAAAGAGCTGTAGCGTGTCTGCGGAGTGTAGAGGTAATTCTCTGGTTGATAATTGTACGTATCACCGCTTCCATCCGAGGAGATCCCCGCCCAATTGAAGGGGCGCCAGCCGGTATTTGGATCGAGGTGGTAATCACCGGCGTTCTCGCCAGCCGCCGCAACGACCGCCTGCCAGGCTTCGTTGCCATCGGTGCCCAGGCGGTCGATGATGTGGCCTTCCGGGGTGGCTGAACTACCGTTTTTGTTATAGGTGCCGTCGTTTTTTCCCCAGTCGTAGTTTTTGTCCGATACGCTGAAACTACGGTCGCCGGTCCAGACGGGCTTCCGGTTGTGGTAACCAGCCGAAAACAGGATGTGGCCTTTTTCGCTCTGCAATCCAGCGGTTATGCTGAGGTCGCGGACTTCGCCATCGCCTGCGCCTGAAATCCCCTCATAGTAATCTATCTCTACCCCTTCCGTATCTGACCGGGTGATGATATTGACCACGCCCCCAATAGCGTCTGATCCATATACGGCCGAGGCGCCATCCTTGAGTATTTCGACGCGTTCGATGATTGAAGTGGGAATAGAATTGAGATCAACGGATGAATTTGCGCCTGTTCCGCCCGGCACGAAGCGACGTCCGTTGACCAATATCAGGGTGCGATTAGAGCCGAGTCCGCGCAGATTAATCCGGGTGGAGCCATCACCGCCGTTGTTGGACTGGGTGTTGGTCGCGTTGGACTGTACTGTTAGTGTTTGTAACACATCGCCAATAGATGTCAATCCCCGCGCTTTGATTTCGTCACTGGATAGGACAACGACTGGCGCAGGCGAAAGACTCTCTGCACTTTTGATGCGGGAACCGGTCACGACAATCTCTTCAAATTCGTAGGTTTTCGGCTCGTCGGGCGATTCTTCAATATTTTCTGCGAACACTTCCGCAATAAAGACGATGGCGATTATTTGCCAGAATATGTGCTTCACACTCATCCATACCTCGCAATTGGAGAATGGCAATTTTTTAGTCACCGCACGCATACGCATCAAATACAATTTTTAAATCGCGTTTTGCGCGTGCAAAATCCGAATATGGCTGACGCGAGCGGTTTTGAAGGCAGGATAAAAAATCGGCCGTCATCGCGCGATAGCCCATCAAATCTTTCAGACCCGGCCAGAGAATCCGAAAGCCTTTCTGGGGTTTGCGTATATAGATGCCGTTGCTTTCAAAAACAATGCGTCTGTGTGATCCTTCGATATAAGAATGCTGAAAAATGCCTTTTGTCAAACTGGGTGTTTGCCACGAGTAATGCAATTCGCCAATTGCGCCTGTGTCATAGACCATCCGCACGACAGATTCGCGCTCTGGTGTACTGCCTGAATAGCCAGGGAATATTGCTTCGATCTGTTCGGGCGCCGCATCGAATAGATCTGAAATCAGGGCGATAAAATGAATACCACCTTCCAACAAAGCACCATGAGCACTTTTCCAACCTTGCGCCTGCTGCGTTGTGAGCTTTTTTACAGAAACCGAACGCATTTCGCCAATATCGCCCTGGGCGACCATTTGCTTGATGTACGATAGCGAGGGTTTGTAATAATAGTTCTCGGCGATCATCAATAAAGGGTTCTCGACCCGTTCCAACACAGTCTCGATCTCGACAATTTCCTCTGGCGAGATGCACATCGGTTTTTCGACGAGTACGGCTTTGCCCGCTTCTAATAGTGCGATTATCTGGTCTTTGTGATGCTCTGGCGGGGAAGCGATTACTACGGCATCTACATCGCTTTCCAATACGGCGTTTAGATCGTCAAAGATGCCCTCGCCCTTGAACTTGAGATTGAACTTATACGCGCTTACCCGCGAACGACTGCAAAAATACAACGCCGCTCGCCATTGCAAGTTTTTCGCATGAAGCGCGCCGATATTCCCACAACCCAGGATGCAGATACGCGGTTTTTTATACGTCAGATGATCCATTGACGTTCATACCTGTTGTCCAAGACAATAGCATAACTCGTCCGGTGCAATGACGAAGAATATGCGGAAGGATTTATCGCCGTGTTGGTCAATCCGATAATTGGGATCGTCATTTTCCAGTCCATTGTTTTTCAATTCGTTGAAGGCGACTTCGACATCATCTACTTCAAAAAAACAACCCTCCTGGGTTGGATCACCACCATTTTCCGCCAGACCGATCTGGATATCGTCTCTTGCGAGTATAGCGGACTTACAGGACGCGTCCTGCTGAGATACGACCTGAAATCCCATGATTGTTTCGTAAAAGGGGATGGCTTCTTCCAGATTTTCAACAGGAAGGTTCAGGGCGTCTTGCATGTAGGGCGAGGCAGTTTTGAATACGGCTTTGGTTTTCATACTTACTCCTTATAGATTGAGCCTATACGAATACTGAGGGTGAGACACCAAATCGTTCGGACAAAGCACGTATTTGACGGATGTTTAGCTTCCGCTTCCCACCCAGAATTTCCGAAACTACTCCTTGCGACCCTACCTCTGGTAAATCCGATTGAGTCAATTCATGTTCTTCCATGAGGAATCGAAGTGAATCCACACCCTCTGACCTGGGTATGGGATGGTGTTGTTCTTCCCAGGCGTGGACAACAGCCCCCAGTGTATCGAGCAAAGAATAAAGAGGGTGCTGCTCATCAGTACCCACCTCATCGATCAGGTCGTTGAGACGCTCTATCGCCAGATCATAGTCCCGCTCGTCCTGAATCACGAGTAAAGGACTCACTTGCGTCCAGGATTGCTGAAGCTGTAGGGTAATAACACTCATGTGATCCAAGCTGTGGCTCGGGCTGTCCCTTTCGCAGGTGCATCTACTCGCACGGTCAGCACGGTATATTTTCCATTGTCGCTGGTGATCATTGTTTCCAGACGTCCGCCATCCACTGCGTAAGTTCCTGCTGGTAGCACAAATGTCACCCGGCAATCGGGAAATGCGTCTTTCAGCATATTGGTCACTGTGGCCGTCACTTTGTCATGTTTCCCGTCGTTATCCGGATCATATGTCACGCTAAGTGGCGGTGGCCCGGCTCGATCAAAAGGAATGGGAGCAACAGCATCTCCCCGATAGGTCGTCGATGCTACATGACCGTCTTTAAAACGCACCACCCGAAAACTGCTGCTGTTGATCTTGCCCACCCGCGTCGTGGGTGTGGTTCCAATGGTCATCACCTTCTCTCCGGGGCCATGCGCGTCGTGGATCAACTTTATCTTATGCCTATCCAGAAATGTCTCTACTGGCGCATTGTGCTCGAATGCGTTGATTATCTTGATCTTAGCCTGCGCTCGCGAGGACAAAAGTGCGTCGGCTTGCGATAGATCCACATGCCAGGGATGCCCGAAATTCAGGATGCATAGATCTGGACCATAATCGGTGATTCCCACCTGATCTCCATACCACTTCTCGTGTCCATAAAATTGGTGATTGCCGAATGTAATCGCATAGGGCATCTCCAGTACCAGGTGTGATCCTGAGATATATGCCGGGTTCACCGCATTGCTAATCAGGACCATATCCGGTGCGATCAGGTTGGCGATCTCCGCCAGCCGTCTCTCGTACTCCGCCTGATATTGTCCCTGTGTATCCAGGTGTCCAAATGTAATAAATACCGGATCTTTCGGATAGTCTCGAACGACGTACACGCTTCTGGGAGATTGTCGCGTGAAATCTCCCCGTGAGCCGGACACCTTTATCGATAGATCGTATAATCCCGGTGGTATGTCTTGAGATAGCTTTATCGTACCTTCCCGATCATAATAAAACTTCGCACTCGAATCTTCTTCAAACGCCACCGTACGTGAGATCGTGGCTGGTCCAATCCGGCGCGACAACTTCACTTGCCCTATCGTGTGATCGTAGGCCCCCAACCGCACCCGAAAAGATTCTTTGGGCCGACGGATGGTGGGGTGCCCCAGAACCGGGAATCGGACGCCTTGTGGTATGGTCTCCGAATTTCGGTGCAAATACACCGGCGGCAGGCGCGTTTCTCTTTCTTTTTGGATCGCGATTCCTTCGATTTTTTGAGACGCCCATCCGCACGCAACCAATTCCAGTGAATATCCCTTTCCTGCGGGTAGGCCAGTCAGACGGCATGCCCCCGACAGCCAATTCCGCACCAGCGCGTTTCGCACTATTTGATTTCTCCGACGTACCACCGCTCGTGCATCTACGAAGAAGCCATTTTCCTCACCGTTGAGTACAAATGACAGCTCTCCAGAATGCTCCGCCAGGACTCGAAATCCAGATATACGGCAGCCCGTCTCGCCCCTGTTCAGACGATGATCAATGCGTACCTGGTGTTTTCCTTGTGTCAGTCCTCTTGCCAGTACCACCTCTCGTGCTTCGTTACCCGGATACAAGATGTGCGGGCTTCCATCATCTACTGTCACAATTAGCTTGCCCAGTGAAGGTTTTCCGTAGGCCGATACGGCGTGTTGCCCCAGACCAAGTGCCACTCCTGTACCGGTAAATTCAAACGTCAAGGCAGCGCCATTATCCTCCGTCTCCAGACAAGCTGTCCTGGCATACCGGAACAGGCTCTCCCGCCACGTTTCCGACCGCAGCACACGGGCTGTATCCAGGGCTGATACCCACTCCTTACTCATTGGCGTTCATCCCCCTCATTAGACCTCTCTCGTAACAACATCCAGGTCCCATTTCTGCCAGTAATATCTCACCGGGTCGTCCTCATTCCACGTCTTATAAACATCTTCCCATGTCAGCCAATTCATGTGCGGCTGTAGTGAGTCCTCTCGAACCGGATGGCTTCGCGGTTGATACCGATAATCAGATGAAATCCGCAGATGGTCTGCCGACTCGTTATCGCGTCCCTGATGAATGGTCAGGCTGTGCAAAATAATCACGTCACCGCACATATAGTCGCCGCCGACCCAGACGGAATCCTCTTCGACGGTAACTTGACGACCTCCCGGTCCCACGCCTTCGAATGTCTCCAATTTACCGCGCCGATGCGATCCTCGGGCGACGGCAAGTCCGCCGAGTTCTTCAGGACAGTCACCA
Organism: Candidatus Latescibacterota bacterium; assembly: GCA_022821275.1. Lineage (GTDB taxonomy): Bacteria > Latescibacterota > UBA2968 > UBA2968 > UBA2968 > VXRD01. The sequence goes on along the minus strand of JAJEDY010000085.1, from coordinate 4,254 downwards.
CAGGGGATCCACGCTGTCCATGTCTCGTCCGATCCTCCGATGAAGTAGTTGTCCTGGTGCGGTGGGGTCGAATGGGTATCCGTATTGGGGAAGACAAGACGGCAAATGTTTCGGCTGTGCGGGAGCACAGGTTCGCCGAATAGAATTTCAAATGCCCGAATTAGAGGGGGTTCGAGTGCCAGTGCGTGAAAGTCTCGAATTTTCAGTACATCATCATAAAATGCCTGCCAGCGCGGATCTTTGCTCTCGACGACCTGAATGTCGGGTTTTGCAATGCCCGCTGTCAGTTCAAAGCCGTCCGCCAGCCATCCGTGGTCCCGGCAGACATTGAGAATCTGGTGCCGAACTTCGAGTACACGTTCTGGATCGAGCAAGCGGCGAAAGAACAGATACCCGTTCTCTTTTGCCTGTTGTCGGAGTGCCTCAGGATTTAGCAATAAATCCGTCGCATCCTCAAGTGCCTCAATTTGTTTCATCTCAATCATCGCCATTATGATGATCTCCTTTTTTTAATTGAGTCAAGACCCTTGTCAGGAATCCAACTCCTGAATTTCGTCTGGTTCAGGCATGGATGTGAATTGGACAGCTTTTATGGTTTTACGACCTTCAAGTATTGCTTTACACAGGCGATGGCCGCCATCCATGAGTGAGCCATCTGCATTTAGAATGATAGGATATTTTAGGGAAGCATTGTTAATTTTTTCACAATGTCGCGCGATCTCTCTTAATGTGGGTTTCTTCTCCCCAAACCAGCAGTCTTTGTCTAACTCTTTGATTGATGATATGTCGATTTCAAATGTAGAAAGATCTCTGGACTGCATCCAGAGTTTTTCGGTGTACCACACGAGCCGTTTGCCATCGCGTATTGTACTGTGTTTCTGTGGCACGACATCTCCTTTTTCAGACCATACTCAGGCTGTATCGAATTTCTCTGCGTTCAACTCCTGCAAGGGGTTCTGCTTTTTGTGCGCCATCCGCCCTGAATCCGAATTTTTGATAGAAGGAAATCGCTCTCTGGTTGGTATCGAGGAGCCAAATTTTCACTGTTGCGCAATTCATCTCGCGAAGGGTTGCGAGAGACGCCTCCATCAGCTTTCGACCAATGCCGCGGTCCCAGAATTCTTCAAGGGCGTAGATTGCATAGACTTCGCCAACGGAGTTTTTATTCAGTCCTTCGTCCCGTACGGGGCCGAAACTGATGAAAGCAACGATCCTTTGCTCTGCTTCAGCTACAAGTACTTTATTTGAGGGGCTATTGAGGGTCAGGTGCCATTGTTCCTCCCTCTGGTCAACGGATAAATTATCGAGGATTTCGTCGGGCAATTGCCCCCTGTACGCGGCCTGCCATGATCGCACATGAACTTCGGCCAGACTTCTGGCGTCGTCGTCGGAATAGGGGAAGACAGTGGCGATGATCTGGGTGTCTCGTTTGTTGGCTCGCGCGACCATTTCGGGGGTGGCGCTATTGGTAATAAGCATGTTGCAGCCGAGGTCAGCCACAAAATCGACGGCTTGTTCGCGTTCGGTGTCGGTTTTGATCGGGGCGATGGCCCAGATGGCTTTCATCAGGTAATATCTCCCAGGTATATGGGAGGAGTCCCGGAGTCAGCGTCAAGATAATTGAGTAAGGGCTTGGGATAAAATCTCAGGTTCTTGAGTTCACCGATGCTCATCCATTTCACCCCAACCTGGATCGAATCTCCCTCTGGGGCTTCGGAGGCATTATATCCTTTATCAACGGAACATCGGAAGATGAAGTCAATTAAATGGACCCCCTTTGTCCGGGAGTCAGGGTGATTGTCAGTAATATATTCTCGAACAAAGTTTAAACCTTCAACCGTGACGTCAGCACCTATTTCTTCCTGGCATTCCCGCTTGAGAGCATCTATAAGTGTCTCTTTCCCGGGTTCCATGCCTCCTCCTGGTAGAATGTACCAAAGACCTTTGTCGTCGATATTCTCGGTAACGAGAATTTGGTCGCCTCTCTGGATCAAAGCCTTGGCTGCATTTCGTAAGCTCATAATAGATACCCCAAGCGTATTTCACGCTACTCATCTCAGATCACTTTCCCGCAATACGTATTTAATCTGTGCGTTTCCATCTTCATCGACGATTTTCATGGTTAGCTCGCGGTTTCCTTTGGGGCCTGAGAAACGGAGCAGCCCAAAGTTGAAACCGGGATAGTCTGTTGCGATGCTCTGGGGATTTCCGCGCCAGCCCGAGCGGGATCTCTGGACGATTGGGTCTGTCCTGACAGCGGCGTTGGAACTGAGCAATTCAAAGAGGGGATAGGTGTCTTGGCCCTCGCGATAGAGGCGGTTGAGTGTTCCGACGTGCCAATCGCCCGCGATGAAGACGACACCGGTGATGGATTCGGCGAACATCCATTTCAGGAAGTCGTCTCGCTCTGTACCGAAATTGTCCCAGCGCTCGCCGCGTCCCGTAAAGTCAACGACCATGCTATTTCCATTGGCGATTACTTTGAATGTCGCCGTGCTCGCCTTCAGGGACGCTTTCAGCCAGTCGATTTGGCCCTGTCCGAACATGGTTTTGCGGTCTTCTGCTTCATTCGGGTCTCGATGATAGCGATCGTCGAGCATGAAGAACTCGACATCGGAGATTCGAAACTTGTGGAAAATACCCTTTGTCTGGGACGTGCCTCCGCCCGAGTTCGGCCAATACCGCCGATACATTTCCAGGGTTTCTTCCCGATAGGAGAATGTGCGATCGGAGTTGTTGGGGCCATAGTCGTGGTCATCCCAGATCCCATAGCTGGGCGTCGTTGCCATTAGTGCTCTGATTTCCGGTACATGCCGTACTTCCCGATGATATCCCGCCATTGCATAGCGGACTGGATCCGGATCCTCGCCGTAGTGGCTGGATCGCCCTGGCATGTAGTTGATGTCGCCAATAAAGAAAAATGCGTTTGGGCGGTGTTGCAAGGCTTCTGCAAATGCAGGTTGCATGGGCTGTGTTCCCGGGTTTAGACAGGATCCAAATCCCACGGAGAATTCCGCGACATAGGTCGAGTCATTTCGCCGCGGCTGCATCGCGGGCATTGTGCGGAATACCTGGGGGACAAGAGCTCTTATCGGTTTCCCATTTATCGAAATCGCGTAGTGAACCCTCGTGTTCTGCACGAGTCCGTTCAGTGTCACCGTGCCAGTGTGGGGATAGTTTTCTGAGGTCATCGTTTCTACTGCTGCACGGGTGATCGTCATTGCTCTGCCCGTCTGTGTCCAGTAATCTACTGTGACCTTCGCTGGCGCGTCTGTCTCAACCCAGATTATTGCCGATGATGTCGTTGTGTGGCTTATCATTGGGCCTGCGAGTAGTTCTGCAGCCATCATCCGAGTTGGGACAAGCATCAGTACTGTCAGGATCAAAATTTTCATTTCTCCTCCTCTTGTGTAAAGGCTTTGGAAACTATTATTTTTTTCAGTTCTTCAGATCGCTGAGAGCCAATAGCCAACCCTGTCTAAATTGCTGTATTTCGATGAAATTTGAGTTGTCCATTTATGACTCCCAGGGAATGGGTACATCGATCTCTGTGGCAATGCGTTGCAACATGTCGAGGTGCTCTTCGGTCATTGGGATGCCGCTTTGCTCACGCGTTTGTTCGTGTTGCCATTCCAAACTGCCGGGGACTTCGGCACTCGTCAATCCCGGCATGGGGTTCAGTGACCGGCTTTCGCGCAAGATGCGAGAAAGCTCTTTCTTATAAGCCTCCAAATCGCCCAGTTGCGCCACATCAATCGCCACAATCATAAATCCCCGCGTGGCACTTGAAAATTTTGGTTTGCTCGATTCAGGTGTCGCTGTGCCCGCCAATATGCCGGCTAAGAACCACGATGTAAATCGCATTCCCAAACTTTTAAAAATAAAATCTGGAAATGTCTGCAATGCTTCGGCGAGTTTGCTGCGGTTTTTCAACATGTTTGCGTTCATGTCCAGTACAAAAGGCGGATTCTCAGCCGTTGGTATGCCAAAACACATCGGGGGGGCAGACATCGCATCCCATACCGTTGTATCGGGGCGCGTCGGTTTTGTCCAGGCGATACCTCCTGCCACAGAAAAGGTCGCCAAATCGTATGCCAGTGCCAGCCGTGCGTATATCCCCGCGCTGCCCACATGGCCGTGATTGCGCGTGCTCGCAACGGCAATACCGTTTGTTTTTGCCTTTTCAATGATGGCCTCTGTCGCCCGCGTTGCCACGAGGTAACCCGCACCGCCATCGCCGTCAAAAATCGCCAT
>JAJEDY010000037.1 GCA_022821275.1 Candidatus Latescibacterota bacterium | reverse complement strand
ATCTTGAATGTTATATTTTTCAGGTTGCGGAATAGAAATATCCCGTGACTCAGTGGCCGAAGGGGGTTCTTGTCTTTCGCAGGACGTCCCCCTTCGGCGTTTTATTTTTTCAGGTATTTTTTTGGCGTGCGTGCTTTTAGATATTTCAGTGTATTCAGTGTAAGGCCAGCTAAAAACTTTAGCTACTGGACAAGAAAAGAATATACCATTATAATCCGAACACAGGGAATTTTTTGTTACCCAATTCACAGATTCCCAAAAAGAACTCAGGAGGATAGAATATATGTCATCACATCCAGATATGGAAATACAGTATCGTGCCGTTCGAGAAAACGCGGGGATATTCAACCGCAGCAAGCGGGGCAAAGTGCGTGCAGAAGGTGCAGATTGTCTGAGATTTTTGCACGGTATGGTGACCAACACCGTCGAAACCCTCGCCGAAAATGGAGGCAATTATGCCGCAGTCACATCGGCGCGGGGACAAACCCTATTAGATGTTTGGGTACACCGCTTGCGAGACAGTATCTATATGGAAACAGAACCGGGACTTGCGACAAAGTTGATTGAAATCCTGGATCGCTATCTGATCGCCGATGATGTCGCGCTATCGGACGAATCCGACGCCTGGGCCATTTTTGGGGTACAGGGTCCCGCGGCCTATGAGCTGGTCAATCGGGTTGTTGGGCGCGTACCTGCTGACCTCCCAGAACACCACACAGTTATACGCGAATTTGAAGGTACCCCAATCTGGGTCACAGCGCGATCATACACGGGTGAACCGGGCTATGATCTCCGCATTGCACAAAACGATTCATTGCAGCGGGCACTCGTCAAAGCGGGAGGAACGCCAATCGGCTGGCAAGTGGGAGAAATATTGCGGGTTGAAGCGGGTATTCCCCGTTATGGTGCCGAGGTCGATGAATCAGTCACGCCCCTCGAAGCCGCTTTAAATCACGCAGTCGATTTTGACAAGGGATGCTACATTGGGCAAGAAGTAATCGCCAAAATGCACTTTCGAGGCCGTCCCCGACGCTATCTAACGGGCCTGATCGGCAATACGCCTGTTAGTGGCAATATCACAGTCAACGATAAAACTGTGGGACGGGTAACGACCTGTGTGAAATCGCGCCATCTCAATCGCGTAATCGCCCTTGCCATCATCCGCCGGGGCTACCACGAAGCGGGACAGCGCGTGCTATTGGACGACGGGTCAGAGGCCGAAGTCGTCAATTTGCCATTTACAGCAAACCGCTTGACTTAACACATGGAATTGTAAATATTAGCATCATGAAAAATGATGTACTCAAAATAAAAAATATGGCTTTTTACGGCTACCATGGCCTGTTTGAAGAAGAGGCCAAACTCGGTCAAAAATTTGAAGTTGACGTAGAAATCTATGGCAATTTTAGGGGACTTGCACACAACAATACGCCTCAGACCGTAGATTATCCGCGCGTCTGTAAAATAGTCGAGCAAGTAGTGACAGAAGAGCGATTTGGCCTTGTCGAAGCCCTGGCAGACCGCATCGCTGACGTTTTGCAGTCGGAATTGGGACTGACAAAACTTCTCGTGCGCGTTCGCAAACCCAATCCACCGGTCTCCGTCAATTTCGATGGCGTTGAAGTTGAAGTGATCCGCAGATGAACGCAGATGAACGCAGATGAAAAAGGGTGAAGGGTGAAGAAGCACCAGACCTGGGGCAGTGTTGGGTGGCCTGACCGCTGACTGCTGACCGCTGAAAGCTATAATTATGATCTATATTGGCATTGGCGCGAATCTGGGAGATCGAGAAAAAACGCTCCAGGAAGCGACGGGTATGCTAAATACAAACCCCGAAATCGCCGTTATCGCTGCCTCTGCCGTCTATGAAACCGCTCCGATCGGTGTCGTTGACCAGCCGTATTTTCTCAACGCAGTTCTGCAAGTCTATACCAGTCTCTCTGCGCGAAATTTATTGAATTGCCTATTGGCAATTGAGCGCAAATTTGGTCGCCTGCGCGAGACGAGGTGGGGACCGCGCACCCTGGACCTCGATATTTTATTTTATGGCGATACCGTCATCAACCGGCCGGGCTTGCAGGTGCCACACCCACACTTGCACGAGCGCGCATTCGTCCTGATACCGCTTTGCGACCTCAAACCCGACCTCAAACACCCCGTCCTGGGTCAATCGATTCAATTTTTGACCGAGTCTTTAGGCACGGATTTGCCCGTGCAAAAAATTGAAGGTCTCAATTTGATCATAAAAAATAAGACGAGGCGGACTTGACCTATGGGATCGCGCGTAAAACCAGAAACCCTCGCACGGATGAAACAACGAGGCGAACCCATTGCAATGTTGACCTGTTACGATCATCCCACAGCGATTTTTCAGGATGCTGCGGGTGTCGATGTCATTTTTGTGGGAGACTCGGTCGGTGTCAATGTGTTGGGGTATAAAAGCCCACAGCAGGTGACAATGGATGATATGCTCCACCACACGCGCGCGGTGCGGCGCGGCGTCGTGAGTGCTCTGTTGATGGCGGATTTACCCTATCGAGCTTACGAAACGCCGGAACAAGCAATAGAAAATGCGCGACAACTGGTTTCTGCCGGCACCGAAGTGGTTAAACTCGAGGGAGGGCGCAATATAACGTCCCAGGTCGAGGCGCTCGTCGCCGAGGGTATTCCCGTGGTGGGGCACGTTGGCTATACGCCTCAAACGCGCACGGGTAAGCGTCCTGTGTTTGGCGACCGCGCCGAAGAAGCACTCGATGTCCTACAAGATGCCGATGCACTGGCGTCTGCCGGCGCGCTGGCTGTGGTTTTAGAATGCGTGCCCGAGCGCATTGCCGAAGTCGTGACCAAACGGTTGTCCATGCCAACCATTGGAATAGGCGCCGGACGCGTATGCGATGGACAGGTGCTGGTTGCACACGATATGCTGGGTGTTTACAAAAGTCATTATCGGTTTGTCAAAACATACACCGATCTCAAAAGGGAGATGCATCGGGCATTTGCGGACTATGTCGCAGATATCAAGTCGCGTCGATTTCCAGAAGACAGACACCGTTTTAAGATCAAGAGCGCGGAACTGCGCCAATTTAGAGCGCGAATAGACGGATCCACAGATGAACGCAGATGAACGCAGATGTATAGGGGCGTGTAGGGGCGAAAAATTTTTCGCCCCATGTGCATCAAGTTAAGGGTTGAGAAGAGGCAAACCGTGAAGTATCATGCTGTTAAGTGGACAGTTATGAACTTCACAGGAGTTGCCTCTCATGAATAAGATACCTCAAATTGCCGAAGCGATCCAAACAGT
>JAJEDY010000005.1 GCA_022821275.1 Candidatus Latescibacterota bacterium | reverse complement strand
CGACTCAACCGAGAGATCAAAAGACGGGCTGATGTGGTGCAGATCTTCCCCAATCAGGAGGCTTGTCAACGTCTGATCGGTGCCTTGTGTATGGAGTGGTCTGAAGAGTGGATCACCGGCAGACGATATCTGGACATGAGGGATTTGAAACAGAATCACTGACCCCTATTTCACGGAGCTTCCTTTTTACAGAACTTTTCGGACTTGACCGAGTCGAAAAATCCCCAAATATCTTTTTATTTTCAAAATCATACAACGTCCGCAATCGTCCTTCTGTCGAAACCGAATGGAAAAACGGCGCGGCGGTCTTGTCAGAGGCAATGCCCGAAGGTGTTAGCAAGCCTATTACTCCATCCTCCTTCACCAGTGCCATTGCCCGCTCCACAAACAGAGAATACAGATTAATGTCGCCACGCGCCAAGAAGGGATAGTCACCCCATTTGCGCGCTACATTAGCCGCGGACTTAGCGCGTTCATCTGCACGTTCGAACTCGACAAATAACGGATCACCAGACTTCTGCAACGCCCCAATCATCCGCTTGCGATCTGCCGCGCGTTGGGCACTGGCAATTTCCGGTCGTCGCGCCGCAAACCACTCCACCTGTTGTAACTTTATCCTGTCCCACGGCGGATTGCCGATCACCGCGTCAAAGCCGCCACGCGGTGTAGCAGATCGCCAATCTTGCCAAATGCCGGGAAACGCCACCTGCCAGTTCATAAAGCCCTCTTGAGCAATCTGTTCTCGTGCTTCGGTCAGCAATTCCACAAATCGCTCCGCCCCCGGCACATCCATCCTCACCTCGATCGTCTCCGCCGCAATCTCCACAGGATTGCCGAACAGGCTGGCCAAAAAAGCGCGAAGAGCGATTTTATCCTCCTTACCCCGCACATCCAACCACTCAAATGCGTGAATCAGCGACAAAAACGCATCCAATGGCTGAGTGCCAGACTGCATATCCGCAAACAATTCCGCAGACCGCCCGGCCTCCTCAATCTCTGCATCAGTCAATTCTTGGATCAACTGCATCGCTTGTGCGGCCCCTGTTGCTCGCTGTATTGGCTCATTCAAAAACAGGGGACTACCTTCTTCCATGGCCTTATCTATACCCTGACTAACCCAGCATCCAAACAAACTATCGCCACATCGAAGATGATGATCCAAAAAACTCAGCGGCGCGCCCGCAGTGAATGAGTGTAGCCACAGCGACACCTTAGCCAGTTCCACCGCCATCGGATTCTTATCTACCCCATAAACACACCGTTTGAGTACCATACGCCGCACAATGTGCCGATCATCGAGTTGAGCCGCGTCTATGGTCCACTCACGCTGTTGGGCGTTGGTCAAAATCGTCTTACGAATAGCATCAATGCGCTCAGTCAGTGGCGAAACATAGCCCGTGCTATCTACTTCAGCCATTGCTGCAATGACGTGGGGTGTGATTTCCATCCGAGTTGATTGAGTATGGGCCAGATCAAATCGTCTTCAGTCTGGCTTTCATTGGGGTTCTGATCAATTGGGAAGGCATTGAAGATATTTTGAAATTCGGTCTCAAGTACCGCCCCTTCATCCCATCTCTGCCATTCGTCCATCTCCTGGACAGCATCTATGAGAAAATCGCTCGTGAACAGACCACCCTGTAACACGCGCCCAATATTTATAGAATGATCTACATTCACATCAATCACCCCCACCCGTGAAATAGCTCTTGGTGCCCTTAGCTTGCACCGCATCGCCAATCCGGTTCAAAGCATGCACATAAGCCGCGGTGCGCTGGGAAATACCCTGTGTCTGGGCAATATCCCAAACGCGCTCCGTCTCCTCGACCATCTTCTGTTTCAGCCGCTGATTGACCTCATCCAGCGTCCAATACAGACCCTGGCGGTTCTGCACCCACTCAAAATAACTCACAGTCACGCCACCCGCATTGACCAGAATATCGGGAAACACCACCACATCTCGCCCGCGCAAAATCTCGTCCGCCTCCGGAGTCGTCGGACCATTTGCCAGTTCGTACACCGCCTTCGCCTTAATATCGCGGGCATTCGACGCTGTAATCTGATTCTCCAGCGCCGCTGGCGCCAGAATATCGACATCGAGCGCGAGCAACTCCTCATTGGTAATCGTCTCGTGATCGACCACATTGCACACACTACCCTCACAATAAACGGCTTTAAGCGCACGGGTCGAATCCTTGAACTGCCGCACGCTGGGAATATCGAGACCCTCTCGTCGATATATCCCGCCCCTCGAATCGCTTACCGCCACAACCTTATAACCAGCATCAAAAAGCAACGCCGCAATAATAGCCCCGGCATTGCCAAAGCCCTGCACAGCCACGGTCGTCGTAGCGGGTGAGCCACTCAACCCGAGCCTGGGCAAAGTCGCCTCCATCGTATAAAAAGCCCCCATCGCAGTCGCCTTGTCCCTCCCCAGACTCCCCCCCATAGTCAGAGGTTTACCAGTAATCACCGCAGGCGCAATCTGCCGCTTAATAATGCTGTACTGATCCACCATCCAGCCCATAATCATCTCATTGGTATAAACATCTGGCGCCGGAATATCGACATCCGGACCGATGAAATCGGCTACCGCGTCAATATACCCCCGACTGAGCCGTTCCAGTTCAAAAGGAGACAGCGACTTGGGATCCACCGTTATCCCACCTTTCCCTCCTCCGAAAGGCAAATTGGCCACCGCGCATTTGAAAGTCATCCAAAAAGCCAGAGACTGCACCTCGTCAATAGACACATCTGGATGAAAGCGAATGCCCCCCTTGGTGGGACCTCGCGTATCGTCGTAGCGCACCCGGTACCCCGGAAAAATACGCAACTCACCGTTATCCATCCGCACCGGGATAGAAACTTTCAAACTCGACCTGGGCAATTTGAGCCGCTCTATCGCCTCCTCGGAAATAGAAGCATAAGCAAGAGCTTCGTCGAGCCGTTGGCTGGCATCGCTAAACAATGATTGGGACATCGTATATCCTCCTCAAACAGAAAGCCGTCAGGGCATACCTGACGGCTATGGGATAATCACCAGCAAATTCCAGAATTACTCATCGTCATCTGTAGAAATGGGCAAATCCTCGCGCTTCAAAACGCGGCGGCGGGGCCGACTGCGCTGTTGGGGTGTGCGCTCAATCCGCTCCTGAACCTGCACTGTATAACGCGCCGTGGGCATAGCCTCGAGTCGCATCGGATGAATCGGTTCTCCGGACTCCTCGCAGAATCCATAAGAACCATTTTCAATTTTTTGCAAGGCATTATCAATCTCGGCCAATTCGAGCCGCTCGTGATTGCCCAGCGTCGTCATCAACTCCAGCGACGACGCATTGCCCGCCGCATCGAGAGGATCGGCTGCGACATCGCCTCTAATTTCATCGAGATCTTCATCTTGACTGAGCACTTGCTTGAGCAACTCGCGCTTGCGCTCAGTCAAAATTTTTTTATAAAACGCGAGCTGTTCGTCACTCAAAGGTTCATGCGTTGCCATTGCCTATTGGTCCTCTTTCATTTTTTTGTTTCGTCAATGCACAAGGAGGTACTTATACCCCTGTGAAAATTTGTCCGCAATTATATGTCAGCAACAAAATAATGTCAAGTCTTACAAAACAAAAAATAAGACGTTCTATCCCCCAAGCGCAGCCAAAAAATCTTCTACAGAAAGTGCATTGAGCACACCATCAGCCGTCAATCCACCCTTTCTGGCAATCCCCAACCCAAAGCACATATCATTTAATCCCTCGGTACTATGGGCATCTGTATTAATCGGGATTTGCACGCCCTTCTCCCGCGCATAAGACAAAAACCGCCAATCCAACTCCAAACGCGCGGGATTGGCATTGATCTCAATCGCCGTACGCGCCTCGGCCGCAGCGTCAATCACAGCTCTCATATTGAGCGGATAGCCCTCACGAGACAATAACAAACGGCCTGAAGGATGCCCCAAAATATCGACATGGGGATTCTGAACAGCGCGAATCAACCGATCTGTAGCCTCTTTTTCAGTCATAGAAAACTTCGAATGCACAGATGCAACCACCAGGTCAAACTCGGATAAAAATTCATCGTCAAAATCCAACCGCCCATCGCTCAAAATATCCACTTCAATACCCTTCAACACTCGAATACCCGCCACCGCATCGTTGACCCGATCGATCTCATCCCACTGCAACCGCACGCGATCTTCATTCAGCCCATTGGCATAAGCCGCGGCCTTGCTGTGATCGCAAATACCGATATACGTATAACCCAACGCCTTTGCCGCCTGCGCCATATCCTCCACGCTATGCCGTCCATCGCTATACGTCGTATGTACATGAAGTGTACCCTTCAGATCGGATTGCGCGACCAACTCCGGCAACGGCGCTTGTTCTGCGCGTTCGATCTCATCACCTCCTTCGCGCAACTCGGGCGGAATATAATGCAAACCCAACGCGGCAAATAACGCTTCCTCATCGGCACAAACCGCGCTTTCATTCCCCTTGAACAAACCGTATTCATTGAGCTTCATCCCCCGGTCTTTTGCCCGCTGCCGCATCGCAGTATTGTGTTCTTTACTCCCCGTAAAATGGTGCAATGCACAGGAAAACGCCGCATCTGGCACAATCCTCAAATCCGCGCGCATACCCGAATCCAACACAACACTCACCTTTGTTTCGCCGCGCCCCGTAACCTCTGCCACACCGGGACACGCGACAAAAGCCTCGGCAAGTGCGTCCCCGTCTTTCGCGCTCGCGACAATATCCACATCCTTGCTCGTCTCCATACATCGCCGCACACTGCCCGCCACCGATAGACGAATCACCCCCGATTGATCCGACAGATAAGCGCGCAACACCTCTGCTTCATCCTGCGCCGTGCGGCTCAAAAAACGCCCGCGATGTTGCTGCAAATAAGACACCCCGCGCAAGATACTCTCAGCGGTCTTCTTCCCGAACCCGCGCAATTTCTCCACCTCACCCGCCTCGCATGCTTTTGCCAGCGCATCCACATCGGCAATACCCAACTGCTCGTAAATAGACCGCACCCGTTTCGCCCCCAAACCGGGCACCTCAATCATCTCCAACAACCCTTCGGGCAGCGCGGAACGCAAATCGCCCACGCCCGGCAACTGCCCCGTATCAATGAGGATTGCAATATTTTGCGCCATCTTCGCACCAATACCGCGCACAGATTCCAATTCGCCGCACGCGCTCAAATCCGAAGCGGATTCTTGCAACAACTCAATCTGCCGCGCTGCATTGACATAAGACCGAATGCGAAACGCATTCTCGCCATTCAACTCCATCAGCGTGGTCATCTCTTCCAAAGCCGTGACAATATCTTTATTATCCATTCAAAACCACCGGGAAATGTAGTGGACATTTGGCAATTCACATGGTTATTTTAACCCCAATCACCTGCATCAAAATCTCGGAGAATATAGATACAGAATGGAGATTCGTCAATGAACCAAATTACAAAAATCGCCATCGTCGGACTGGGGCGCATCGGCTGGCGATTTCATTTTCAGCAAGCCCTCTCATCCGACCAATTTGAACTCACCGCCGTTGTCGATCCCCTGCCCGAACGCTTATCCGAAGCACGCGCAGCAGCGGGATGTGAAACCCACACCGATTTTGAATCTCTCTGGACCGGCCCATCGCCCGATGTAGTCGTCATCGCCACGCCGACCACATTGCACGAAGACATGACCATTCGCGCCCTCAACGAAGGTTGTCACGTCATCCTCGAAAAGCCCATGACCACCTCCCTCGCCTCGGCAGATCGCATGATCGCCCAGGCGAAAAAAAACAACCGCCGCATCTTTCTCTATCAACCCCACCGCCTCACACCCGAAACGCAAACTGCGCGAGAAATTATTCAAAGCGGTCGGCTTGGCCCCATCTACGCCATACACCGGGGCGTATATCGCTATGTGCGCCGAAACGACTGGCAGAGCTTGCGGAAAAACGGCGGCGGCATGCTCAACAACTACGGCGCGCATTACCTCGACCAGCTCATCTATCTCTCGGACGACTCGGCAATCACAGAAGTCGATTGCAAACGCTGGGCAATAGCCACCCGGGGCGACGCCGACGACGTGGTCAAAGCCTGGGTAAAAAAAGAATCTGGACAACTCTTAGATGTGCATATCAATCAGGCCACTGCCCACATCATGCCCCTCTGGCATATCTGTGGAAAATACGGCACGGCCATCCGCGAGGACAACGTATTCAAAGTACGATATTACGACCCCGCAGAAGCACCTCCGCTAAACGTCGTCGAAGGCGCGGCACCCGAACGCAGCTACGACAATAAGGACCGATTGCCCTGGCGGGAAGAAGGCATCCCCATTACCCGGGACAAACAGCGCGACTTCTACGCCAACATCTACGACGTAATCGTCAACAACGCCACCCCATATATTCGCATAGAAGAATCGCGCGAACTCATGCGCGTCATGGAATTATGCCGCCAAAGCGATCAGGATTTTCAGGATTAAAGGATGAACAGGATTCCCAGCCACACCACCGCCAGTAAACTGCTTTATCCATTTTTCATCTGCGTCCATCTGCGGATAATAACCAATAACCAAGGAGCACACAATGGTCCCCCTCATCAGCAGCCTCGCCTATGGCCCGCTCGGCGCGTGTCAATTGCCCCGAACATGGTGGAAAGCACTCACGCGCAACGCCGGTATTTTAGACGACGAATATCCCGACATGACGGATAATGGCCTCGACCCCCGCGTACTGCGCGCATTGAATCTCGATATCGAAACCACATTGGCTTACCTGCGCGAAAACATGCCCTCGTACCTCGAATTTGAAGCGTGGATTCTCGAACAAAGAGGCGACGACTTCTGGGGCTTTGAACAGCAAGACGCCATCGTCCGATGGAATGCGTTTATCCGCGCACGGCGACACCGCTCGGAAAAAATCGAAGAAACGTACACAGACACGGGCCTACCGCGAGATGCGGGCATCGACTCTGCAACCGTGCTCAACAGCCTTCAGGATTGGCAATTATTTTACAAACGCGACCTGTCCAAACTCAGCGGAAACATCGTCCCTCTCGTCGCCACAATCGACTTCGGTCCCCTCGGCGTGCGCCAGTTGCCCCGCACCTGGTACAAAATCCTCCTCCGGGCAAAAGGCCTGCTCCACCCCGAATATCCCGACATGACGGATAACGGCCTGGACCCTCGCGTACTGCGCGCATTAAATCTGGACATCGACGCCACATTAAACCACATACGTGAAAACCTCCCGTCCTACCTCGAATTTGAAGGCTGGGTACTCGAACAATGCGGCGGTCAAATCCCCTCACAAGCCGTTGACGAATGGAATGACTATTTATGCAACCGCATCCACAACGACGCCAAACGCGCAGAAATCCGCGCAACCGTGGGTTGTGGCGACATATCCTCAGCTGTCGTACTCAACCACATTGAAGACTGGCACCTGGCACACCAGTGGCTCTTAAGTGCAGTATAAAAAGGAGAAAAGATCATGTCTATCGAACTCGGCGAATTATCCAATGGCGTGTCACTCACACAGGTGACCACAGACGCGCTTGAAAAATCCAACATCTACTGCGAACTGCCCTACTGCTCTGCTGACTCGCGCGTCTTCGTCTATGAGCAAAAAAATTCAGACACCGCGCCCAACACCACCGAATATATCGCCTGCGAATTTGGCACCTGGGAAACCGAAGTCATCGGTCGCGGTCTGGGCGGACCTGGCATGACCCACAGCGGCATCTTCTTTTATAGACGCATTGTCCCCGACAAATGCCAGGAACTCGTACGCGTTGACCTGCGCACAGGCAAACAGCGCGTCATCTATGAATTTCCCGAAGACCTTCAAACGCGCGGCCTGGGCACCCTGTCCCCCAATGAACGCTATTACGCCTATGGCGTCACCATCAGCTATCACCCCAAAATGTTTGGCATTGAACTCGTCGATCTCGAAAAAGGAACGCGAGAAATCATCAACACAGACCCCGATATCTGCAATCCGCACACGCAATTTGAACCCACAGAAGGCAAACAAATCATGGTGCAACACAACCGGGGCTGCGAATTCAAACCCGACGGCACCCGCCTCAAACTCGTCGGCGACGAAGGCGCCACCGAATACCTCGTCGATATACCCGACGGCAAAGTCACGCGCCTCCAGGTCGGACTACCCCATACGCCGAGCATCACGGGCCATGAAGCCTGGATCGCGGGCGCGAACGAAATCCTCCTATCCGTCCGCGCCGAAGGGGAGTACGCATCCGACAAGGGCAACCTCGTCAAAATATCGGCAAACAAATCCCCAGAGCGCGTTGGCACGCCGGGCTATCGCTTCAACCACGTCGGCACCTCCCCGTGTGGTCAATACTTCTTCTGTGACGACTGGCAGGGCGCGAGCAAACTCATCGTCGGCAATATCCAGACCGGCAAAACCGCAGTCGTATGCGAAGCGCACACATCCATGAGCACCGCGCAAAACACACACGGGCATCCCTATCTCTCGCCCGATCTCAAATGGCTCGTCTTCAACTCCGACCGCTCGGGCCATCCCCAGATCCACGTCGCATCCGTGCCATCTGATCTCATTGCTCGGTTGAATTAGAGGAAATAAGACATGGTCTATCCCGATAAGAATGCTATTAAAAGAAGCAGCCTCACGATTTACGATCGTATTCCCACAGAAAGACCAGATTTATATATCGCCAGCAAAAAACTCGAAGAAATACTAAAAGAGAGTCTCGTCGGCATTTCTCTCAGTGGCCTTGCGTTGCGGACCAGGTCAAAAGTCGTTAAGACGGAAGTATGCAAAGCAATAGGTTATCCAGTACCTGGATCTTTCAAGAGGACACAGCCGAGATTTCCCGGACAGAACTTTGATGTATATATCCAGAAGTCGAACAACTTACAGATTTGGAACGAGGAACTGGACGCATCGCGCAGGTACGTCATTGTGCGGGTAGATGAGGACAATCGGGTAGGAACTGTCAGGGTGATTTCCGGTGCAGGACTCGCGAAACTGGACAGGACGGGCACATTAACTCAAAAATACCAGGCTACTCTCGATGTTAGATCTGAGGCATGCGAGTTGGTATCAAAGGAGGATGCAATACCAGCGGAACTCATTGGGCAAAAATCGTCAGCGCGTCTCATTGATCCGACAGAAGACCCGTCATTGGATTCACTTATTCCCATTCAGACACTCTTTGGAATTCTCAAATGCACGATTGGGATGGAAATTGACTATATGGGAATGGATCAAGAGAGAAATCGCGGATCACTACTTCACGAGACTGTCACAAAGCTGTTGGGCTACCCTGGATATGCAGACAAGGGCACATTTCCGGATATTCCGCATCAACTTTTGGAAATTAAACTCCAGACCTCTCGGACCATAGATTTGGGTCTTGTGACGCCCGACAGCTTGCAGGCACTTGATTATCCCGCAATGGATGGAAATATCGTTCTTAGGCACTGTGATGTCAGATACGCTCTGTTTTATGGAGAACTGACAGGAAATCGCGTGAGGATTACGAACTTTTATTTGACCACTGGAAGAGACTTCTTTTTAAGATTCAGACGTTTTGAAGGCAGAGTTTTGAACAAGAAACTGCAAATACCGCTACCCTCAGATTTCTTTATCTGAAAAACCAAATGCTTTCCAAACCAATTCGTCAACTGTGTGTATAAGTTCTGTTTTTTTATCTAAAAAAATCTGTTTTGACATTTTGATAAGTTGGATTGCTGGTGCCGAATCTATTCTTGGGAGAGGGAACTGCTCAACATATTGCGTCATGAATCGTCTTCTTCCGGCATATAATTTATTGTTGAAACTCCGGTCGTAAAAGCACTCTATAAAAGAGGAGTTGCCGACAGCAAGAGCCAGCCAAGTCAGTTCGTTTTTTTCAGAGCATGAAATCCAATAGCAGTCTCCGTTTATTACAGTGCCATCCAGATCCAGCCAAAATGTTGGATGTTCAGCTATATCCCGAAAAACGATTTTGGCTTTTTTCCAGGCTTTTGGATCCTGGGGTACCCATATTTCATACCATTTTCTTCCTGCCTCAATGACATACTTTCTGCCTTCAAGCTGATTTCTGTGTTCTTCGAGATACGCTTTCGATTTTGGGTAACTCGCTAAATTGACGGCACAACGCTTTCCTTCGAGAATGGTGTGAGGGTAGAGAATCTTGCTTTCTGGTGTCTTTGACCTGTACGGGTTTCCAACGTGATGGGTTGTCAAATCTTTTAGCAATTCTGGTCGCTTATTCAAAGGCATGTCATCCCAGTCTGATCTTATGAATACGCGATCAGCGGTGGTTTTAACACCTACTCTGATCTTGCCAATATCCTTGAACGTGGCAGCGGTATTCCTATGGACTCTGCTTAGCCATTCTCTACTTTCCTTTGTCGTGATTCGCCAGATGTCCTCTGGTCTTCGCCCTGAATCTAACCCTCCCTTCAAAACTCTGAAGTATCCGTTAGATTTTGTTTTGGCATATCCGCTGCATTGAAGAGCTTCGATTGGACTCTCATAATTGCACGCTTTTTTGACGGGATCAGAAGAATAAATGGAAGTGAATTTGGCAATATTTTTGGATTTTCCAAGTGTTTTTGGTTTCAGCATCAAAACCGCTGGAAGTACAGCCGCCTCAAAAAGTTTTGTGTCGCCAAGGTCCCAAATATGTTCGATATCATATATTTCTTTTATTCTGGCTCTTACGGTTTCTCCAGATTTGGTCGTCATAAATCGATTGGATACGATTATTCCAAGAATACCCTTTGGATGAAGATATTGGGCTATCGCAACAATGAAGGCATAGTAGAGATCCACCCTGCCAGCCAATCCGAATCGACGAGCTATGTCCTGGGATTTTCTTGCTCCCATTACCTGAGTTCTCACATAAGGGGGATTTGAGATTACGAGATCGAATTGCTCTGATTGTCGGCTTTGGAAGAGGTCGGGCTGGGAGAAATAGCCCGCTGATTGCGCGAGAAAATCTCGATTGTGAAACCCAATGGCAACCTTTGGAAACTGGTCCTGTATTCTTTTTTTTGCAGAAAGCATCTCGGACTGATTGGTTTCGTATCCGCTTACGGATAGATCTACATCCATTTTTTGTAAATTTTTCAGAACAGCAAGTAATAACTCACCGTCACCGAGCGCGGGATCAAATACATTGATTTTGCGTGTGTCCTCTGGCGGATTCCACAATTTCAGCAT
Source organism: Candidatus Latescibacterota bacterium (assembly GCA_022821275.1). Classification (GTDB taxonomy): domain Bacteria; phylum Latescibacterota; class UBA2968; order UBA2968; family UBA2968; genus VXRD01. The sequence continues at coordinate 68,580 of JAJEDY010000005.1, read as the reverse complement.
TTCTTTTGCAACGAATGTAGCCAGAGCAGGAGGCGTGTAATGCGATCCGGTTGATTTCTGTTCTGAATAGGTGCTTGTCATTATTTCCTCATTGCCTGGTCGGGTTTGCCATATCCTGACAGACCATACTAAACGTTTGAGCACTTGTCAATATCAAAATCGCGTGCTATATACTAAACTTCACAGCAACTGCATCGCGAGGACTGATACACAAATCTCTGTTTTTCATTCTCCCGATAACTATATTATACAATCTTCAAATAACCCACAACCAAAAGGAGCACACATGAGTGAAAGACCCAACATTCTATTTATCATGACCGATGATCACGCATCGCATGCCATGAGTTGTTATGGCAGTCGGATTAACGAAACGCCCAATCTGGACCGCATCGCCGAAGGCGGAATACGCTTTAACAACTGCTTTTGCACCAACTCGATCTGCGCGCCGAGTCGGGCCGTAATCTTGACCGGAACATACAACCACATCAACGGCGTAACCACATTGCGCACGAACCTGGACGGTCGTCAGGTCACATTTCCCAAACTGTTACAAGCAGCGGGATATCAGACCGCAATGGTGGGCAAATGGCATCTTGGGCACGGCGGACACAATGACCCCACGGGATTTGACTACTGGAACGTACTACCCGGTCAGGGCGCGTATCACAACCCCATGATGTACGACATGGGCAAAGAAGTCCACTACGAGGGATACACCACAGACATCATAACCGACCTCGCACTGGACTGGCTAAAAGACCGCGACAAAAACAGACCATTCATGCTCATGTATCACCACAAAGCACCCCATCGCCCCTGGGAACCAGACGACAAACACGCGGACATGTACGAAGACATCGACATCCCCGAACCCGAAACCCTATGGGACGACTACAGCAACCGCGCCACAGCCGCATCTCAGGCTGAAATGCGCGTCAACCGCGACCTGAACCCCCGCGACCTGAAACAACCCGTACCCGAAGGCTTAAGCCCTGAAGAAGACATGAAATGGAAATACCAGCGCTACATCAAAGACTACTTGCGCTGCGTGGCATCCGTCGATGACAACGTCGGCCGCGTACTGGACTACCTGGACGAAGAGGGACTGACCGACAACACCATCGTCGTCTATACATCGGACCAGGGCTTCTACCTCGGCGATCACGGCTGGTACGACAAACGCTTCATGTACGAAGAATCTCTCCGCATGCCATTCCTCATCCGGTATCCCAAAGAAATCAAAGCCGGTAGTGTATGTGACGACATGATCCTCAACGTAGATTTCGCATCCACATTTTTGGACTACGCTGGCATAAACATCCCCAGCCATTTTCAAGGACACAGCATGCGCCCCCTGTTAAACGGCGACCGACCCGCGTACTGGCGCGCCTCGATGTATTACCGCTATTGGATGCACCTGAACGGACACAATATCTACGCGCATTACGGAGTCAGAACGCATCGGCACAAACTCATCTACTATTACGCCGACGGATGTGGACAAGAAGGCGCCTCGGACGACGCCCGAGAACCAGAATGGGAATTATTTGACCTGGACAAAGATCCGTACGAATTGAACAGCGTCTATCACAACCCGGAATACGCAGAAATAGTCGCCGAACTAAAAGACGAACTGCACCGCTTGCAGGATGAAGTGGGAGACGAGCGATACGAGAAAGACGTGTAAGAGGAGCGATTAATGCCGAATGTCGTATTCATCATGACCGACAACCAGGGGGCATGGACCCTGGGCTGTTATGGAAATCCGGATATCCGAACCCCCAACATCGACAGACTTGCAAATGAGGGAATTCGGTTTTCAAACGCCTATTGCGTAAACTCGGTCTGCTCGCCCAGCCGCGCCACATTCATGACCGGACTGATCCCATCCCAGCACGGCGTACACTGCTACCTCGGCGGAGAAAGACCAGATGCTCAAATGGGACCAGACGCGTACTGCACCATCCGGGAATTTGCAAACCTCCCCCGCGTCATGGCAGATACGGGCTATGTATGCGGACTGAGCGGAAAATGGCATTTGGGAGACAGCCTGCGGCCCCAGGAGGGATTCTCATACTGGTTTACCCGACCAAAGGGACACACCACCACATTTTACGACGACGAATGGATCTGGCGGGACAGGGTTTACACCGAACCCCGATACACAACCGAAGCCATAACAGAACACGCTCTGGAATTCTTGCGGCAAAACCACCATCAGCCATTCTTTCTCTACGTAGCGTACAATGGTCCCTACGGCCTGGGCCAGAGCATGCTGGAAACACATGCCAACCGGCACACCGAATATTACGCGGACAAAGAACTGCCGAGTTTCCCCAGAGAGCCAGTACATCCATGGCTACGCAGCAACCGGGACATGATCAACAACCCGGTGAGCATTCGCGGATATGCCGCATCGGTGAGTGGGGTAGATGATGGGGTAGGCGAAATAACAAACGCCATAAAAGAATACGGCCTGGAAGAAGACACCCTGATAATATTCACAGCAGACCAGGGCTGGTGCGGTGGACACCACGGAATGTGGGGCATGGGAGACCACTCCCGGCCCCTTCATACATTTGAAGAAACCATCCACATCCCGCTGATATTCCGCCAGCCCGGACGGATACCGGCGGACAGGGTATTTGAAGGTCGAACATGCAACTACGACTTCTTCCCATCCGTACTGAACTACCTGGGATTACAGGATCGAATCGCCGACAACCCCAATCTCCCGGGCGTGAGTTATGCCCCAGCACTTATGGGAAAAGAAATGGCGTGGCATAATGAAATATTCCACGAATTTGAAAACACGCGCCTGGTGCGAAATGACCGCTGGAAATACACCTGGCGTCATCCAGATGGCCCGGATGAGCTATACGACATGCAGGCAGACCCAGGGGAACGCAACAACCTGGCGAATAATTCCCATACAAAAGTCATCAATGAATGTCGCAACCGCATCCAGAACTTCTTTGATCAGTACGCAGACCCCCAGTACGACCTGTGGCGCGGGGGACGCTCCAAAGCCGGAAGAATCGGATAATCGAGACCTCCCTACTCCTCCCAAATCAGTGCCAGCGCACCCGTATAGCTATGAACAAAATTGCGCCCAGCCACAGGTGCCAGCTCTGAATTGCCAAAAAAGCCAGCCATCGGAAAAGCCCCCAGCTGTTTTCGAATCACCAGAACATCGTGATCGGGCTGTCCGTAAAGCCCAAATCCGCGTCCCAAACAGTTAAAATACAAACCACATGTATTGGACGGGCGCCCGACAGTCTGCCGCAACTCCTGCATCACCTCCACCATATCTTCATGTCCCGCATGGGGCGTGCGCCGATTAAATTGAATCGTCTGCCCCACAGACACCCGTTCATTAATTGCAATCGCGCCTGAATGCTCGTCGATATGCGTCAGACTGCGAATTAAAAAATCACCTCGCCCCCGTTCAATTGCGTATTCGTCCATTGCCAGCCCCACAAAAATAGTATTGCGCAAATCGGCCCTTTCCTCTGCCGAAAGCGTATTGAGCGCCTCCTTCAGCGCATCAATAGCCGGAACAAATGCGATCTGCTGAATCACATTGCCCTCGGCTCTGGTAATCGCATAAGCCTGCCCAAACGGCTGGCAACCCTGCGCCACCCCCGTAGCCACCTTAACCCCGGTCAGCAATGCTCCCACAACGCCGTGCTCACCAATCCACCGACCACACCATTGCAATGTCTGCGGCGACGTTGCGCCCCATGGATTGCCCGATGCAACACCTCCCACAACGGGCACATCGCCAGCCACCTCGGCAATCTGTTCCAGACAGGTCGCCGGATTGGCGTAAATCCCACACAAAAGCACCAGCAAGGCATCCTCTGTTCCCCGGGCTGCCACCTGCTCGCCAATGCGGACCCCTGCATCGTCACCCTCAGCCACAATAGATATCACCTCGAGATGGTCCCCACCCAACACCAGCACAGCCACCCCTGGCTCGCGATCATTTTCCCGGGCATCTGTCAAAACACCCATGCCACTACACCCAAACACAGCCTCCGTTTCCACCCGATCAATCACCACATCCACCATAGCAGCTGCATCGCCCAGGTGGTGATAGGTCAAAAAAAGAAACGCGGCATCAACCGCGACATCGCCCAGCCCCTTCAGAGCTTCTGACAAAGCGGTCTCAACAGCGAGCATGCCATCGGCATCATTTGAATGTCCGGCCCCGGATCGCAGCATATCTTCCTCACGACAAAAACTTTAAAAAAATATTATTGAGCAATATAGAGGCAAAAAACCGCAGATCAAACAATTTCCGAACTGACCTTTTTGGGTAGATGTATTGGATTTGCTCCCCATGCTATATTACTATAACAATACTTGCCACACACATGTAAATACCTTATATTAAATTGCTCTAAAATTACAGCTCTAAATCCCTATAAAACTCCCCAAAGAGCCTATCCAATGAACCTGAATTACAGCCTCCACAACGACACAGTAAAACACGTCGATCTCTCTTTCTACGTCGAAGTGCAAAAAGACAATCCCGTTGATCAGGTCATCGCAAAAATGCAGGATAGTCAGCGCAAATGCGCGCTGGTCATGGACCAGGGCAAACTGATCGGCATCTTTACAGCACACGACATTGCCCGCCGTGTAATCGACCAATCCGAAGTAATCAACGAGCCTATAGAAACGATCATGACCCCCGATCCGCTCACCCTGCAATCGGATACCACACTAATCGAAGCCATCCGATTTATGAGCGACAAGCCCCACCGATACATGCCCGTTGTAGATGCAGACAGGCGCGTATTGGGCACACTGACACACTATGCCATCATCAAATACATGAGCGATCATTTCCCAGAAGAAATCTACAACTTACCGCCAACCCCCGACCACTTTGCCAGCGCTCGGGCTGGTGCCTAAAATACTTCAGGAGGATTTATGGCCGAAATAGACATCGAAGAAACGGCCGAATCGACACTTTTCGAACTGTCCGAAATCGAATCGATTGCCATTCGCTTTGCAGGTGATTCCGGCGATGGCAGTCAGCTCATCGGCAAAGAATTTGCCAACACCTCGGCAATCGTCGGCAATGACATCAGTACCCTGCCGGACTTTCCCGCTGAAATCCGCGCACCTGCCGGCACATTGCCCGGCGTTAGCGGGTTTCAAATCCACATATCCAGCGAAGAAATATACACGCCCGGAGATGAACCCCAAGTCCTCGTAGCGATGAACCCGGCAGCACTCAAAGCCAATATCAACGACCTTCCAGACGGCGGCATCGTCATTGCCAACACGGACAACTTCACGCGCAACAACCTGCGCAAAGCCGGATACGACGGCGATCCCCTCGAAGGCAATGGACTCTCCAATTATCGCGTGGTCAAAGTACCCCTCACCACGCTGCACAAAGAAGCTGTCGCACACGTTGAGGGCCTGAGCAATCGCCAGATTGACATGATGAAAAACTTCTTCGCATTGGGCCTGTCCTACTGGATCTTCGACCGCCCGATAGAGCCGACCATTCGCATGCTCGAAAAGAAATTTCAGGGCAAAGACGAAATCATCGACGGCAACGTCAGCACCCTGAAAGCCGGCTACAACTTTGGAGAAACAGTCGAAGAATTTCAGGTTCAGTACCAGGTCAAAAAAGCCGTCGTCGCACCGGGCACTTATCGCGCTGTCACGGGTACACAGGCCACGGCAATAGGCATGGTCACAGCGGCTCACAAAGCGGGCAAAACCCTCTTTTACGGCAGCTACCCCATCACGCCGGCCAGCGCAGTGCTCGAAGAACTGGCCGCATTGAAAAATTTTGACGTGCGAACCTTCCAGGCAGAAGATGAAATTTCCGCATTGGGCTCAGTCATTGGCGCTGCTTTTGGAGGCGCATTTGCCGCCACGGGCACCAGTGGCCCCGGCATCGCACTGAAAAGCGAAGCCATGAACCTCGCTCTGATGATGGAATTGCCCCTCGTTATCTGCGATTTTCAGCGCGGTGGTCCCAGCACGGGCATGCCCACCAAAACAGAACAATCGGACCTGCTCCAATGCATGTTTGGTCGCAATGGCGACAGCCCCATCCCCATTGTCTCACCGGCCACGCCTTCAGACTGCTTTGACATGGTCATCGAAGCGTTTCGCATCGCCGTTGAAACCATGAGCCCGGTCATTTTCCTCTCCGATGGATACCTCAACACCAGCGCTGAGCCGTGGAAAATTCCCGATCCGGATGATATTCCGACCATTCAGACCGAGCACAGAACCGACCCCGAGGGCTTCTTGCCCTATCTGCGCGATCCAAAAACGCTATCTCGTCCCTGGGTATTGCCGGGCACACCGGGCCTTGAACACAGGCTTGGTGGACTGGGCAAAGAAGACGGCACGGGCAATGTATCCTACGACCCGGATGACAACCAGCACATGGCGAACATACGCGCCGAACGCCTGGCGCGCATCGCCGACCGCATTCCACTCCAGCACGTCATGGGCCCCAAATCGGGCGATTTGCTCGTCCTGGGCTGGGGATGTACTTATGGTGCGATCCGTTCGGCAGTGCGCCGAATGCGACAGCAAGGCTATTCGGTTGCCGCAGCGCATCTGCGCTACCTCAACCCATTCCCCAAAAATCTGGGCGCGATACTATCGAGTTACAAAACCATACTCGTGCCCGAACTCAACATGGGACAGTTGTCTTTGCTGCTCCAGGCCAAGTATCCCTCACAGGTTATCGTTCCCTTCAATAAAGTTCAGGGATTGCCCTTCAAAATTACAGAACTCTCCGGCAAAATTGCCGAAATACTGGGTGCTCCAAAGAGCGCATCGTTATAGAGGAATCCAAACATGGCAGACGCTATTGAAACACTGACGCGAAAAGACTTCGTATCCGACCAGGAAGTGCGCTGGTGCCCCGGTTGTGGCGATTACGCCATCCTTGCACAGATGCAACGCGTGTTGCCCGAAATGGGCATTGCGCGAGAAGACATGGTCTTTATATCGGGCATTGGTTGCTCCAGCCGCTTCCCCTATTACATGAACACGTACGGTTTGCACACCATTCACGGTCGTGCGGCAACCGTGGCGACCGGCCTCAAAGTGGCCAATCCCGACCTGCACGTGTGGGTAATCACCGGCGATGGCGACAGCCTATCCATAGGTGGCAATCACCTGTTGCATGTGCTGCGTCGCAATGTCGATCTCAACATCATACTCTTCAACAATGCGATCTACGGCCTCACCAAAGGACAATATTCGCCCACATCGCCACCGGGCACGCGCACCTATTCGTCGCCCATGGGCTCTGTGGAACAGGACTTCAATGCCATATCCGTTGCCCTGGCAGCCGAAGCCACCTTTGTCGCCCGCAGTGTTGACCGCAACACCAAGCACATGGCCGAGATTCTCAAACGCGCCACCGAACACCGCGGCACGTCCTTTGTCGAAATTTACCAGAACTGCAACATCTACAACGACGGTGCCTGGTTTTTTGCCACCGAAGCGGATGTCAAAGACGATCAGACCGTCATTCTGGAACACGGCCAACCCATCATTTTTGGCAAAGATCGCGACAAAGGCATCCGCGTCAATGGGCTTGCGCCCGAAGTCGTAACCCTGGGTAATGGCGTGTCGGAAAGCGACTTGCTCACACACGACGAAACCCTGGACAATCCAGCCCATGCGTATTTGCTCAGTCGCCTCACACATCCGGAATATCCTGTACCATTCGGCGTATTTCGCTGTGTCGAACGTCCAATTTACGAAGACCAAATCATCGCACAGGGCCGCCAGGCGGTTGAAGAACGCGGCGCAGGCGATCTCAATGCCCTGTATCACGCGACAGACACCTGGATTGTTCCCGAAGGTCCCGACGCCGAAACCGTGCAAGAAGTCCACGAAGAATTGCCCACATCGAATATCATTCCCGATATCGAACAAGAAGACCCCATGGCACCGCGCACGGCGCTTCAGCAACTGCTCTACGACCCGATCTCATCGCTCGATCTGCCAGCGCCCGAATGCGTATCCGCCGAGACCTCGGTAGCCGATGCCGTCGAGACCATGCGCAGCAAAAATCTGGGGTGTTTGCTGGTCGTTGACAAACAGGGCTTATTGCGCGGCATATTCGCACAGGGAGATCTCTTTGAAAAAGTTGCCGGGCGCGATATAGACCTGACAAAAATAACGGTCGATAGCCTGATGACCAAAGACCCCACCGCATTGAAAACATCTGATCCCATCGGGCACCTCCTGCACCTGATGTCTCTACACGGCTTCCGCCATATTCCCATCGTAGATCCCGATGGGCGTCCCGTGGGCCTGGCGTCCTTCAAAGTCATGCTCAAGTTCACTGGCGGACTCTTCTCAGACGACATATCGCCCAACTAACGCGCGTCAACATCACAGCGCAAAAAGAGTCCGCAAGCAACCTCGCGGACTCTTTTTTAATGGAGAAAAAATGAGCGACATTCGCATTGGCATCATCGGCTCAGGCGGTATGGCGAGTCGCCATGCCCAGAGTTTCTCTCAAACAGACGGCTTTGAACTCATTGCCATTGCAGCGCGAAATCCAGAAACCGGTCCAGCACTTGCCAACAAGCACGCCGTAGATTACTGGCCGACCTATCGGGATATACTCAAACGCGACGACATCGACGCCATCGCAATATGCACCTACAACAATACCCACAGTGAAATCGCCCTTGCCGCGCTCGATGCAAACAAACACGTTTTTACCGAATATCCCGCGGCGCGCAATATCGATGAAGCGCGACAATTGCTTTCCAGAATCGACCACTCATCTTGCGTCCTCCGCGTAGGCCACAACGAAGTACTCTCGCCATCTCACCGGGCACTCAAACGACAAACAGCCCAAACGGGAAATCTCATAACCGCACTATTCACTCGCCTCACCCCGGGCCGAGGTCAACGCCCTGAAATCCTCTTTAATATTTTCCTATCGGGTCCACCAGCCCTCTTTTTTATCTATAATATTTATCCACTCGTCGATTGTTTTGGTCCCGCCACCTGGGTTGAAGCTGCAGCCCACTACGAAAATCTGCGCGATGACAGCACCTACGACAGCTTTGCAAATTCCGTCACAGTCGGTTTTGAAAACGGCGGCATTGGGCAATGGAACTGGGCCGGAGGCATTGAAATTTCCAATGCCGAAGAATATCGTCGTGTTGTCATGACAGGCGGGACACTCATAAACAGAGGCGATGGCTGGCACCTATCGACAAAATCGGGCGAACACGACCTGCCCGCAACCGAACCATCGGACATCACAATCCAAACCCAATTCCTCAACGACATCCACAATGGCAACTGGCAAACCGACGCCCGCACCGCCATCAACGCCGCGCTAATCGGTCTCGCAGCCGAACGATCAATCGAAGAAAACCGCCGCATAACCCTCTCGGAACTTCTGTAAAAGCACAAAATATGCGTGACAGTTTGACTTACTTCGTGTATCATGAAGGTCAAAATATCTTTATTATAAAATTCAAAGAGGCTTGACAATGACAATAAACAAAATAAAAAAAATCGCCAGTCCAGCGTGTCGAGAATTTGGGGTGAAAAGATTGGACCTTTTTGGATCTCTGAGCCGAGGCAAAGGAACTACTAACAGCGATGTGGATTTAATAGTGGAATTTGAAAATCCTACTATACACCCTTCAAAAAGATTTTTTGGACTTCTTCACCTTCTTGAAGATGAATTAAAATGTAAAGTTGATCTCCTTACGTTCAACGGACTCAAGAACCCTTACTTTCGTCGTAGCATCCTTAAAGAGAGAGTAAATATCTATGGAGACTGAGATACTCAAATATCTCTACGATATCAAAGATGCGACCTCGGCAATCCTCAAGTTTGTCCAGGACAAAACCTATGACGATTATCGAGAAGACGACTTGCTCAAGAGTGGTGTTGAACGAAAATTTGAAATTATTGGTGAAGCCCTGAACAGAATAAAACGAAACAATCTACAAATACTCGACAAAATACGAGATCATCGCAGTATCATCTCATTCAGAAATATTCTCGCGCATGATTACAATAGTGTTGATCACACAATTGTATGGGGAATCATAGAAGAAAATTTGGACAATCTTTATACAGATGTGGTAAAATTATTGGAGGAAGCAGAGGAAAAAAATAAATCACCTGACGAATGATTCATTCCCATAACTTTTAAAAATCATGACCCAAACTATTTCTATAGGCGATCTGGACTTCCAGTCCAAAGACATCGACCTTCAACGCGCAGCCGAAGCATTCAAAACGCATGGCGCGATAGTCGTGCGGGGATTACTCCGCGAATACATCGACGCACTTCACCGCGACATCGAAGCCACAGCCAGGCAATCCCTCGCTCTCCTCAATCAAGCTACGGCAATCCCCGAAGGATGGCGCACGCCCAACAGCACCCTCTTTATACCCGCGCCAGAAAATTACGAACGCGACCGACAAATCATGGTCCTGGGCATCAACTACAACACCAGTGCCACCTTCTTTCGCTCGGCATTTCACGCGCCCACCCTCGACATCGTCGAAGCCATCCTCGGCCCCAACATCGAACTCTACGGCAACGGCCAATGCCTCTACAAAGAACCCGTTGGAGGCCATCCCAAAAACCTGCACCAGGACTCGGCGTATTTTGAACACCGATACGAAGGACCCGTTGGCATCCTCACCTACGTCGTCCCCACCGACCTCAAAAACGGCGCCCTCCACGTCGTACCCGGCTCTCACAAACTGGGGCAACTCGACCACATCGACACCTTCTCGCACCTGGGACTCGCAGACGACGAATGGCCCTGGGAGCGCGCCCTCCCAATACCCGGTCAACCCGGTGACGCCATCTTCTTCCACGTCAAAACCGTTCACGGCTCCAAACAAAACCACTCGGACAAACCCCGCCCCGTCTTCATACACCGCTACCGCAGAGCCGATGATTACGTCGTCATACGCGGCACCACCACAAAAAACCGCGCAGAATCGTCAAAGCGTCCGGTAGAAGAAAAAAAAGACAATGGATTCATGGTACGCGGATTTCGCCCATATTAAAAAAAGCGCGGGATGCGATCCCACGCTTTTTTTCAATAATTAGTATTCTGGGCTTCCCTAAACCTGCGCCTCCACCATCACCTCAACAGCCGCCAGATGCGCTGCAACGCGCACATCCATCGGCTGTGTAGTCGGGCTTTCTGACGTCACCAGATGCTCCGTATGTCCTCTCTGATACAAAGCGATTGGTATGCCCTCCCCGTACTTCCGCCTCGACACCTCCATATTGGGATGAATCACCCCATCAACTGCAATCTCGCCCTCAATCTCAGCCTCTTTGTTAATCGGACACACCTGTGCCACCCGCGTCACCATCTCCCGCCCCAGAGGTCCCCGGTCTCCAAACATCTCGTACAAATAAAACCCCGGACTCTCCCAATCCTCGTGCAAATCGATCACCCCCGCAAAAACCCGCCCTTCCACAAACCCCTTCAAAATCTCAATCTCGGGCACATCATCGCGCAAAAACGCCCAATTCACATCCACCTCCTGTGCATTGAGTCGCGCATTGTGAACATAGCTCCACGGGCACAAACACGGAATAACTTCAAAACGCACCCCATCCACCCAGCGCTCCCATCCACCCTCCAAAAAAGCCAGTGCAGCCTCCACGCTAGCCGGTTCATCCCCGTGCGTCCCCCCATTGATATACACAACAGGCGCGTCGCCCTTACCAGCAGACACACGCAAAACCGGCAACCCTTCAACCTCCCCCAACTCATACACATCAACACCAGACACCGCTTCCACTCGCTTAACAAAAGCATCGTAATCTCGTTGACCCATCACATATCTCGAAGCGCGTCAATCACCCGCGCGTGAATCTCGCGGGCACTCACCACCACCCCGCGATTGTCTTCCATCTGATCAGCAGACACAAAATCGAGCGGCCTGCCAAACATATCGCTCACCTCTCCACCGGCTTCCTCAACAATTAAAGCACCCGCAGCGTGATCCCAGATATTCTCGCGATAATCGGGATATTCTGGCGACGGCAGCCTCAAATACATCGCCGCATCGCCGCGAGCCACCGCGCCGTATTTCACCTGACTATCCATCCTGAGCGACGGCGAAACAATACCAACCGCACGCGCCACCGCTTGCTGTGCATCGAAATCGCAGTGTGACGACTCCACGCTCTCCGCAAACCGCCACGCAGGGTCATCAATCCGAACATCAACACCATCGCCACCCGCAAGGGACATCGCCAGCGTACCCTCTCCTCGCACCGCCACAAATAACACCCCACAATCGCCCTCCATCTCCTCCATATCCACCGGCAGAGCTGGACACGCCAGCGCGGCAACCTTCACCTCTCCGCGATCGACGAGCGCCAGCGCCACCGCATATTGATCTCCGCGCAAAAAACCCTTTGTCCCATCAATGGGATCCAGCGTCCAGAAACGCGCTGCAACATCTCCATTACCCGCATCAATCCAATCGCAAACCGCGTCCTCATCCGCCTGTGCATACGCTCGAACAAATTCGCACACAGTCTTCCGCATCGCACTCTGCTCCGCACCTCTAAGAACCGACGCATCTTCCTCCGCTACAATCGGATCCTCGGAAAAAACCGACTTTAATCGCCGGCACACAAGCGCTTGCGAGCCAAAATCCGCAACCGTCACCGGACTGCGATCCTCCTTCTCCATCGCCCCAACAAGTGATTTGCGCACATCCACACAAAGCCGAGCCGCCTCACGCACAGCCTCAACAGCGACCTCGCGCTCTCGATCATATCCCATAAACACCCCTATTTCTTTTCTACGCCAAAATGATCCATCTCGCCGCGATCAATCCAACCCGGTAATCTGATTGTCTCCGACATCTTCCACGCCGTCAAATAAAGCGAAACCGTAAAACCCGCAGCCCTCTTTGCATGCTTCTCCGCAAAAGCGCGCACCGCAGGCTCATTCTTCCAATCCACATCTTTTGGAACGAGATACTGCTCCATAGACAGCGCGGACTCAACCTCTCCGAAACTCCTGTGCATCTGCGCCACAATACCTGTCATCAAACTATCCACAGGCGCGGCAGTCAAGCCCTCGGCAATCGCCTCAGGCTCCAGGTCCAAATTCTGAAGCAACCCATCAATCTTTTCGTGAATACGCGTCCTCGACGACTTGCCATCCACAACGCGACCATTCCAGTGAATCGTCAGATTCAGAGGTTGACAAACTTCCTGAGCAAAATGCGCCACATACCCGGCGTATATCAAACACTTATTCTGAACAAACGGACTATCGGGCCACTTGCGAAACTCCGCAAATGCCAGAGCCAGTTGCTCCGTATATTCCGCTGTCGCGTACGGCAACAACCCCACCTGCTCTGGCTTCTTCCCCAACCCCGCACACAGCCTGCCAAACTCGTACCGCGACGCGGGCAAATCCCCCACGTCAAACAATTCCATATTAAAATAATGAACTGGATGACCTGCCTTCTCCAGATGAAGCGTACCGCGATTCTTTGCAACATCCGGATCAACCGCCGCATGAGCCACCATACCCGCGCCAGCTCTGAGAAAAGCAGGCGCATCTGCCGGAAGAGCCTGAACAGCCGCCCTTGTCAAAATGCCATGCCCTCGCGGCCACCAGCCCCAGGCTGAAGATCCAAATACAAACAATACCAATAAAACCATACCCAATCGACGCATCGATAATCTCCTTTCTTTTTTACTCCCCGTCCCAAACCTCTCGCTTCACATAATCTGCAATCTCCAAACGCTCGGACAATCGCCAGGCAGTCAAATAAAGCCGCGCAGTAAACCGCGTTGCAGCGCGGGCACGATCTTTTGCAAAAGCGATCACCTCGGCATTCGGTACCCAATTCTCCTCATCATATCTGGGAATATACGGCCCCATTTCATAAACCCGATCAACCAGTGCAAACCCCTCCTCAAACTCCCGCATAATCTCAGACATCACATCATCAAAAGGGGTCACATCCTGATCGCGCGACAAATCCCCTGGCTCCATCTTCAAAAACTGCACCAGACCATCCACCTTCTGGTGAATACCCCTCTGCAACTTTTCGCCCCCTTCTTGCACGCGCCCATCATAGTGAATCGTCAAATGCAAAGGCTGGCACATATCCTCGGCATAATGCGCGAGAAAACCCGCATAAATCAGGCACTTACTCTGAATATGGGGATTATCGGGCCACTTGCGAAACTCGGCAAACGCCACCGCCAGCCGCTCTGTCCACTCATGCACCGCATAAGGCACAAAACCCATCTTCTCGGGCGACACCCCGTGCTCATAACACAACTTGACAAATGCGTATCGACTCGCGGGCAGCGTCTCCACATCGAGCATCTCGCGATCCAAAAAATGTTCGGGATATTCTGCCCCTCGCACCTGCGGCGTACCCCGGTTCTTGCCCATATCGGGATCAATACTCAAATGCGCCACCGTCTTTGCCCCCTGTCTGAAAAACGCGGGAACCTCATCGGGCAAAGCCGCCACAGCGGACAAAGTCAGAATATGATGCCCTTCCAGCAACCAGCCCCGAGCGGGGGAACACAACCCTGCGAGGAGCAAAACAGAAATAGCAAATCGTTTGATCATTAATACCTCCTGTAAATGCATAAGCAACCACAGATGGACACTGATGAACACAGAGGAAAGCCTGCCCCTGCATGGTTTTGAACAGGGGGCAAAACCTTCTGGATCGCGGCTAACAGCATGCCGCGATGACGGCTTTTATGTACTGCATAGACCGCTGACTGCTTATTCACACATAAAGACAGCGGAGAAACTCAAAAAGTTTCTCCGCTATCAAAAATGGCGGGAATGTGTGGGAATCGAACCCACCAAGCGTGGGGTTAGCACGCAACAACGGGTTTGAAGCCCGCGGGGGACACCAGTTCCCCATCCACTCCCAATCACGCTCGTACCTCAATTTCACCGGAATGTTCTGCAACCACCTCGCCAATATCTCGCGCCATCACACCGCGATCGTCCAACGACTCAAGAAAAGCATCAGCCGCATCGGACGCAAGTGCAATCAGCAGACCACCAGAAGTCTGCGGATCAAAAAACAAACGCCTCAAAGCCTCGTCAACATCATCGGCAAACCTCACCGCATGCCCTCGCGCCGCCCGATTGCGTCGCAAACCACCGCCCTCGCGCTCCTCTGCAATCTGCAAAGCCAGATCAAAACACGGCATATCAGAAGCGCGAATGCGAAACCCAACGCCACTCGCCTGCGCCATCTCCAACCCATGCCCCAGCAACCCAAACCCGGTAATATCCGTACACCCATGCGCTTTATATGCAACCATCTCCTCGGCTGCGATGCGATTCAACTGCACCATAGAATCCACTGCAATCTGCAAAGACCCTTCATCGATCTCGCCATTCTGATAGGCATCCGACATCAAACCCGTACCCAGCGGCTTGGTCAAAATCAGACGATCTCCCACTCGCGCCCCCGCATTGGTCTTCACATCATCTGGATGCACAACCCCCGTAACCGACAAACCGTACTTGGGTTCCACATCCTCCACAGAATGCCCACCGACCAGAACCGCGCCGGACTCCGCCACCTTCTCCTGTCCCCCTCTTAAAACCTCGGCAATCACCTCTGGCGCGACATCATCACTTGGAAACCCGCAAATATTCAGCGCAGTAATCGGATGCCCTCCCATCGCATACACATCGCTCAGCGAATTGGCAGCGGCAATCTGCCCATACGCATGCGGGTCATCGACAATAGGCGTAAAAAAATCCACCGTCTGAATAAGAGCCACATCCTCAGAAATCCGAAACACGCCAGCATCATCCGCCGTATTCATCCCCACCATCAAATCGGGATGCGCCACCGGCGGCAACTTCTTCAAAATCACATCCAGCACCGCTGGATCGAGTTTCGATGCTCAACCACCGCAACTGACGAGCTGGGTCAACCTTTTGGCAGGATACTTCATTTTTTCAATTCCTCATCTTCTCTCGCCATCTGTTCCTTTTGCCAGCGATAATCGACCTTGCCATCGTAAAACATCCCGGGATTCTCTATCGCCCACAACTGCTTTCGAATCAACCAATTCTTGGGATCCAGGACATACGCGCGCTTTAATTCTGCAATCGCGTCTTCGCGCTTGCCCTGTTTTAGCAACGCAATAGCGTGCTGAAATAGTGCATCGGCCTCCTGCTCATCCGCAGTCAGCACGCGGGGTTTTTCCCCTTTATCTGCATCGCGCCAGGCTCCAGGGATATCCCCCGTCGTTATCCATTCAACCAGTTCTCCGCGCAGGGTCTCATTATCAATACTCACGCTACCAACAGCGCGGACAAGTCGCCCTTCTTCATCCACAAAAATCCCAACCGGCACGAATTTGACATTATACGCCTTGCCAATCGCATTGTGCTGATCCAGCAATGCGCGATATGTGCCACCGGCTTTTTCAACCCAGGGTCTGGCAACCTCGGCACCCTGAGCATCCTGAGCAATAACCACCACCTCAACCTGTTCACCGTACTCCTGATAAAACGCTTGCCATCCAGGCAACTGAGCGCGGCACCCTCACCAGGACGCCCACATAAAAAACGCCGCCTTTTTCCCGCGAAAATCACCCGAAGAAATCATCTCTCCAGTGAACAAATCCGGCAGTGTAAACGCAGGAGGCATGTGACCAATACTCAGGCCAACATCATTCAGTTCAGGTTCCAAAGTCTTCACAGATTCCTCCCCTGACAGGGTATGAGCCGACCCATTTATCAACAAGAGCAACACAAATACTATTTTTTTCATATTATATCCAATCTAAAAACCGGGCAGGTGCTTTTCACTAACCGTGATCATTCTCCCTACGACCTGATCTTGCGTGCATAGTCTTCGCACTGCACACCTACGAATTCCCGATAGTCTTTTTTCTTTTCCGGCTCCAGATAGAAGAGAGTAGCCATGGACTGGGCAGGGGATATTGTTCTGCGCATCGGTACCATATCGAACTCATAAGTTTGAATCGTACACATGTGATCCTGAACGTGGATGACCTCTCCCTTACCCTTGATCTCTTCCAGTATGCCAAGACTCTCGCCTGTCTTAGGATCGTGTACCTCTTCTCCGAGACTGAACACGACGAACTTGTCACCATCCGAGATACCATCGTGCAATCCCTTGTTGAGAACAACCCTTCGTTCGCTGAGAATTTCGGCAACGAGACCATCGTGTTTTACCGCAATGCCTGCTCTTTTATCAGCCATTCTAAATGCTCCTTTGTTACGCCACGCTTTGCCTGTAGTTGTTCCAGTCTGCTCTCATCACTGAGATAATCTAACAATGGTTCATCAGTAAACGAAAAAAATACCACACTTTGTGGAAAACCCAGATTGGTAATCGTCTCAACCGATATTAGACAAACAGGTACCTCCACATCTCCTTCACGCACAAATAAGGTAAGAATATCGCCGTCAAGAACAGTATCGCTTTGCTCCAGGAGTACCATTACTTCGTCCTTGAAGTAGTGCGTGCCCCGAGACACCTTACGCACACTCAATGGCCGATCAACCTTCTTATACAAGAGATAGGCTACGTAGATAATAGAGATAAGCAAGGTTAAGAGCAGGAGCGAGACTGCTACAAGCACTTTTATCCCAAATGTCCAAGATCCACCCACGCCAATTGCAGCCGAGACTGAAACGAGACCAACAAACAGTGCCATTGCCTTCGCGATAGGTCGCCATAGAGTCTCACCCACAAATCCTCGACCGCCTCTGATTCCCATGAAGACTCCTCTTAAAAAGCACACCTGCGATTATATCCGCGAGTATTCTAAATCTACGAGAATAGAGAAGAATGTCAACATCACACCTGCTTTTGAACAACGCACCTGGACCCCATGAACACCGAACCGCTCGGCAATCATCTCACCGAGCGGTTTGAAATGCAACAGGTACTGCTATTCCCTAACCGTACAGATGCGCCACATAATCGCCATACCCATTGTACATCCGGGTAGGCACGCGATCCATCGTCCCGATCAACCGCTCCGTTGCCTGAGACCAGCGCGGGTGTGGCACATTGGGATTAACATTAGACCAAAAATCGTACTCTGAAGGAGCTATCTTATTCCAGAACGTCGGCGGTTGCCGTTTCGTGAACTCGATCTTCACAATAGACTTAATGCTCTTATACCCGTATTTCCACGGCGCGACCAACCGAATGGGCGCCCCGTGCTGCTTGGGCAATGCATGACCGTAAATACCCGTCGTGAGCAGCGTCAATTCATTCGTCGCCTCTTCCATTGTCAGACCCTCAAAATAAGGCCACGGATACCAGGACTGCGACTTGATGCCCGGCGCCTGATCCGGACGATTGAACGTCACCATCCGCACGTATTTTGCCGACGACTGGGGCTGCACATAATCGATCAACGCCTTCATCGGAAATCCCGTCCACGGCACCGTCATCGCCCACGCTTCCACGCACCGAAACCGATACACGCGCTCTTCCAGTGCGAATCGCTTGAGCAAATCATCCAAATCATACGTTCCGGCCTTCTCCACAAAACCCGAAATCTCCACCTCCCAGGGACGCACCTCAAACTTATCCGTCAACTCGTGAACCTTGCCCTTATTCGTGGTAAACTCGTAAAAATTATTGTACCGCGCGGCAACCTTCTCCCGCGTCATTTCCCGCTCCACGGTATAATTTTCATTGCGCTTTGCCGGATACAAACCCGGTAGCGATGGGGGAACTTCTACCTCGAACTCATCTTCTGCTGTCGCGCAACCAGCACCAATCACTGCGCTTGCGCCTGCAACACCTATAGCCTGCATAAAGCGCCGACGATTCAAGTAAATATGTTCGGGTGTAACCTCGCCTTCGGGCAACTGCCAGCCTTTGGGAATATGGATAAAAGCCATTGCATGCCTCCAATTTGAATTACCGCTGATCTATCCCCACGTAATCGCGCTTATCTGCCCCGGTATAAATCTGGCGCGGGCGGGCGATCTTCTGTTCGCTATCCCCCAGCATCTCTTTCCACTGCGCCAGCCAGCCGCACGACCGCCCCACCGCGAATAACACCGTCATCATCCGCGTGGGCAACCCAATCGCCTGATAGATAATACCCGAATAAAAATCCACATTGGGATACAATTGCCGCGAAATAAAATAATCCTCCTGAAGCGCAATCCGCTCCAGTTCCAGCGCAATATCAATCAGGGGATTCTTACCCGTCACCTCAAACACACTATATGCGGTCTCTTTGACAATCGCCGCCCTCGGATCGTAATTCTTGTAAACCCGATGCCCAAACCCCTGCAAAACCACTTCTTTGTTTTCTACCCGCTCAATATAAGCCGGCACCTTATCCACCGAGCCGATCTCATTGAGCATATTCAGCACCGCCTCATTCGCGCCCCCGTGTGCCGGACCGTAAAGCGCTGCTGCTGCACCGGCCATCGATGAATACGGATCTGCGCCCCCACTGGCAATGCCCCGCATAATACTGGTAGATAAATTCTGACCGTGATCGGCGTGCAAAATAAGCAACACTTCCAGCGCGCGCTCGAGCACAGGATCAGCCCGATAGGCCTCGCCCTCTGTCCCAAACAGCATATTCAAAAAATTGCCGTAAAGCCCCAACCCGGGATCTGACGACACATAAGGCAGACCCGCACTGCTACGATGTACCGCAGCACCTATGGTCACGACATTGCCAACCAGACGACAAATATGACGAAGTTGTGCCTCTTCGGTTCCAAAATCTCCCTCATCGTCGTAAAAAACCGACAGTGCCCCCAACGCACCCACCAGCATCCCCATCGTATGAGACCCTTTGGGAAAACCATCGATAAAAGACAAAATATCGTCTGAAATCACCGTTTGAGAATTTACCTGATCGGAAAACCCATCCAATTGATCGCGGCTGGGCAACTCGCCATAAACCAGCAAATAAGCCACTTCGAGATAAGAAGAAGACGCCACCAACTGCTCAATGGGATATCCGCGATAGCGCAAAATCCCCTTTGCCCCATCGATATACGTAACCGCACTGCTACAAGATGCCGTATTGACATACGACGGGTCGTATCCCAACAGGCCAAAGTCATTTTCCGAACCCTTGATTTGGTTCAACTCTCCTGTATGCACATGAGCGCCGTCCTCAGAATACGTGCCATAAGCAATAGGTAAGTCATACGTATTTCCATTTCGATTATCAGTTACTGTAAGTGAATCCTTGCTCATCACAAGCCCCTTTCTCATAATCCACCCATTTGGAGGAGAATTGTTCTGCTATTACGCTATAACTTGATAAATTCTACGCGATCTGCTTTGATCTGCAGGATCGGACTGCACAGAAACCGCATCAAAAACCCGCCGCAATGCCCGTTCATAAGACGTCCCACCCGCATAAATCGCAAGTGCCCCACCCGCCCGAAGTCGCATTTGCAAAACGCGCAACATCGACAAACTGTAAGCCTGGCGATTCTCTGCTCGCACCATCTGATCTGGCCCAACATCAATATGCATCGCAATACCGTGATAATTGCGCGGTGAACCCTGCACATAAGAACAAAAATCGCCCACAATAAGCTCAACCCGTGCGTCATTCAGCAAATCGGCATTGGTCAAATACGTGCGATTCCATTCTACAATTTGCGGCTCAATTTCCACCACACAAACGGACTGCACAGCCCTGTGCTTCAGCACCTGCCTCAGCGTCACGCCCAATCCAAGCCCACCGATCAACACATCGGCATATCTCTGATCTGGAGAAATGCCAGATAGTGCGAGATCGGCAAGAGCGATCTCCAAATTGGAGCTGGTGCTTGCAATCGCACATCCATTTATAGAAAGCACATGATACCACTGCCCGTCAACCATGGCCTCATCAAGCCGAAAATTTCCATTTTGCGTCTTGACCGATGCCACATGACTCAGCGTGCTATCGCTCTGCATTCATCGCGCCTTTTTCACTAAAAATCCAATTTGGACAAGTATTACAATATATATGAGATTCCAAAATTTTCAAACACA
Source organism: Candidatus Latescibacterota bacterium (assembly GCA_022821275.1). Taxonomy (GTDB): domain Bacteria; phylum Latescibacterota; class UBA2968; order UBA2968; family UBA2968; genus VXRD01. Next base: position 47,522 of record JAJEDY010000005.1, on the reverse strand, counting down.
TTTGGTCGGAAACAGCTATCATTACGCACTTGATTTTTCAAACGCGAATCCCTTTATTGACGCACTGTTCAACAGGAATACACTTATGAGTCAACACATCGGCAACATTGAAATCATAGCAACACATATCCCCCGCGGGCACTATCGCTCAGTACTCTTTGATTTTGACGGCACATTGTCGCTCATCCGCCAGGGCTGGCGCGAAATCATGATCCCCATGATGGTCGAGGTACTCTCCGAACTCAACACTGGCGAAACCGAAGCGGAACATCGCACTCTGGTCACCGAATTCATCGACCGCCTCACCGGCAGGCAAACCATCTACCAGATGATTCAGTTGTGTCGAGAAATCCAAAAACGCGGTGGCACACCAGAAGATCCCCTGACCTACAAACAGCGTTTTCACGACCTCCTCAACGCCCACATAGCCCATCGCATTCTCGGCCTCGAAACAGGCGATATCGCCCCCCACGACCTCATGCTACCCCACACCCGCGCACTGCTCGACAACCTGTCTAACCGCGGCCTGGTACTTTATTTGGCCAGCGGCACCGACCTCGTCTTTGTCCGCCGCGAAGTCGAATTACTCGGCCTTACACCCTACTTTGAAGACCGCGTCTTTGGCGCGCTGGACCAGCACGAAAACTTCTCCAAAGCCATGGTCATTCAAAACATGCTCGAAACCCACGCCATAGACGGCTCTGAACTCCTCGGATTTGGCGATGGGTACGTCGAAATCGAAAACGTAAAAGCCGTGGGCGGCACCGCAGTCGGCGTCGCATCAGACGAGGTCAAACGCGAAGGCATCAACGCCTGGAAGCGAAACCGCCTCATCGAAGTCGGTGCAGACATCATCATCCCGGAATACCGCGAGCAAGAAACCCTCATCGCATATTTGTGTGAACCACTCTAAAGGAGTTACCATGAAAATCACCAAACTCGAAACCTTTCTCGTCAAACCGCGCTGGCTCTTTCTCAAAATGCACACAGACGAGGGCCTCGTTGGTCTTGGCGAACCCATCCTCGAAGGACGCGCCCTTACATGTGCCCAGGCCGTGGCAGAACTCGAACCCTATCTCATCGGCAAAGACCCCCGTCGCGTAGTCCATCACTGGCAGGCCATGTATCGCCATGCATTTTATCGCGGCGGACCCATTCTCACCAGCGCCCTATCCGGTGTTGAACAAGCACTTTGGGACCTCGCCGGAAAAGCCGCAGACATGCCCGTCTATGAAATGCTCGGCGGACCGCTGCGCGACCGCATCAAAATGTACAAAGGCACGGGAGGAGGCGGCACACCCGAACAGGCTGCTGCCGCAGTAAAAGAGCGCAAAAAACAGGGATTTATCGCCATAAAGACCGGTCCTGCTAAAATTCGCCCGGCGCGCATCGTCGAAACCCCGGCTTTTATCGATCACGCCATCGAAACATTTGCCGCCATGCGCGAAGCGGGCGGACCGGACTTTGACATCGCCATCGACTTTCACGGCGCCATATCACCGCAAACCGCCGCCATCCTCATCAAAGCACTCGAACCCTATCAGCCGATGTTTGTCGAAGAACCCATCCAGTGTCAAGACATAGAAGGCATGGCAGAACTCGCGCGCAAAACCCACTTGCCCATCGCAACAGGCGAACGCATCTTCACCAAATGGGGTTTCCGCGAGCTCCTCGAAAAACGCGCCTGTTCCATCATACAACCCGACCTATCACACGCCGGCGGCATCTTCGAAACCCGTTTGATCGCAGGCATGGCCGAATCCTATTACGCAGCCGTTGCCCCGCACTGTCCGCTCGGCCCCATTTCATTAGCCGCCTGTATCCAGCTCGACGCCAGCATACCCAACTTCCTCGCGCAAGAACACACCATGTTTGGCGAAGACTACCTCAAAGAACCGTTCCAATTCAAAGACGGCTACGTCGAATTGCCCAAAGGACCCGGCCTTGGCATTGAACTCGACGACGACAAAATGGAAGACAAAATTGGCCACGACTGGACCAATCAAAGATCCCTTCACCCCGACGACGGATCGGTCGTCGATTGGTAAAATAGTTTCTCAAGGAGACCACATGTCACAACTCGCTGGAAAAGTCGCACTCGTCACAGGCAGTGGGCGGGGTATTGGTCGCGCCATTGCCATTGCCTTTGCCAAAGAAGGAGCCGACCTCATACTCGCCGCACGCACCGGCGAACAACTCGAGGCCGTTGCCGAAGAAATTCGCGCCCTCGGTCGCAAAGTCCTGTCCGTACCCACCGACGTCACCAACCGCCAGAGCGTAGATGCACTGGCAGAAAAAGTTCGCGGAGAATTTGACCGCCTGGACATCCTGGTCAACAACGCGGGCGGCGGCATAGAGCGCAGCAACATCCTCGACAGCGATCCCGATCTCTGGATCAAAGACGTCACGGTAAACTGCATCAGCGCCTACCTCGTCTCCCACGCCCTGCTACCCCTCATGATTGACTCCGGCGGTGGCAGAGTCATCAACGTGGGATCGGGCATGGGCCATCGCCCCAGAGCGGGCGGTTCTGCGTATCACGTTGGCAAAGCCGGCATGTGGATGTTCACCCAATGCCTATCAGAAGAACTCTGGGAAAACAACATCACAGTCAACGAACTCATCCCCGGCCCGGTAGCCACACGTCTTACTGGCGATCGCATGAGAGTGGGCGGTCCACCGCCCTTCGCGCCCAGCGAAGTCGTCAAAGCACCCGAAGACGTCGCCCCCCTCGCGCTCTTTTTAGCCACCCAACCCGACGGGGGACCGACCGCTCAAACCTTCAGCCTGACCCGTCGCCCGATTTAGAACGCGGATTAAACGGATTAAACAGATTAAACGGATTGAAGCTAAACCAAAAAATCAACTCAAATAGTCATCAGATCATAGTATTGATCTTAACTTTTCTACAAAAGGAACAACTATGTCAAAAAAAATCATCGCCTATGGCATGGACGGCTTCATCACCCCCATGATGAAATACTTTGCCGACGAAGGCGTTATCCCAACCTTCAAACGTCTGCTCGACGAAGGTGCAGTCAACGAAACCTTCCCCTCCTTCCCGGTCTGGACGCCCACCAACTGGGCAACCCTCTCCACTGGCGCGCACACCGGCACCCACAGCGTCACGCGCTGGCGCGTCGAAGTAGGTCCCGGAGAACGCATCAACTCTTTTCATGGCCGCGCCAACAATGCCCAGCGCCTGTGGAACGCCCTCGAGCGCGAAGGCCTCAAAGGCGTTGCCCTGCACTATCCGGCAGCGTATCCTTCAGGCGTGGAAAAAGGGTATGTAATCGACGGATTTGGCCATCCCGGACACGCCAGCACCGACTATGAAATCGCCGCAGCACAGGCTTATACCACTGCCGAACACGTCGAAGAAATCGTGGAAATGGACCACGACGGCACAGCCGTACGCAGAAGACAGCGAAGCATAGAACCCATCCCCGCCCTATCGCCTGCGGAGGGCTGGACCAATCTGCCACAAAGCGCAGCCCCACCCCTCGCTTCCACCATTGAAATCCACGCGCGTCTCGGCGGCGACATCAACCGCTATCACCTGCTCGTCTTCTCCAGTACCAACAGTGGATACGACACACTGCGCGTCTGTCGCTCCCAAAACGGCAACGACCACATCGCCGAAACCAGCACGGGATCGTGGAGCAACTGGGCCATCGAACCCTTCTGCATTGAAAGCCGCGAACAATGCGCGTCTGTGCGCTTCAAACTCCTCGAACTCGAACCCGACGGTTCCCATCTCAAGCTCTACCGCTCTCAGATCACGTATAGCGATGGTTTTACATATCCAGATGATCTCGCCGACGAACTCATCCAGCGATTTGGTCCCTATCAAGAACACGCCTCAATGACTCCCTACACGTCTGGCATGACCGACTTTGACACCGCCCTTGAAGAATGCGAATATCAGGGCCTCTGGTTTGCCGACGTCGCCAATTATATGCTCCATAAAAAAGATGCCAATTTCTTTATCTGTCACTGGCATCTCTACGACTACATCAACCACATCCACCTCGATGGCGTCGATCCGGTTTGTCCGGCTTACGACCCCGACAAAGCCGACGACGTCATGCACCTCTTCCGCAAAGCCTACATCGTTGGCGACAGAATTTTAAAACGCATGTGGGACGCCGCCGATGATACCACTTATGTCGGCGTGCTTTCCGATCACGGCGCATCGCCAGATGTGCGCATCGCCAATATCCGAAAATTCCTGCACGACAGTGGATTCACCGTCCTGAAAGAAGACGCCGGCGACGGCGTCGAGCGCGATGAAGTCCTCGAAAGAGAAATCGACTTTGAAAAAACCCGCGCCTACCTCAAAGACGACAAGGGATTCGACATCTGGATCAACGCCGAGCCCGGTCCCGTATTCGACGAAATCGAACGCGACCTCCTCCTCGCCCTTCGCACCTGGGTAGATGAAGAAATCGGTCGCAATGTCGTTGCCATCGCCCTGCCCAGACGCGACGCGTACATACTCGGACAATGGGGCGACCAGTGCGGCGACGTCATCTTCGCCTGGGATCACGGATTCGTCAGCGGATACTACGGCCAGTGGAAAGGCATTGTAGGCGGTGGCTGCGTGGGCGCACCCGAAGTCTTCGGCGCACACCACGGCGGCTTTATCCCCACGCGCAGCGACATCTCATCGAGCTTCGGTTCTTTCTTCCTCTCAGGTCCCGGCATCAAAAAAGGCTACGAACGCCCCACCGACAAACTCGGCTACATCCACGCCGCCGACGTCGTCCCCACACTTTGCCACATCTTCGACATCGCCCCACCCGACCAGAGCCAGGGCGCGGTTGCCTATGACATTCTCGAAGGGCATGAGATGGTGCGGGAACGGCCTGAGTAAAGAAAAGAGGGGTGTGCATAATTCATTTTTTTTGGTGAAACGACCTATAAATTTTTTTAAAATTTTTCTTTCTATGCCTTCGGCGACCGACTTTTTGTCAGCAGCAACAAAAAGTCGGCAAAAAATGCCGCTCTCAAACGCCGAGGGGCTGGCACAGCGCAAATCGCTTCTATGGAAATACTACCTGAAATGGCCTTCAGATTACAATGCCATAAAGATGTCTGCTGCGAGACGGACTCACGCGCTGTGCGCGATGGCTTGAGTCGATAAAGATGCTGATGACTTATTCTTTTGATTTATGCACACCCTGAAAAAAAAATGATATGCTTGATATTCACAACCTTATGAATGTCAGATTGTGAGATTCGCCTGGAGTACAAGCCCTATCCGAGTGTAAATATGTATTTGGACATCTGGATCCAGACTGAGGAGATTGCCATTGAACTGAAGTTCCCTACCCAAAATTTAGAGGCGAAACAGAACAATGAACATTTTTCTCTCCGTGCTCAAGGAGCACAAGATACTAGGCGGTATGATTTCCTTAAAGACATTCAGAGACTTGAACGGGTGGTAGCAGATAGAAAGGCTAAATTGGGGTTTGCGATTCTACTAACAAATGATCCATCCTTATGGAAACCACCTAAGCAAGGAGGATGGAAAACTACTAACGATGCCAAATTTCGCATCCATAAAGGCCAGATAATAAAGGGCGAGTTAGCGTGGGCGGAACAGGCTAGCTCTGGAACAACGAAAGGAAGAGAAGGACCGATTCGGCTAAAGGGTTCATATCACTTACACTGGAAGAATTACTCATCTCTTAAGTGGTGGATGCCCTTATTCCCCGACCAATCACCTTCCGATAGTTGGGAATATCATCCCATTGATTACTCACGATTCCGGTACCTCGCAGTCTCGGTTAAATGAGGTTCATAGTCTAAAACTGGGTGTACTGATCATAAAAAGTTCCTGAGCACATAAGACAAAATAAGGGCGTGCGAAATCGAATCGCACGCCCTTTTGTATTAAAATGAGACTGTTTTTCAGGTCATGATGCCCACTTGAGCTTTTTCTTCGTCTGGACGCAATCACGGAGATACAGATTGATCAAACTTTTATATGGAATACCCGTTTCGTCCGCCAAATCCTTAAAAAGGTTGATAAACTGGTTCATAGAAATCCCCTCCGCCTCCGCCATCTGCTTGAGCCGATTATGCAGCGAGTCGGGCAATCGGATGCTCATATTCATGATAAAGCTCCTATCCGTAACCGAATTATACATAATACCAAAAATCCTGGCAATAGGCGAAAAACTCGCCTCCTTCGACGAGAGAATGGAAACTATTTGACATTTTAACTCAAAATGCACACATTATGTGTACACTTTAAGGAGGAATTATGAAAGCATCTATTCTCGACTTAAGACGACGCATGAAAGATGTCTTGCTCGCACTTGACCGCAACGAAACGGTCACTATTTTTTATCGAGGCAAGGAAAAAGCCATCCTCTCTCCCACCCGACAGCAAACAAACAAATCTGTAAAAGGCCATGAAGCTTTTGGGATGTGGCGAGACAGAAAAGATATGGCAGATGTCGATGCTTACGTCCGCAATTTGAGAAAAGGCCGCTTGAATGATTTTTGATACCGATGTTGTGATATGGGTTTTCAGGGGCCATGAAGGGGCTGCAAAACTCGTTGAAAGTATCGATGATCGCCAAATATCAATTGTTACGTATATGGAATTTATCCAGGGTGCGAGAAATCGGCAGGAACTAAAAAAGATCAAAAATTTTCTCACTGATCACGCCTTTCAGACCCTACCTCTCACTGAAAATATCGGACACAGAGCATCTGTATATATGGAAGAATATACCCTTAAGACAGCACTGTATCTGGCAGATGCCTTAATTGCAGCAACAGCTATTGAACATCATGTAACCCTTTGTACAGCCAACGTAAAACACTACCGCGAAATCAACGAACTCAATCTAAAAATCTTTCGTCCTTGACCTCTGACGACCATCCTTAAACTGCTACCGACAACAGCGGAACCCGATCCCTTTCCCCTGCCATATAGGACTGAGACGTCCGCGCTCTTGCACCCGCACGGCTGGTGCGCCATTCACCCAACCGCCACCGCGCATCACGCGCAAGCTCCCACTCTCTGGACCCGGAGGATTTTCCCGCGGACTATTGCGATAATAATCCACGCGATACCAATCCGACACCCACTCCCACACATTACCCGACAAATCCGACACCTCAAAAGAACTCACACCATTGGGAAAACTACCCACAGTCGCGGGCTTGCCCACATGCCCATTAAAATTCAACCGCGTCGGATCGGGATCCTCATTGCCCCAGGGATAAATACGCCCATCGCCACCCGCGGCCTTTTCCCACTCCGCCTCGGAACACAACCGCTTGCCTGCCCACGCGCAAAAATCCTGTGCATCAAACCATGTCACACCAACGACGGGTTGCCGCGCGGCATTAAACCCCACAGAATCGGCACAGGCTGAAGGATCGCGTCCTGTAGTCGCAACAAACAACCTGTAATCCGCGTTCACCACCTCAAAGCGATCAATCCAGAAAGCATCTAAAAACACCACATGCTCGGGACCTTCATCTCGCCCAAATTCATTGGTACCCATCGCAAATTCGCCCGCTGGAATCTGCACCATCTCTTCAACCAACTCATCCTCTGATTCTGGCTGAACGGGATAATCATCGCCACAATTAGCTATCAATCCCATCCCAATGAGCACGCACAAAAATTTTAGAATATCGCCCATTGTAGCCTCCTGATGACACCGCTAAAACAGCGGCATCCGAAAGAGGTTGTTTGTTCTCAATATCGCGTGTATTTTTATCCGCAGATGAACGCAGATGAACGCAGATAAAGGCAGATAAAGAACAAAAACAAGAAAACGAGTTATCAGTCACATATAAACCATCCTCATTCATCTCTATCCCATCTGGACAGAAAAACCAATGAACAAAGTCACCACATACTACCTCGAAATGAAATCGCCATCTTCTCTCAAAGAAAAAACAGAATCGAACGGATTGCAAGTACATGAATGCGAAATCAAACAATATCAATTTAACAAATTCCTATATCAATTCATAGGCGGACCCTGGGAATGGACAAACAAACTCTCATTGTCAGATGAACAATGGAAAGCACATGTAGAAAACGACAACCTGAGAACATGGCTTGCGCAGTACAAAGGCGCGCCTGCTGGATACTACGAACTCCAAAAGCAAGACAATGGCAATGTCGAAATCCTCTATTTTGGTCTGGCTACCAAATTCATTGGACAGGGCTTTGGGGGGTATCTCTTATCCCATGCAATAAAATCGGCATGGGCGTGGGGAAAAACAAAAAGAGTATGGGTGCATACCTGCACCCTTGACCATCCGCATGCACTACAAAATTACAAATCACGGGGCATGGAAGTCTATCGCGTGGAGACTGATGACCATGAGCCTTAATGGTCTTTGAAAAAGGAGAACCCATGAGACTACAAAACAAAAACATCGTCGTAACGGGCGGTGCATCGGGCATAGGACAGGCGGCAGCGCGATGCTGTGCCCGGGAAGGCGCGCGCGTAGCCGTCGTAGATCTGGATGGAGCGGGCGTGGAACGCACAGTTCGAGAAATCGAAAACGCGGGTGGGAATACAGCGGGATTTCAGGCAGACATAAAAGAGGAAAACCAGGTACGCGCACTCTTTGAAAACATCGGCAATGCCTTTGGGCACATCGATGGCTTAATCAACGCCGCCGGCATCCTCGAAGGCGCATTAGTACCCATCGATGAATTTGACGAATTCACCTGGGACAGAGTCATAGACATCAATCTAAAAGGAAGTTTTCTCGTCTCAAAATACACCGTGCCACTAATGGAAAAAACCGGCAAAGGCGTCATCGTACTCATCGCCTCTGGCGCGGGCGTCAAAGGTGGCAGCTCATCTGTCGCCTATGGCTCCAGCAAAGGCGGCGCCCACGGCCTCTCCCTCGTATTGGCAGCACAACTATCCAACCGCAACATCCGCGTCCACGGCGTATGCCCGGGCGGCATTGAAACACCGCTCAAAATGCGCGTTGTACAAAAACAAGCCGACGCCTCAGGGCGCGACGTCTCACGCATGGCAGCCGGACTCGGCGATCCCGAAGGCGTGGGTAAAATACTATCCTTCCTCGTATCTGACGAAGCCGATTATCTTCGCGGCAGCATCTTCACGCGATAGGAGACCAGACCATGCGCTTAGGTGTCGTTGGCCTTTTACCCCGAGATTTTCGCACCCTTGAATCCTCACATCTTCAAACCATCCAGGACCTCGGATTCACCGGCGGAGCCTTTCACTTCCCCGCAGAACTCTGCGAAGAAATCACAACCGCCGACACAGACCGGTGTCGCGCACGCTTTGCCGAACACAACCTCGACCTCGCACAATTCTCCATCACATACCCCGAATGCCTCTTTGATCCCGACTCAGAAATCCGAAACGCAATCATCCGCAAAATGAAAAAAGGAGCAGAAATCGCCGCGGGTCTATCTGCACAAGCCTATCTCCTGCGCCCCGGCAGCCGCAACCCCGCCGGAAGCTGGACGCCCCATCGCGACAACCACACGCCAGAAGCATGGGACCGCCTCATCGAAACCCTGCGAGAAATCGCCCCCACCCTCGAACAACACGGCGTCACAGTCGTCATGGAAACCCACCTCGTCTCCATCCTCAAAAACCCGGAAACCTGCCGCAAAATGGTCGAAAATGTCGGATCGCCCAACCTGCGCCTGGTCATGGACTACGTCAACCACTTTGAAACCTTAAGCCAGGTCTATGATAGCACCGACCGCCTGGACCACATATTTTCCGAAATGGGCGCCTATTCCCCGGTCATGCACATCAAAGACATATCCATTGGCAAAGGACTCGTCATCCACCTCGACGAAACCGTACCCGGCAATGGCGAACTCGACCTCGCCCACTGCTTCCAGCATTTCCAGAAACACCACCCCAACAACTACGGCCTCATCGAACACCTCAAACCCGACCTCATCCCCGAAGCTGCATCCAACACCCGCGCCATCGCCACCCGCGCTGGTGTTCCGATAATATAAAAAACACAAGTCAATTCGGAAAAATCCAGCGTCTTTTCCACTCCCGCATCATGTGAAAATGCTGCTGCACCTTGTGATAACGGCGCAAAATCTCAATCACCTTCAACCGCAACACATCTTTCTGTTCCATAACGCCTCTCCCGATAGTGATAGTTCTCCCAATCCCCAGCCCCCCTCTGGATCGCGGCTCAAGCATGCCCCTGCATGCTTTAAGCAGGGGATCATGCCGCAACGACGGGCGAGGCATGCCTCGCCCCTACGGTTGTTCCCACTTCCTCCTTCACACTTCACACTTCACACTCCTATCCCCTTCCAGATACCGATCCAAAATCCCCATCAATTCCTCTGCCACCTCTGGCTTTTCACAGAACAAATTATTCTGCTCCTCCGGATCGGAAGCCATATCGTAAAGCTGCATCGGCGGCGCATCTGCAGGCACATCTGCCTCTCTCAAACTCCAGCCACCCGACCCTCGGCATGTCACCAGCTTCCACTCATCTTTGCGAATCGCAAACTCCCCGCTAATCGAATGATGCACTGTCGCCTCCCGAATCGTATCCTCCTGATCGCCCTGCATATACGGCAAAATATCATAACTATCCTCCCCTGCATCCCTCGGCAAATCCGCATCGCAAATCCCGGCAACAGTCGCCAGCAAATCCGTCAAACACACCGTCTTATCACAATGCGACCCCGGCTCAATCACCCCGGGCCACGAAGCGATAAACGGAATGCGATGCCCGCCATCCCACGCATCGGACTTCTGCCCCCGAAAAATATAATTCCCCAAATGATCGTACTTCTCCTTCAGCCCTATCGGCTCTTCGTGACAGCCATTATCACTCGTCACAATAATCAGCGTATCATCCGCCAACCCATTGCGCTTCACCGCCGCCAAAATGCGCCCAACACTCCAATCGTGCTCCGTCACATAATCCCCGTATTCCCCTGCCTGACTTCGCCCTGCAAATCGCCCGCGCGCAAAATGCGGCGTATGCGGCGAAGGCGCGGGAAAATACAAAAAGAACGGCTTATCTCCATTCTCCTTCGCATGCTGATTGATAAACCCCTCGGCGCGAATTGTCAACTCCAGCAAACACGTATCATGCATAAACCCGGGCGCACACGCACCCCCGCGCCAAAATTCTGGCCTCGGCGAATCCGCAGTCTCCTCAACCGGCTGCTCCACCACCACCCCATCCTCAATATAACAATACGGAGCCATATCCAGCGACGCCGGAATAATAAACGAATAATCAAAACCCACCGTATGGGGACCATCTGACAACGCCGCAGAAAAATCCACCGACGCCCCATTCGCCCTCTCCGTCCCATCTCTCACCTGCCAGCCCAACCCCAGATGCCACTTGCCCACACACGCCGTCGTATAACCCTCATCGCGCAACAGCGATGGCACAGTCATCCGCCCCTCTTCAATCAACGGCTCAGAATACCCATTCAAAACCCCGCGCTTCAACCGCGACCGCCAGCAATAGCGCCCCGTCATCACCCCATACCGCGTGGGCGTACACACCGCAGAATTGCTATGTGCATCCGTAAAAATCATCCCCTCAGACGCGAGTTGATCCGTATGCGGCGTTGGAATCTTCGAATCGGGATTCAAACAACTCACATCTCCATACCCCCAGTCATCGGCCAACAGGTAAATAATATTTGGCTTGCTTCTCATGCAAACTCCCTTCATAATAAAGTTCGTCTCTTCCTCACCTTATAAATAAACCCAGAGACTCCTATGACACAACCTCATTTTCTCCAAACACTCCAGCGCTCTAAATCCAACCCCCTCTTAACCATCGACGACATCACCTGGGATTATAAAAAAAGGCGATCCATCATGTTTCCCAGCGTCATCGACATGAGCGACAAACTCAACAGCCCCATTGATCGCTACTACATGTATCTCGCCTCACACGGCGGCAGAGAAATCGGCTTTGCAACCGCGCCAACGCTCGAAGGCCCCTGGACAATGCAAAAAGAAGCCGTCCTCCACCTCGACAATTGCCCTGCCGTCAAGGGCCACCTCAGTTCGCCCGAAATCATTTATTACAACAACCGCTTCATCCTCTACTACCACGGCGGCTGTCCGGCAGAAGTGCTCAAAGAACAAAACCGCCGAATGCCCACCCACTATTATCGCCGCATTCAAAACTCAGGCGCAGCCACTTCAACCGATGGCATCCACTTTGAAGTACATCCCAACACCCTCCTCTTGCCCATCACCACACCCGATCATTGGCGTGCGGCCACCAACATGTATCTGCGCGTCGTGCCCACAGAAAACGGATGCCACGGCTTCTTCATGACCATGAGCCGCGAAGAAGCGAATTACAATGGTGAAACCAAAAAACTTCCCAAAGAACAACGGAAAGGTCGTCCCCATCCCACAAGCATTGGACACGCCTATTCGCCCGACGGATTAGATTGGACAATTGATGAAACCGGTGCTATCCTCACCGCCGAAGAAATATATGGGGAACACCAGCGCATTCGCCATATTGGATGCACGCGCATTGACGACACACACATCCTGGCGACCTATTCTTGCTTTGCCAACACCGATGCAACCTTTGAAAGCATCTTCGCTGCCACATTGCAAATCAACGGCCAGGCGGTACGCCTCATTCAAAAACACGGTACAATTTTAACACCTCAGGGAGAATGGGAAAAGCGAAATGTGCGCGACCCCTTTCCCGTATTTCACGATAAAAAACTCTATCTCTATTACGCCGGTGGCGGAGAAAAAGGCATTGGACTGGCTATCAGCGCGTGATTGAACGCAAGAACATCATTTCTTTTATTGATTGTATAACACGAGGTATTCATGCCCAACAAACCAAACATCCTCTGGATCTGCACCGACCAGCAGCGCTTTGACACCCTCGGCTGTTATGGCAACCCCTATGTACACACCCCTAATCTGGACCGCCTCGCCGAACAAAGTATCCTCTTTGAATACGCCTTCTCGCAAAGTCCCGTCTGCACGCCCAGCCGATCCAGCTTTCTCACCGGACGCTATCCGCGCACCACGCGCTGCCGGCAAAACGGCCAATCCATCCCCAGCGACGAAATCCCCGTCACCAAACTACTTCACGACGCCGGATACGTATGCGGCCTATCCGGCAAACTCCACATCTCGGTCTGCAACCCCAGCGCGTGTCACGGCACAGAACGCCGCATAGACGACGGCTATGACCAATTCTTCTGGTCACACGACCCGGCCCCCAGATGGCCCACCAATGACTATCACCAGTGGTTGCGCGACAAGGGCCTGAAGCGCGATGTCCAACCCTTCCCCGACTCCCGATACGTACAAACACTCCCCTCTGAAGAACACAGCCAGACCACCTACTGCATCCAGCGCGCCATCACCTTCATCCGCCGATGCGCTGAAGAAAACATGCCCTGGACCTTCTCCCTCAACCCCTTTGACCCGCATCACGCCTTTGATCCCCCGCGCGAAGACCTCGAACGCTACCGCGATATAATCGACGACATACCCCTGCCCAACTACATCGAAGGCGAACTCCACGACAAACCCCTCTGGCAACGCATCGATCACGGCGGCTCCTACGGCGGCAAAGGCCAATTTGCCTACGACCAAATGACCGACACCGATCACCGCTGGGTCACCGCGGCGTACTGGGCCATGGTCGATGTCATCGACCGCCAGATCGGCCACCTGCTCGACTGCCTCGAAGAAACCGGACAGCGCGACAACACCTATATCATCTTCACCTCTGACCACGGCGAAATGCTCGGCGACCACGGCATCTACCTCAAAGGCCCCTTCTTCTACGAACCCGCTGTGCGCGTCCCCCTCCTCATCTCAGGACCCAACCTTCGCAACGACGGCTCGCGGTCATCTGCACTCGTCGAACTCGTTGACCTCGCCCCCACCATCCTCGAATGGGTCGGCCTCGACCGCCATCCCGCCATGCAGGGCCGCACCCTCCAACCACTCCTGAAAGGCGACGTGCCCCTTGACCAGCACCGCGACGACATCTACTGCGAATATTACAACGCCATGCCCGGCCATAAAAATCCGCCAGCCCATGCCACCATGGTCCGCACCGACCGTTACAAACTCGTCGCTGCACACGGCACGGGCGGCGGAGAACTCTACGACCTCGAAACCGACCCCACGGAAACGCACAACCAGTGGAACAACCCCAACTACACCACCGTAAGACTCGACCTCATGACCCGCCTTGCCGACCGCATGGCCTGGACCGTCGATCCCCTGCCCCCGAGAGAAGCAGGGTTTTAAGAAGGAGAATTTCATGCCCGAAACACAACCGCGACCCGAACACCCCCGTCCGCAATTTCAGCGCACCACATGGCTAAACCTCAACGGCACCTGGAACTTCGCCATTGACACTGGACAATCCGGCGAAGCCAAAGGCTGGCCCCAAAATCCCGCTGAGTTAAACCGCGCCATCACCGTGCCTTTCTGCCCGGAATCCAGCCTCTCGGGCATACAAAACACGGACTTTATGCCCTCGGTCTGGTATCATCGCACCCTCGACATCCCCGACGAATGGACGGACAAGCGCGTACTCCTGCACTTCGGCGCGATCGATTACCACTGCAAAGCCTGGGTCAATGGTCGGCTCATCGGGCAACATTACGGCGGCAGTTCATCCTTCACATTCGACATCACAGACGCACTCACATCTGACGCAAACCACCTCGTCGTCTGCGCCAATGACGACACGCGCTCTGGCGATCAGCCATCGGGCAAACAATGTCCCGACCTCTATTCCCGCGGCTGCCACTACACGCGCGTCACGGGAATATGGCAAACCGTCTGGCTCGAAGCCGTCCCCACATCACGTATCGAAACTGTGCGTATCGTACCCGACCTCGACAGCAGCCGCTTTGTACTCACCCCCACATTCAAAAACGCACACCGCGGGCACACCTTCCGCGCTGTCCTCCTCAACGGCAAAGAAGAAGTCGCGGTCTCCACAATGCCCGCCACGAGTGGTACAGCCATGTCCTTGCGCATCAAAAACCCGCAACCCTGGTCGCCAGACAACCCCCACCTCTACGACCTCCGCTTTGAACTCCGCGATGGCGACACCACCATCGACACAGTCAACAGCTATGCCGGACTGCGAAAATTTCACATCGAAGGCCACAAATTCTACCTCAACAACACCCCCATCTTCCTGCGCCTTGTACTGGATCAGGGATTCTATCCCGACGGAATATGGACCGCCCCGTCCGACGACATGCTCAAAGCCGACATCGAAAAATCGCTCGCCGTCGGTTTCAATGGCGCGCGCCTCCACCAGAAAGTATTCGAAGAACGCTTTCACTACTGGGCGGACAAACTCGGCTATCTCACCTGGGGCGAATACTGCGACTGGGGCATGAACTTCGGCTCACCCCAATCCATACACAACCAGCAGCGCGAATGGCGGGAAATTGTCCAGCGCGACCTCAACCATCCCTCTATCCTCGCGTGGACCCCCTACAACGAAACCCGGGGCGGCGCAACCAACCACTTTGAAGCGCACCGCCGGGCCGTACAGGAAACCTACGACCTCACCAGAGCACTCGACCCTTCTCGCCCCTGCCACGACACCAGCGGCTACGTACACGTCTGCACGGACATCTACACCGTACACGACTACGAACAGGACCCCGTCAAATTCAAAGCGACCTACGCCCCCGTATCCCCCGACAACTGGGAAAACACACCCATCCGCTTCCCCGAACTGTGCGTGCCCTATCAGGGCCAGCCCTATGTCGTCGATGAATACGGCGGCACCTGGTGGGATCCCAATGCCGTCGAAACAGAACAAGCCGCAGACCGCAAAAGCAGTTGGGGCTATGGCAAACGCCCCACCGACATCGAAGAAGTGTATCACCGCATCGAAAAACTCACAGCCATACTCCTCAACCACCCCAACATCGCGGGGTATTGCTACACCCAACTCACCGACATCGAACAAGAACAAAACGGCATCTACACCTACGACCGCCGGGAAAAATTCGACGCAAAACGCCTGAAAAAATACTTCGGCACCCCCGCGGCGATTGAACGAATAGACGAATAGACGAATAGACGAATAGACGAATAGACGAATAGACGAACCCCACCACCCAGAGTTATTATAAACTCCGCCGTTGATTCGTAGATTCGCGCTTTTACAGGAGACCCCATGGACCCCCGATGGCAAAACCTCCCGCACACCCACACCGAATTCGCGCCCGCAACATATCCCGACCGCGAAACCTGGGAACGAGAAAAGACGAGACTCAAAAAACAAATCCTCTTTGCCGCTGGACTCTGGCCAATGCCCGAAAAGCCCCCGCTCGACATCCACATCTACGACCGCATTGAAAGAGACGGGTACACCATTGAAAAAGCCTATTTCCAGAGCTTGCCCAACTTCTACGTGGGCGGCAGCCTCTTTCGTCCCCTCAACCCACAACCCAAAAGCCACCCCGGCATCTTAAGCCCACACGGACATGCACCACTCGGCCGCATACAACACGGAGACACATCCTACCCGGGCCGGGGCATCACCTTTGCCCGAATGGGCTGCACAGCCTTCATGTGGGACATGGTCGATTACAACGACAGCGCCCGACATCTCTCCGGCGCATACCAAGAAGAAACCTACAGTGTTGTACACCGCGCACCCTGGCCCCACAAACAAGATGACCGCATGCTCTGGAACATCGGCATCCTCGGTTTTCAACTCTGGAATAGCATCCGCGCACTCGACTTCCTCTGCGAACTCCCCGAAGTCGATACCAACCGCCTGGGCTGCACGGGCGAATCGGGCGGAGGCACCCAAACCTATAACCTCTATGCCGTTGACGACCGCCTGCACGTCGCCGCACCCGTCTGCATGGTCTCTGCCTACATGCAAGGCGGCTGTGTCTGTGAAAACGCGCCCCTCCTGCGCATCGACACTAACAACGTCGATATCGGCGCCACCTTCGCGCCCAAACCCCTCATCCTCGTCAGTTCCTCACAGGACTGGACGCAGCACACCCCCGACGTCGAATACCCCGCCATCAAACGCATATACGACCTCTACGACGCCGACGACCACATCTCTCAAATCCAGATTGACGCGCCCCACGGCTACAACCTCGAAATGCGAGAAGCCGTGTACCGCTGGTTCGCCCGCTGGCTCGACCTGCCCTTTGGCGACGACTTTCGCGAACCGCCCTTTGAAGTTGAAGAACACAAAGACATGCTCGCCTTTTTCGATGGCCTGCCCGACGGCGCGATCACCCAACACGAAGACCTCATCCGTCAGTACATCGCCGCATCCAGAACAACACTGGAAACCTATCGCCCAAACACACCCGACGCACTTGCCGAAAATCGACGCATCCTGGGCGAAGCACTGCGTCTAACCGTCGGCTACGACGACAGTACTGTTACATATCAACACAACACCAGAGAAAACGGAACACTCATCGGCAACCGCCGCAATGTGCGCGTCCCCATCCGCACCTTCACACCCGAATCCCCGTCCGACACATCCACCCTCTTAATTCACCCACAAGGCATGAACGCCCTGTACTCACCTCTCATCCAGGCCCTCCTCGACAAAGGTCACACTGTCTATGCCATAGACCCCTTTGGCACGGGCCAAAGCATCGGCGAAGAAAACCCCGAAGAACCGCGCGGGGGCGGGAACTTCTTCAACACCTTTAACCGCACCGACGACGCCGAACGCATATACGACATCGCACTCGCATTGCGCCACATACCCGATGGCCCGGTAAACATCGTCGGCTTTGGCAATGCCGGACTCTGGACCATCATCGCAGGTGCAATCTCGGAACGCACCGACCTGCAAATCGCATCCGACATCGGCGCATTCAACACCAAAACCGAGAACGACTACCTCAAACGCCTGCCCATCCCCGGCATACTCAAAGCGGGAGGCTTGCCCAATGCTGCCGCGCTCATCACCCCAAATAACTTGCTCTTACACAACACAGGCGATACCTTCGACACATCCTGGGCAGAAGCGGCCTACGCACATTATCCCGAAGCAACCCTGACAGTAAAAAATGACCTTGCAAAAAACGAGGATTTAATCAATTTTCTATGCGAAAAATAAAAACAGGAAAACAACCATGAACGACCAAATGCAACACGCCCGCGATGTCGCACTCGGCATCCTCAAACCGTCACAGCGCGACATAGAACACGGCCTGGAACTCCACGAACACGCCCTCGTCATCGAATCCTACGGCCTTGGCCTGCGCTCACCCGTCGATCCCGATCCCGTCAACGCAGCCATCGAAGCAGGCGCGTCTGACCGCGAATTGCAAGACCTCACCGAAGACATGGGCATGACCCGCTGGGCGCTCACACCCGAACTCCGTCGAGAATACCGGGAAATCTGGCATGCCTCTGGCGTCACCTGCACCTTTCAAAACGCAGGCGAAGAATGCAACGACCCTCTGCGCATCATCAAACGCCTTGCCCGACACACGTACAACACCGACGCCATGCCCGACTTCCTCCAGCGCGTCACAACACCAGACGACATCGTCGCAGCCCACAAAGCGGGCAAACGCTGCACCTATCTCACCTGCAACGGCATTCCACTCGCCGGCGACCAGACCAACCCGGAAGAAGAACTGCGCTACATCCGCGTCTTTGCACAACTCGGCGCGCGCATGATGCACCTCACGTACAACCGCCGCAACCCCATCGGAGATGGCTGCGGCGAACCCAACGACGCGGGCTTGAGCGACTTTGGACACGCCACAGTCGCCGAAATGAACCGCCTCGGCATCATCATTGACCTCTCCCACACCGGCTGGCAAACCTGCCTCGACACAGCAAAAGCCTCCGCACAACCCGTCGTCGTCAGCCACTCCGTCGCCTGCACCCTCAACGAACACATCCGAAGCAAACCCGACAACATCATCCGCGCAGTACTCGACACCGGGGGCACCATGGGCATCACCAATGTACCCGCATTCCTCGGCGGC
Source organism: Candidatus Latescibacterota bacterium (assembly GCA_022821275.1). GTDB lineage: Bacteria > Latescibacterota > UBA2968 > UBA2968 > UBA2968 > VXRD01. Next base: position 28,513 of record JAJEDY010000005.1, on the reverse strand, counting down.
AACGGCGACATCAGTGCCTTCCTCGACCACATTGACTACGTCGCCAAAACCTTTGGCACCGACGCCGTCACCATCGGCACAGACCGAGGCTACCCCTCTCAATACATCGCCGAAGCCAACCGCAAACTCAACCCCCGCCCCAAACAGCGCAACCGCTGGGAGGCACTCTGGCCGCCCAGAGACCCTCTCCATTCCTCCGAATGGCGACAACCCCACCAGGAACAAAGCCTCACCTGGACCAACTGGCCCCTCTTCACCGTCGGCCTTGTACAACGGGGTTACAGCGACGACGACATCGCAAAAATCATCGGCGGCAATATTCTTCGCGTAGCACGAGAGGTGTGGAAAAACTCAGCTTATGCAACCTCACGAGAGGAATAAATGTCTAATTTTACACAATTATTGAATGCGGACCTCTCTTGCCTCTTTCTGTTTTGAATGTATATTTTTGGAAAGGACCATTTTGCCTGTCATTTTAAGAATACGAGGCTATCGATTCTGGTTTTATCAAGCAGACCTCAATGAACCGCCCCATGTTCATGTGGGAAAACAGGGAAAGGAAGCGAAATATTGGGTTGATCCAATTGCGTTGGCGCGAGCCGGAAGATTTCGTCCCCATGAATTAAACGAAATCGAAAGGATTCTAATAGCCTATCGTGAAAATATTATGGACGCCTGGCAAAAGGAGCAGAGAAAAAATGACAACCGTTAAAATTAGAATACAAGCGCGAAATGGAGAACACGCACCCATTGTACCCATCGTCATTCCGGATATTGACGATATTATGGCGTTTGCTAAAAAGCTTCATGCCAAAGGACAGACCTGGAGCGGCGAGGCATTTGGCTGGATAGCTGAATACAATCCCGAAAAATCTGATCCGCCACTGGACTCAAAAATGACCTTTACCCCTGCAGATTTCTGCATCGGTGAAAGTGGTATCTGGTTTTATTCTTTGATGTGGGAAAATGGCAAAGAAGCTGAGCCCGTTGCGTTTCTGGATGATGGAAATATCATTGAAACAGAGCCGTTATCCAGCAGGCATAAAAAAAACATTTTCGGAGGAAAATCATGAGCAAAGCGCGTCAAATCTACGAAGACCTGGGCGTTGTCCCTGTAATCAACGCATCGGGATATCAGACCGTCATTGGCGGATCGCGTGTGGGCACAGAAATACAAGCCGCAATGGACATAGCGAATCGCTACTTTGCGGACATGGAAGAATTGCTAAAAAAAACCGGCGCAATCATCGCCGACACCCTCGGCGCAGAAGCCGCAATGGTCACACCCGGATGCGCGGCGGCATTAGCTCTCAGCTCAGCCGCCTGCATGTCGGGCAGCGACCCCGAAAAAATGGAACAACTGCCCGATACAACGGGCATGAAAAATCACATTCTGATACAAAAAAAACAGCGTTATCACTACGACCCGGTACTCACTGTTTTCGGTGCCAAACTCATCGAAGTCGGCGATGAAAACGGAACAACCGAAGCCCAGCTCGAAACCGCCATCTCAGACCAGACCGCAGCCATCCACTATTTCGCCCCCGGAGGCCAGGCAGGCGTCCTATCCCCTGAAGACGTCGTCCGCATCGCCCACGCCAATGGGATACCCGTCATCGTCGATGCAGCGAGCCAGGTCTATCCCCTCGAAACCATGCTAAAATATCCCGACATGGGCGCAGATCTAATCGGCTACGGCGCAAAATACATTGGCTCGTGCCACTCCACAGGCATCTTGTGCGGGCGCAAAGACCTGATCGACGCCGCCTTTCTCCACTCCTTCATCGGTTATGAAACCTGCCCTTACGACACCATAGGCCGCCCGCTAAAAGTAGATCGGCAAGAAGTCATCGCCGTCGTCGTTGCCCTGCGCGAATGGTTCAGCATGGACCACGAAACGCGCCTATCCGAATACAAACGCAAAGCCGAAGCACTACTATCAGACCTGAAAGACATCCCCCACATCGCAGCCAAATTCTCGGCCGACTCACGAGGCCTGAGCGATGGCGTACACATCACAGTTGATGAAACCGCACTGGGCAAAACCGCGGTGCAAATAATCGAAGAACTTCGACAGGGCAATCCATCCGTGTGGACACGCGGCAGTGCAAACACCTTCCGCGTTGCCGTAACAAATTTCATCGAAGACGACCAGGAAATCGTCACCTCACGCCTGCGCGAAGTATTGACCAGATAAACTTACGACACAGAAACCCAACACAAAAAACGCCATCAGCTATTTTGCCGATGGCGTTTATGATTATCTCCGCACCGTAATATTTTGCATGAAACTGATGACGAAATATTCTCCAGAGAAACTCTCAAACTGTCTATACATTGGATTACCAGTATAACGAAAAAAATGATCAGCACGGGTGCCGAAGGAATAAGTTAATAACGTCCATGTCGCCATCCAAGAACCAGCGAGATTCTCATAACTCAGTTCTTTATACTGGGGTTCTGGTCTTGGTTCTGGCTCTGGTTCTGGCTTTTGTTCTGGTTCTGTTATCGGTTCTGGCTCTGGTTCTATCTCTGGTTCAGTACCTTTATGACCACAACTCAGGATCAAAAATACAAGTAGAATGCACCAAAAGTGGGTCATGGCAACCTCTGCTATTTAACGGACGGTTGACAGGATATTCAGCCATTATAACCTCTCTCAACCCCGTGCGAGATCGCGATACGCCCTGAACAGATCTGAATAATAAGCCACAAACATCCACAGATCGCCCACTCCCTTATCGGGGCGTCGCTCTGTCTCTGCCGACATGTAGCCCTCATAGCCCTTCTCGTGCAGCAACCGGAACAACTCGCGATACGGATAGCCCTGTCCCGCCAGATCGTGCATATGCACATGATCCAGCCAGGGCCATACCGTATCCAGCGCCTGTTTCACGGACCCATCAACCACATCCTGTGGCACTGAATTCCATACCAACCCAAAATTCTCGTGATCCACTTGCTCGGCCACTGCCCTGCACGCCTGCCAATCGAACTCCCCGTGCAACTCCAGACACGGCTTTACCCCCTTCTCCACACCGTAATCACACAGCGGCTTCAGGGCCTCTGCCACCTGGGCAATCGTCTGTTCCCTGGGCACTTCTGTGGGGAAATTATTTCCAAAAACGCGTACGCGCGGCGCGCCCAGATCCGATGCCAGATCCATCCGAACCATCGTCTGCTCAATATGATCCCGAAGCTCGTCCGGATCCGTATCGTGATACCGATTGCCCGTCGCAACACTCATAATATCAATCCCCATCGCCTCACAATCTGCCACCACCTGCTCTCGCTCTGCCTCGTCAATTGACGCCTCCACCCCGTGACCATGTCCCGCATCCGTGCGAAACTCCACCCCTTCAAACCCGTGATCCTTCAACATCTGCAACAAATCCCGTCGGGAAAGTGCCTTCAAAACACCATACGTCATCCACGAAGGTTTCATGCTTATTCTCCTATTGAGTTAAAATTGCAAAAGTGCCACCAGATATATTGACAAGCGACCTGTTTGATCTATAATATACTGAAAGGGTAGAAACCTGGTGGATTTTCCATATCCAAAACCATCTAAAATCTCACTGAGAAATTTGTAAAATGGTTCAAACCCAAAAAATAGATATCAATGAACAACGCAATATACTGGACCAGGTTGATCTTCTTAGATATAACCTGGTTGTAAATGGCAAAAAGAAAAACCACCTTGGCCAGTTCTTTACACCTGCTCCGATAGCTGAGTTCATGGCGCAGATGTTTCGCGTATCAGAAATCTCTGTTCATTTGCTCGATGCTGGTGCCGGAATAGGTTCTCTTTCTGCTGCTTTTGTCGATTATGTATGCACACAGAAGCAGGTCCCGAAGGAATTTACAATCACAGCCTATGAAATTGATGCTTCACTGACGCCACTTTTAGAAAATACACTGAAAGCTTGCCGCTCAAAATGTGAGCAACTGGGCATTCATTTTAGCTACACAGTGATCAATGAAGATTTTATCAAAGCTGCTGTACCCGCACTCAGACGAGATCTGTTCTCTCCCCATGTCAAAAAGTTTAATTATGCCATTCTCAATCCCCCCTACAAAAAAATCCAGAGTTCTTCTGAACACAGAAAATTATTGCGTCGCCTTGAGATTGAAACAAGCAATCTTTATACAGCCTTTCTTGCAATAATAAAAAAATTACTAACTGACAAAGGACAACTCGTTGCAATTACACCGAGAAGCTTCTGCAATGGACCTTATTTCAAAGCATTTAGAAATGACTTTCTCGAAGCAATGGCATTAAAAAGAATTCACATTTTTGAATCCAGAAAAAGAGCCTTCAGCGATGATGGTGTGCTACAAGAAAACATCATTTTCCAAGCGACCAAATCTAAGTCAAAACCACCAGAGATAGCGATTTCATCTCATTCATCTCCAGGAGATCCTCTATTCTGGAGAGATGTGGAATATGACCAGGTGATACACCCAGAGGACCCCGATAAGTTCATTCACATCATAACAGATGAGATGGACCATCAAGTAGCCGAAAAGATGAAGCATTTTCAATCAACTCTGGAGGAACTCGGCATCTCGGTATCAACGGGAAGAGTTGTTGATTTCCGGGCGAACAAATTTTTGAAACATGTTCCAAATAAAAAAACCGTACCCTTAATTTACCCCATGCATTTCCAGCAAGGTTTTGTTGAATGGCCCCCAAAAAACAGCAAGAAACCCCAGGCCATTACTTTTTCAGAAGAATCCAAAAATTTATTGGTCCCTTCTGGCACGTATGTTTTAGTAAGGCGTTTCTCTTCAAAGGAAGAAAAGCGCAGGATCGTAGCTGCTATCTATGATCCAGAGCGAATAAAATCAGAAACAGTAGGCTTTGAAAACCATCTGAATTATTTCCATTGCAATGGAAAAGGGCTGCCTGCAAGCCTTGCAAAAGGGCTGGCAGTTTTTCTCAATTCAATGATGGTTGATGCTTACTTCAGATTGTTCAACGGCCATACTCAGGTAAATGCTACGGACTTGAGAAGTCTAAAATACCCTTCAAGAGCAAAACTCGAATCTCTGGGGGCAAAAATTAAGGACAGATTACCGGAGGGTGATGCGTTAGATAATTTAATTGAGCAAGAGGTCTTTGATATGGGAGAAAGAAGTCTGGATCGCTGAATCTCCGACGCATATGATACATTTTGATGGGGAGAGGTTCTTGGGGCCTTATGAATGATGTTTGATTTTTTTCAAAATGGCGGATCAATACGTCAATATAAAAGATTGGAAATTGAAGGTAGGATGCTACGGCTTATTACAGGTCGGGGAGTTCCTCGGGGGACAGGAGCAGCTTGATTGAGCGTGCTTGGCGGGGAACTCTCGATATAAGACCTCGTTTTTCCAGTGTTTTGAGCATGCTGTTGACGGAAGGGCCTGTGACGCCAAAATACCTCTGTATATCCGCCTGGGCCGGGGGATAACCGTACAACTTCGCATAATAATAGATAAATGTCAGATATTGTCCCTGTCTATCGGTATATAAGAGTGCCTTCTCGCGCTTGAAGATCTTGTAGCAGTCGAGGTAAGATAGCATCCGATTGCTTTCTTCAAGATCAAAATTCTCAGGATCGAATGTCCCCCCAATCCACTCTGAATACATTTCATGCTCTGGATGTTGTTTGTTCTGAAGCGCGCTTAAAAATTCTTCGTATCCCCAAACGCCACCCACATCCTCTGGTGGACATGCGCGTTTTCCCGTCAGACAGATAGGATAAAGCACCTCAGCTTCTGGCTCCTTGATTTGTTCAACCCGAATCATGTGTTCCCAGCTATCGCCAAAGTCATATTTATATGTAAACCGTACCCCAACCTCAACAGCGACCTGCTGAAGAGAGATTTCATTTGCATCTTGCATATACTCCATTATTTCCCAGTCTGCCATGCCTGGATAAGGGGTGCTATAGTAGGTATCGTTAACGATGAACTGGTGAAGATGAGAATCTTCCCATCCCATCACAATCTGAATCACCTCATGTAGTTCTCCAAGTGAGATGTTGCCATCAACCTCAACCCGCCGCCATATCGATGGCCTGGAACCCGTCAGCGTAATTTTGAGTCGATAGATCATAATGTATTCTTTTTCTAAATTGGTGTAATATCCGTTATTTTATACCCGCAGGCCTTATTTCTTCAAGTTCGTCTTTCAAAGATTGCTCTACACGCCACAAATCACAGGCTTGTTGCAGGCGCAACCAGAGTCCGGGACCGTTGCCTACAAGCTTACCGATTCTGAGTGCCATTTCTATCGTAACCGGATGCGTACAGGCCAGAACCCGATGCAATTGTTGACGCGAAACACCGAGTCGTCGAGCAACTTCACTAACCGATAACTCAAGCGACGGCAAGACATCTTCGCGCAGAATCTCACCCGGATGAACAGGCGCGCGCTTCAACGGACGTTTGACAGAATATTCAGCCATTGTCACCTCAATGATATTGCTATGAAAATTTTTCCTTCTCGCACTCTTTCGCTGAGGAATTTTAGCGATCCGAACCAAAGCGCATTCGCGCATTGGGCAGCGTAATACCAACAAGGCGCTTGTCGCGATAGTGGTAAATATTCCCATCATCTTCCATCACGCTGTCATTGGCGCACTGAGGTTTTTCAAAACTGAGATACAAGACATCAGCACTTTCATCATAATCACTCCAAACTTGCGAATATGGCAAACGCAATATTTCGGTCGCAAATGTCAGGTCAATAGTGGATGTGTCCATATCGTAATTCTTCATTGACAAAACAATATCTTCAAGTGACATAAAATCAATATATAGTATATTGTGCGGTTAATCAAATACTCAAAATCTTCGACAAAAGGACTTGAAATTCAACAAAGGATATATCTATGAGCAGATCGAAAAGTGCCGCAGACATTGACATTCTCGACGCTGCCGAAAAATGGAAACAGCAATGCCTTTTGGATGGTGGATCGCTATTCTCGGAAGAATCACTCTGGACCCGAGGAAACTTCGAACAACTCCGCATCCACTTTGTCCAGAATCCTGATGAAGGATCGGGTAAATTCTACGAGAAACTGGCGCAACAACTGGAACATGCTCCCCCAGAGGCGAAGCGTCTATGGGCAGAGATGACATGGGTACTTTTTTTAATCGTCTATCGCGGCGTACTTAAACCAGAGACAAAACGCGATCAGATCAGGCAAGTCTGGGAATGATCGGGGTCGAAACTTCCGGATAATCATTGGGCACTGGGCGACGTCTTAGCAAAAGGGGTTACAAATCCAGGCCATGCTTATCATACTTCCCGTTGGCGTGAATGCCGCTTCTTCATCACCACAATGCTTAGCTGGTTTTCCCATTCCTCAGAGGATCGGAAATCGCTATTGACCGATCCCTGGGACTTTGCCGAATGGCTCGACGCTCAGGAGTACTGTCAAGGCCGTCAATTTCGACATGCTTTTCTGTACCTTCTGTTTCCGGATGCGTTTGAAGCAATTATGAGTCAAGGCCATAAAGAAAAAATAGTCAACGCTTTCTCAAAAAAATGGGGCGAAGATTTCTCCATCAACGATAAGGACAACGTCACCCTTGATAAGGCATTATTGGAGATACGAAAACGACTTGAAGACGAACATTCCGACACGCAAGTCGACTTCTACAGTTCGCAACTCAAGGATATTTGGCAACCCAGGCAGCCTCGTCCACAACCGCTTCTATCGCAAGTGAGGGAAACAGCACCTCTCTTTACCTCCTATTCTATAGACAGCATCCTGACAGAAGGCTGTTTTCTTGAACGGGAAAAATTGGAGACAATTCTTCAACGCCTCCGAGATAAGAAAAATCTAATTTTACAGGGACCGCCGGGTACGGGCAAGACCTGGCTGGCAAAAAAACTGGCCTTCGCCTTGATAGGTGAACGCGACGAAGACAAAATACGCCCTGTGCAGTTTCATCCCAATCTTTCTTACGAGGATTTTGTCAGGGGATGGCGGCCATCAGGCAACGGCAAGCTGGACCTGGTTGACGGTCCCTTTCTTCAGATGATAAACACCGCAAAAGACGATCCTGAGTCAGAATATGCGATCATCATTGAGGAAATCAATCGCGGCAATCCCGCGCAAATTTTTGGCGAAATGCTTACGCTACTGGAATCGGACAAGCGAAATAAGGCCGAGGCATTGGAACTCTCTTACCGAAAACGCGAAGGCGAACGGGTTTACATTCCCGAAAACCTATATGTCCTTGGCACAATGAACGTCGCAGACCGCTCAATCGCTATGGTCGATTTCGCCCTTCGCAGACGATTCGCCTTCGTTGATTTAGAACCCATATTTGGCAATGTCTGGCAGGACTGGGTACATAATCAGTGCAAAATAGACGAGGAATTTCTGTCACAAGTAGAAGACAGAATGAAAACGCTGAACAAACAAATAGCTGAGGACTCTAACCTCGGTGCTCAATTCAGGGTGGGACACAGTTATGTAACGCCTTCCGCTGGGGAGATTGATGATTCCCCTGAATGGTTCAAACAAGTAGTCGAAACCGAAATCGGTCCCTTGCTGGACGAATACTGGTTTGATGCGCCGGATACAGCCCAAAAGGCTCGCGAACAACTACTGGAAGGGTTTTAATGACCACCGCTCAAGAAAGCGACACACTGGGGTATATCGGAGAAATTCCAGTCAGGAATCTCTGGCTGCTGATGCTTTATGCATCCCAACTATTCCGACAGATAAACGATTTGCAAAAGCGAGAGGTTGAAGACAACCCGGACGACATCCCCGATCTGGTGGCAGAAATCCTGGCGCGGGCGGTAGAACGCCGCTTGAGGCGAAACCTGAGCTTTGGCTACCAACCTCGGCAAGCTATCCTCAGCAGGGTGCGCGGCAGAATTGACCATATCCATACAGAACGCCGCCAACTGCTGCAGAGAGGACTGATCGCATGCCGGTTTGAAGAACTAACAGTAGATACACCACGCAACCGCTATGTTCGAGCGGCATTGGAGAAGTCGGCCAAGATGGTGCGGCGCGTTGACTTAGCGCGTCGATGTCGCGCCCTTGCCACAGGTTTGGTGCGAATGGGAGTAAGTGGGGAACATCTTATCCGACATGATTCATCGGTAAATCTCACTGGCAGGATAGACATCGCCGACCGGCAGATGCTGGCTGCGGCACAACTGGCCTTTGATTTGGCACTCCCCACCGAAACCGCTGGTCCCAGAAATTTATCCTCACCATCTCGTGAACCCCGATGGGTATGGAAACTTTACGAGAAGGCCATCGCCGGATTCTATGATGTTACGCTTACACAACGAAGGTGGAGAGTTCATCCCGGGCGGCAACTCAATTGGCCCAAAGGTACGAAGAATAAGAGAATTGATAATATCCTCCCCGTAATGCTCACGGACATCGTTATAGATGATGTAGTTTTGGGTCATCGTGTCATTATAGATACCAAATTTACATCCATCCTTAAACCAGGGTTTCACCGGGACCAAACATTGGCTTCAGGCCATATATACCAGATATACGCCTACTTGAGATCCCAGGAGGACAGGGAGGATGATCCTTTGGCGAACACGGCATCAGGAATGCTTCTGCATCCTGCTGTCAATTGCTCAGTTGACGAATCGGTTGAGATACAGGGCCACAACATACGATTCGCCACCGTAAATCTCGACGCAACTCCCAGAGAGATCCGGCGCAGGCTCCTTGAATTGATTGATCCCACCCTGGTATAAATTAAAAACGCCATCAGCTATTTGCCGATGGCGTTTATGTTTATCTTTGGTGTTTTCAAAAATCGTATAGTATCGCTAATTGCTCAGGGAATTTTCACAGATAGGTAGCACCCTATTGTTCACCCGCCCCGTTGCCTATCTCGATCAACTGGGGGTCTGCAAGCGAAGTCACAAAATCAACATCTTTTGCGTCCTTGCTTCTGATCAAGATAATTGGTTTGTCAAGGGCAGATGCCATTCCAGCCTCATAGTTCACCCATTGTGATTTTGCACTATTTGGCGTGACAATAATTACTACGTTACTCGCGCTACACATCTTCTGCTTTATTGCCTCCCGAATATCGTCACCAATCCTGGTATCTACGCGAGGATCAATAAACGACATGTCGCCGGTATCGTGACCATGCTCCTCCAAGAATCTGGACACCTGTTCTGCAATACCACGGTCCTCATATGCATAAGAAAGGAAAACTTTTTTACCCATTCTCGCGCTCCTTTGATTTTATGAGGTCACGCACTTCCTCTACTACTTCTTTCCATCTAATTCCACAGATCCTACAACCTATCCACCTGAGTCTGTCCGTGCTTCAGCTCTTCCATAAGCTCATCGTATTGATCCCGATCAACCGGAAACGCGACTTCCTCTTTTCGTATAGCCGAAAGCACAATCGCGTTAATCAACTCCAGTGTTCGCCGCGCCGTCACCCCATCTGTAATCGCCTCGCCACCATCCAGAATCGCGGAAACAAAACTCTCCACCAGTGTTTGCCCGCCCTCATCGGACGGCACATCCTCCCAGCTAATACCCGGCTGATGCCCCTTTGCCCCCTTTATAAACGCCCGCATGGGCGCCTCGTATCGCCCCAGCCGAAACACATCTGGCACCACTGAATTGGCATTCTTCTCATCCCGAAACTCAATCGTACCCAGATCGCCTGAAATCTGCCTGTAATTCAATCGTCGATCACACGTACTCAACTGCACATTCGCATGGGCACCGCAGGCAAAACGGATATTGGCAACAACCGTATCCTCAATCTCCACCCGATGACCCCAATTGCACATCATCGCAGAAACCGCAACCGGATCGCCCACCATCCAGCAAAGCAAATCCAGATCGTGACTCGTCTGATTCATCAGCACCCCACCCCCTGCGTGCTCCCAGGTACACCGCCATATATCCCGGTCGTAATACACCTCTGGCCGCGTCTCAATCCACATCCACAGCACCCGGTAAATCTCTCCCAACGCCCCCTCATCAATCAGCCGCTTCAACGCGCGATTGCCGGGAAACGTGCGATAATTGTGCCCCACCGCCAGCTTCAGATCCCGCGCCTGCGCCGCCTCGATCATCTTATCCGCTTCGGAAACCGTATTCGCAATCGGCTTCTCCACAAAAGTATGCAACCCCGCCTCCAAACAATCCAAACCCATCGGCGCGTGGAGATGGTGCGGCGTTGCAATCACCACCGCATCCAGATCCTCGGACGCAATCATCTCCCGATAATCGCCCCAGGCGCGCGCACCCCGTTCTTCTCCCACCTGTCGCGCATAACCCAGATCCAAATCCGCCACCGCCACCAACTCCGCCCGATCCAGTCCTGAAATCTCCCGTACATGCTGCCCGCCCATACCCTTCAAACCGACCACACCGAACCTGACCATAACGCTCTCCTCCTTAAATCACCCATTGAAATTTTTCAAACGCCTCGTCCCAGGCATCCGCATCCGTCGGGCTGTATGTCTTAATCGCCGTAGAAGCGCGCACAATATCGCGAAGCTCATCCAGAGAACCAATCTGCCCCTTGCCCATCGCCTGCATCAAAAGATTGCCCATAGCAGTCGCCTCAGCCGGCCCCGACAGCACCGCGCGCCCTGTTGCAGAAGCAATAAACTGGCACAAAAGCGTATTGTGAATGCCCCCACCCACAATGTGAATATCCCCCAGCGTCTTGCCCAATACATCTTCGAGCTGACCCAGAACATAGCGACATTTGAGCGCCAGACTCTCCAGTGCCGTGCGAATAATATCCCCTTCGCTATCGGGCAGCCGTTGACCCGTGCGCCTGCAAAAATCCCGAATGCGAGACGGCATATCCCCGGGCGTACCAAAATCAGCGTGATCCGGATCGATAAACGACGCGAGCCTATCGGACGCCATCGCCAGACCCATCAACTCTTCCCACGAATACTCTTTCCCCGCCAAAGCCCACACGCGGCGGCACTCCTGCACAATCCACAGCCCCGAAATATTCTTCAAAAACCGAATCGTATGATCAACACCGCCCTCATTGGTAAAATTGTGCGCGAGCGCGCGCTTATTAATCGCGGGTTCAGGCAGTTCCGCCCCCATCAACGCCCACGTGCCACAACTGATATAAACCGCATCGGGTGAAGAAAGGGGCACAGCCGCAACCGCCGACCCCGTATCGTGACAAGCCGGAGCAATCACGTCAACAGGTGCAATACCCATCTCATCCGCAATGCTCTTGCGAACAGGACCAAGCACCGTACCCGGCGACACCACATCCGGAAGCATATCCGTGGGAATATCGAGCGCATTGAGCATTGATTTTGCCCAGGCATTCTCGCGCGGATTGTAGAACTGCGTGGTCGTTGCATTGGAATACTCACACACCTTCATACCCGTAAACCAGAAATTGAACAAATCGGGCATCGTGAGAAACGTACGCGCAATATCGAGCTGAGGCGACTGCGACAGACGCTGCGCGAGCAACTGATAAAGCGTGTTAAGCTCCATAAACTGAATACCCGTCTGCTCGAAAATCTCCTCGCGAGAAACGCGCTCAAACGCCACCTCCATCATCCCCTGTGTGCGCGCATCGCGGTAACAAAAGGGATTGCCGAGCAAATTGTCCTGCGCGTCGAGCAAGCCATAATCGACCCCCCAGGTATCACAGCCCATGCCATTGAGCGGTTCCCCAGACCGAACAGCGAGACGCAACCCCGTACACATCTCGTCAAACAGCCGCAGCGCATCCCAATAATAGTGATTGCCAACAGGTATTCCCTGATTGGGAAACCGGTGAATCTCTTCAATATCCAGACGCGCGCCATCAAAACGTCCCAAAACAGCCCGACCGCTGGACGCACCCAAATCATAAGCGAGATAATTTGTCGATGCCATAAAAACTCCCAAAAAAAGTATCCGCAGATAAACGCAGATGAAAGGCAAAAAAGCAACTACAGTCAGAATCAGGATGTGCAGGATGAAAGGATGAACAGGATGAAAAGCAAATGCAACACCGCAATCTGATTTTTCGCATTGTGTTTACATCACTCATTTGCTATTATAAGGCACAGTGGTAAAGTGTCAAGTATTTCATTTTTTTGATTGAATTATAGGTGGAAATTGATAGGACAATAAGTAACTAACCCAATGAAACCAGAATACGACTTCTCCAAAGCCAAAAGAGGAAAATTTTACCGCAAGGGGGCCGAAATCCGGATGTCCAAAACCTTCCAAAATCGCGCCGAAGCCTTTGCCTGGCTCAGCCAGAATGACCCCCGTGCGCCCAAAGCCGGAGACCTCGCACCGGACTTTGAACTATTGGACATCAACGGCGAAAATCCCGTGCGCCTCTCACACCATTGCAAAGACAAACCCGTCGCACTCATCTTCGGCAGTTTCACATGACCGCCCTTTGTCCGCGAGGCAGTTAGCCTCCGCGACCTCTATGCAGCATATCACAAACAGGTACACTTTCTCGTAATCTACATCCGCGAAGCCCATCCAGAAGACGGCTGGAAACTCAAAGACACGGGCATCTACGACCCAAAAACCCTTGCGGAACGCCGAAAAGTTGCAAAAACATGCGAAGACGCCATGCAATACGGCATTCGCACTTATGTTGACGACATGGAAGACGCCGTCATGAATGACTATGTCGCCTGGCCCGAACGCCTCTACTTAATCGGCACGGACAACCGCATCGCCTATGCGGGCAAACACGGCCCTTATGGATTCAGCCCCAAAGAACTCAAAGCGGCAATAGATCACATCATCAGTTGAAATTTCTCAAACACCTCGTCCCAGGCATCCGTTATATCGGAAAATTAAAACCCCTGGAGAGATGCACTCTTCGGGGGTGATTTGTTTGAAGGTGATATGGAATGCGGTCTTATATCTGGCGATTGCCACATTTATCTTGCGGATGATACGCATGTGGCTGGAGTTTAAGGTCGAAAAAAAAGATCAAAAAAAAAAGGAATGTAATCTTGTATAGAAAGGAGGTAGAGAATGCCGAAACCGAAGAAACTCACACGCACAGCGAGGCTTGCCAATAAGGACCTCATTCATCCCCCACCCTGGCTGCCAGACAACATGATGCTCGAAGGACTAACCGGATCTTTTGCCTACGGATGCGAAGACCCCAAAAAGGCTGATAGAGATATTGTCGGAATCGCCATCCCCCCAAAGACAGTTATTTTCCCCCACCTTGCAGGACATATCCAGGGATTCGGTACACAACCCCCAAAGTTCGATCAATTCCAGGCGCACGGCATTGAAGCAAAGGATGAAAGGAAGACTTATGACATTACGATCTACAATATCGTGAAGTTCTTCCAGCTTGCAATGGAGAACAATCCAAATATGGTAGAAGTTCTATTCCTGCCTCCCAGATGCCTGTTATCTACCTCCCAGATTTATGATCGCATGCGGCAAAGCCGAAAAGCCTTTTTGCACAAGGGGGCATACCACAAGTTTTTGGGTTATGCCCATTCCCAGCTCAAGAAGCTCGATGCAGAAAGCCGCACAAACCCGCGCCGGCAATCAGATATCGAACAGTTTGGATATGATACCAAATTCGGGTATCATCTGGTTCGCCTGGCTTATGAGTGCGAAATGATTATGCGAGAAGGCGATATTGTGCTTGATCGGTATAAAGAAATCTACAAATCAATTCGTCGGGGAGAATGGACAAAGGAGCAACTCAGAGAGTTCTTTGATCGCAAAAAAGCGGAACTCGACAAGCTCTATGATGATAAGGAAAGTCCGATACCGCACAAGCCAGACGAAGACAAGATCAAGGCATTACTCCTGGAATGTCTCGAGATCCATTATGGTTCTCTAAATACCACCATCGCCAAAGACGTATCCGTTGAGGCCCTTCTCGATGAGATAGAACTGGTGACTTCAAAATATCGCAAACAAACCGAAGGCAAAAAGTAGAGTTGTATGGATTTAGAGGGAAGAGGACAGAGGGCGCTAATGGTCGGTGGGTATCATCAATTGCTCAAAGAAAGCGTCTATCCAGCCGGGCGTTTTTCCGGTTCTTTCTGCACAGCGAACGGCTTTCGCGACCTCCCTGTTCGAAAGTTCATCAAACACCTGTTGGCCTGGTACAAGCGCCTGATTCAGATCATTAGGCTCGAACTTATCCAGCGCGTCACCGTATCTTCGAACACATAATGAAACTACATCTCGCCCCGGCGCAGAGGCCAGATAGAGAAACAGGCGGTCGAGATATGCCATACCAATAATATTGGGCTGAAAGCCGTGAAAACACGTCAAGTTCAACACCTCACTTCTGTTGCGAATAATCTTGTAACCTCCGCGAGAAAAGACGCCAAGCAGAAGTGGTGCAGGTGCTCTCCTTTCCGTCTTGTACCAGGGATTTCGGTTTTTCGTTAAAAACCGCGTGTTATAACCCCTTTGCTCCCCACTCCGAATATAATCCGCCGCGTATTTCGAGTGTGTCTTACTAACACTGAATAGCAAAACAGGCGCGTCGTTTCTGACCAAATCATCGTAGTCTGCGCGACCAAACACCGGTTGCCGAATTTGAGAGCTTTTCGTAATGCAGGGAACAACCTCCGGGCCATTGATTCCCAGCGTTTCGGCGCGAGACGGTTTCAAAACAAAAAATTCGTTGGCGCCGGTGGCAATGCCTCTGCTGAAATGACCATAATAGTTCAGCGGCACAGCCATTCGATGATTGATGTCGAATGTATTTTTCTGGAAGTATGACAACCACTTCGACTCGGGATTGAGTCGCTCCAATGCGACCCTGGTTGTTGGTTGGCATTCAAGGATATTCTTCAGTGAAGAAATCGAATCAGCGATATGGAAATCGACGTGGGAATATTGCCGACTGGCATCGTACAGAATTATCCCCACTGAGGTTATCGCATCGGGAAAGATATCTTTCTCGCATCTAAGATTGATAATAGCGACAAGATGACCACTCTCGATAAGGCGTTTCTTAACAATAGTCCCATATTGCACAATATTCCTGAGAGTTTTCGTTGATTGCATTGAGGACAATCTCTTCTGCCCAGTCGCCCTGCTCCTTGTTCGTAAGAAACATAGAACTCGCCATAGTAGGCACACGTCCGGTTATTTGGACATCAGGCTCAATCTCAAAGGGCGACATCTCGATTAGATGGGCGATTGTGTTTCTATACATTGCATTCATGGATTTTGCGCCTCATCTGTCAACGGGGTAAATTTCCAGACCTGGCAACTTCGTGCCGAGCGGATTTCTGTTTTTCTCTCCACTGGGACGTATTTCAGACAGTCACAGTCATAGATTGAAATTTTAAGAGTACGGTGTTATACTATAAAAGTCAATGGAATGTCTCAAGAGGATAACAATATGAAACACAAACTGGTCGCTGTAATTGGCAACACACCGCAAGTTATGACAGAAACCTTCTGGGCATTGTTCTATGGGAACAGTATCGTGAGGATTAGCGGCATTTCCTCAGGTTTTGGTGGGTCGCAAATTTCTAACCTTTTGCAAGAGTGTGTATTATGAGCAAAGATTTGAAAGCAGTTTTTCATTTTTGGAAGCGTTTTGCACGTCAAAATGGCCTGAATCGCCGTGATTTAATCAAAGGCGTCGCCGCCACAAGTCTCGGTCTCGCAGCCGGAACCTTCGGCGCGCCACCGCTCTACGGAAATTCAAACGCATCGAAATCAAAACGACGCAATCGCATCCAACTCGAAAACGCCGAGCGTGGAACGCGGGACTGGATGCTCACCAAGACACGCCAGCTCCCGGGGAAGATCAATCCCATCTTGACCAACGGGCGCTGCCCGTGGATTGAAGGGTATTGCTCGGCGAACAGCATTCGAGCTGGCGAGAAGTTGCAGATTATGGTGAGCACGGCTCCAGCATCCGCGTTCAAGTTGGAGATCTTTCGGACCGGTTACTACAACGGGGATGGGGGGCGGCTTGTTCGTACTTATGATGCGCTCGAAGGCACCCAGCAGCCCGACCCGCCCATCGATGAAAACTACCTGCGCGAATGCAGTTGGAAGCCCTCTGTGGAATTCGAGATTCCCGAAGATTGGCTGAGCGGCGTCTACCTGGGGAAACTGACGGAAGAGACCAGCGGAATTCAGAGCTACGTCATCTTCATCGTCCGCGATGATCGCCCTTGCGATCTGCTGTTTCAATGCAGTGACCTGACCTGGTCTGCCTACAACCGCTGGCCAGCCGATTTCTCTATTTACACAAAACATGAAGGGTATTCCAGCACCGGTGTGCCCAGCGGGACAGTGAGCTTCGATCGGCCCTACGGCTTGTTTACCCACCCCGTCAACAAGCACAAGACCTCCGGTGGCTCCGGCGAATTCCTGCCCTGGGAATTCCCATTGTCCTTTTGGCTGGAGCAACACGGGTACGATGTTTCCTATATCTCCAATATCGACACGCACGCCGACCCCGCGGGTTTGCTGCGCACCAAAGGGTTCATTTCGGTGGGGCACGACGAGTACTGGACTTTGGACATGTACGACAATGTGCTCAAAGCTCGTGACGAAGGCGTGAACCTGGCGTTTCTAAGCGCCAATTCTGTTCTCTGTGTAGTACCGCTGCTGCCTTCCGCAAACGGTACGCCCAACCGCGCCACGCGCAGAGAAGGCTGGTTCTTTCCATCCGAATACCACAGCAGGGTCGAACAAAGAACGCACAATCAGAAAGGTTTTCAACCCAACATGGGTCCCGATGGCGCACAATTAATGGGGGCACGGTGGACTCCCCCCGGTAGAGGAAGCGGCGATTGGACATGCGCCATGCCAGAACACTGGCTTTTTGAAGGGACCGGGATGGAAAAGGGAGATTCGGTCAAAGGTCTCGTTGGCTGGGAGTGGCACGGTGCTCCCGCGATGGACCTGCCCGGAATGCAAGTCGTTGCTGAAGGCGAAACACTGATCAACGGCAAAAATCCGGGCCATTATACCGCAACCGTTTACGATGGGCCAAAAGGCAACATCGTGTTCAACTGCGCCACCATCTGGTGGGCCAATGGTTTGTCCAGCCCACCGGGGCACGTCAACCCATCAAGGCATGGGGTAACGCAACAAGGCCCAGACGAGCGCGTCCAGCAAATTACTCACAATCTGTTTCAACGCTTTATTGGGTGAAAATAAAGGGGAAATCTAGAATGAAAATAATGATACTGTCTCTGGCGGTTTGCCTCTTGTGCATGGTAGGAAAGATTGAAGGGAAGGACTTAAACCAGCAGGACGAGAAGCCCAATATATTGTTTATCGCTATTGATGATTTAAATGACTGGACTGGCATGTTGAAAGGCAATCCTCAGGCCCGAACGCCTCATATAGACAAGCTGGCTTCTCGTGGGGTGGTGTTCACAAATGCGCATTGTACAGCTCCCGCCTGCGGTCCTTCAAGAGCTGCCATTATGACCGGGATCCGTCCTTCGACATCGGGTAATTATGTCAACCGAAGCTCGCTTACACGCAATCCGATACTGAACAACTCGGTTCTATTGCCCGAGTTTTTTCAACAAAATGGATACTATGTCTGCGGCTCCGGAAAGTTGTTTCACGGCGCTCATTTCAAACAGGAAGTACAAGGGCGGGGCTTTGATGACTATTACCCGAGCAAAACGCAGGACCTGTTCCCTTGGATAGACAGATTCTCCAGCCCGAGGCCCATGAACGGAATGAAGAATATAGCAAGATATGCCGACTGGGGCCCTTACGCCCCAGACGTTAAACTGGAGGATATCAATGATGGGAAAACCGCGAAATGGGCGGCAGAGACACTGCTCGGGGGAGAGCTGAAAGAACCCTTCTTTTTAGGCGCCGGCATCTTCCAACCGCATCTGCCCAATTATGCGCTCCAAAAGTATTTTGATTGGTTCCCTCTGGATGAAATAGAGCTTCCGGAGGGTTACAAAGAGGATGATTTGGAAGATGTGCCCGAGGCGAGTGCAAAGCAGCAGCATATTGCGTGGCTTAAGAAGATTAGGGCTGCCGGTCAGTGGAAGCCTGCGATTCAGGCTTATCTGGCGTCCACTGCCATGACGGATGACCTGATCGGCCAGATTGTAGGGGCGCTCGAGAAATCAAAGTACGCCGACAATACGATTATCGTGTTGTGGAGCGACCATGGTTTTCAGCTGGGCGAAAAAGAGCGTTGGGCAAAATACTCTCTCTGGGAAAGGGCCACGAGGGTGAATTTGGTATGGGTGGCGCCTGGTGTGACAAAGCCTGGTTCGACCTGCGCCAAGCCCGTGAATTTGCTGGATATTTATCCTACACTTGCCTCCCTGACCGGCTGCAAACCACCTGAAAAACAACTGGAAGGAAACGATCTCTCAGTCTTGATGAAAAACCCTGAGGCTCCATGGGATAAGACTTCCTTAACCACTTTTGGGTACAAGAATTATGGCGTTCGATCCGAACGATACAGGTATATCGTATATGCTGACGGAAGTGAAGAGTTGTATGATCACGAGAAAGATAAGTGGGAATGGCATAACCTCGCGGATAGTCCTGAATATGCAAATGTAAAAAAAGAGATGCAAAAAGGGATTCCTGTTCATCATGAGCCACCTGGCGAACTATCTGGACGCAACCGATAGGTCCAATATCCAGAGGAGCGCCAGAATGAACAAAGAAAACAGCATGAACGAATCCAGCATGAATCGCCGTGATGCACTCAAAGGCACCGCTGCAGTAAGCCTTGGGCTGGCATCAGGCGCGCTTGGCATTCCTGAGGCCTTTGGCCAAACGCCAGTAGGGGAAAATATGATAGAACTCGAAAACGCCGAGCGTGGAACGCGCGACTGGTTGCTCACTAAGACCGACATCAACGACATCGAACCGGTAGAGTTGTGGCGTTCCCCGCGCATCGAGGGCTACTGCTCCGAGACGAGCGTGGCTGCTGGCGAAACGCTCAAGGTCATGGTGAGCACGAATCCGGTTTCGGAGTTTGATCTGGAGATCTTCCGCACGGGTTACTACGGCGGCACCGGCGGGCGGCTTATGAAGCGTTTCGATTCGCTGCCGGGTAAAACCCAACCGGATCCACCAATCGGCGAGAACCGTCTGCGCGAATGCAAGTGGGAACCTACCGTAGAATTTGAGATTCCAGACGATTGGCTGAGTGGGGTTTATCTCGGCAAACTCACCGCGAAAGAAGAGGGCGTGCAAAGCTACGTCATCTTTATTGTGCGCGATGATCGCCCCTGCGATTTGCTCTTCCAGTGCAGCGACATGACCTGGCAAGCCTACAACAGCTGGCCTACCAACGAGTGGTCTCTTTACCACAACGACAAAAATGGCTACACGGGATATAAGAAAAGAAAAAAGTGGAGCACCAACGCGAACGATACCGGGTGGGTGAGTTTTGACCGTCCCTACGCGCAGTTCTGCCAGGATCATCTGGTCAAGAACCCCAAGTCTGTGGGCACGGGCGAATTTCTTCTTTGGGAGTTTCCCTTGTCTTATTGGATAGAGCAGCAGGACTACGATGTGTCGTATATCTCAAATGTGGATACGCACAGGCACGGTCCGAGATTACAACGCGCGAAAGGCTTTATCTCCGTGGGCCATGACGAGTATTGGACCCGAGAGATGTACGACAACGTCATCGAGGCTCGGGACGCCGGTGTCAACCTTGCGTTCCTGAGTGGCAATTCGGTTTGGGGGGTGGTGCCTTTGCTGCCCTCTGCCGAGAGGCAGTTCCACCGGATCATGCGACGCGAAGATAAGTTCATTGGCGAGGAACTCAGCAAGATGTTGAACAAGCGACGCGGCACCCCCGCCAAGTATCCAGCGGGACCGGACGCGGCGTTGCTCATGGGGGGACGCACCGCCGGCGTTGGCGGAGGCGATTGGACCTGCGCCAATGCCGATCACTGGCTGTATGAAGACACGGGCATGAAAGAAGGCGACACGATCACAGGCCTGGTGGGCTGGGAATGGCATGGATCGCCTCTTCCCGAACTGCCTAACTTTGAAGTTCTGGCCGAGGGACCGATGCTACCGAAGAATCGTAGGTACAGTCCTCATGCCGCTACGATCTACGATGGGCCAAAGAATAATGTCGTATTCAACGCCGGGACGATCTGGTGGGCGCAAGGTTTGTCGTCGCCTCCCGGCCACGTATTGCCCGCACATAGGCATGCCAAGCCGAAAGGTCCGGACCCGCGCGTTCAACGTATAACAAAAAATGTGTTTGATTGGTTCGTCAAGTAATCTCTATCATTTGAATAAAAAGGAGATGTGGTGCTCAAGGCCCAGTGGGATACCCAGGAGGCCATACCGAACGCCAAGATGGTGATTCTCCGGGACATGGAAAGGTACCTTGATGGTTCGCACGCAGGAAAACGTCGATAATATAATTGAAACCTGTTCGCGATAGGCGCGAGCGGTTGTATGTGGGAAATATCAGTTATTGACATACTCCCACAGCTAAAGCATGTGGGATTCTCGGTGCTTCAGCGGGGGTTGTGGTATCAACAGCGATAGCCACCCCGTATAGATTCAATACGGGGCTGGTCTTACGTCGCCTTCTCCAAAGGTGGATGTCCCCACCTGTGAATGTTTATTGCTGCGTTGAGGTCTCTGTCTATGACGAAACCACAATCGCAACGGAATGTTCTGTCTCGTAGTTCAAGGTCTTCTTTGACCGCGCCACAAGCGGAGCAGGTCTTAGAAGTAGGCAACCATTGTTTAAGTTGCACAACCTTTTTGCCCGTCTTTTGTGCGACATACTTGAGTGTGGCCAAGAAGTCAAAGAAGCCGAGGTCACTAATTTTCCTGCCCCATAGCCTTTGCATGGCTTTGATATTGAGCTTTTCAAAGCACATAACGTCATATTGCTTGCAAAGGTGGTGGGCAAGCCACCAGTGGTATTCTCGCCTCTGGTTGGCTACACGCCTATGCACCCTGGCAAGAGTTAATCTTGCTCTGTGGCGGTTGTTGCTGCCCTTCTGCTTGCGAGACAGGTTACGGCTGGCTTGCTTGACCTTACGAGAATTACGAGAAAAGAACAAAGGCGATTGTATTTGTGTGCCGTCACTGGCAAAGAGGTATGTTTTCAAGCCGAAGTCAAAGCCTGCGGTTTTACCCGTCTTGGCAATGTCCTGCTTGATACCTTCTGCCAGAGCAACAACACACAGCCACAAATCACCTGCGCGGTCACGCTTGATTGTGACCGTCTTAATGTTGTCTGTATCGAAGTCTCTGCTTTTGTGGTATCTGAAGACTCGCTTGCCTATACGCACCTTGTTGCCGTCAAGGAATTTGTATCCAGCCTGTTTGAGTGTATAGGACAGGTACCGAAAGCGAGACCGAAATGTGGGCGGTCGCTTGTTGTCTTTGGCAAAGAACTTCTGATAGCCAAAGTCTATGCGCTCGATCACATTCTGCAATGCCTGAGACGGCAACAAGCACCAATGAGCAAAGCGGGCGGTCTTTTTCAGCTTTGTCAAATGCTTGATCAATGTGAACTTGCCCGGGTACTTGCCGAACATGCGATAGTACCGCTTGTGCAGGGCAATGAAGTGATTATACACACCAGCAAAGGCGTCTATATCTTGGTGGAGATACTTATTGCGATCACAGCGACTATACAGCTTGTATTTATAGGTCAGATACATGGACAACCACTAAAGAAACAGCCCGCTCTGGTTGTCCTCTGAAAGCCGAAAGCTATCAGACCAAAACGGGCTGTTATAGACACAAAAAATGCTTTCGGTTTTCTTTTCAGAGGACAGAAAAAATATACTCAACCTACGGTGCTTTAGCAAGGTTTTTTGCCGCCCAACCCGTGCTAAAGCACGCCAAACCGTAAGCCCTTTTATCCCACACCTAAAGGCTGTGGGTTTTACGGGCTGGAGAATAAGGAGGAACCATGAACAAACAACGCCCAATCCTACTCTTAGCGATCCTCGCCCTGGTGGCGGCCGCACCCTTCTCGAATGCGCAAGCGCAACAGTTCTCCGAAGAAGAACTGTCTCGATTCCTCAGGCAACATCCCGGCGCGGATGCGGATGGCGATGGCAAGCTGACCGCAGAGGAGATCAAGGCCGCACGCGCGCACAAGGAGCAAGCTGAGGCCGCAGCAGCGCAATGGAAGGGGAGATTTCATCCCGGCTGGGAGAAGGATGAATTCCCGCCGCACGCGGTAAGCTTTAAGACGCCTGATGAGATTATGGCAATTTATAAGCGCGGCCCTGCGGGTCGAAGTTATGTGGATGCGGGCGACGCCCTTTCCTTTCCCAAGCCTGCCGACGGCATCATGCGCATCGTGGGCACGGGCCACAGCTTCACTGCGCCCGGCTACAGAACCTTACTCGCCATCACCCGTGCCGCCGGGTTCGAGCAGCCCTTTTGCCTGCATAACGGCGGCGGGGAAAGGGGCAGCGTTCGCTACAAATGGGAGCAGGAAAATGGCATCTTCCAATTCGACGGCAAGCCCCTGCCCAAACTGCTGTCTGCTATTTCCAACGCGGAATGGGAGGCGATGATCTGGGGACCCTACGTCGGTGATCGTCCGGAATTTTACACGTGCTGGATCGATTTCTGCGAACAATACAATCCCGGCATGAAGTTTTTTCTCATCGACGGCTGGCCCACGCTATCTCAGGTCCAGAGAGTCTTCAATCGGAAAGGAAACCCGGAGTCTGAAGCGTTCTTCACCGATGCGGTCTTCGATCAGCTCAACGCCCCTGTAAACACTGGCTTTGCGGACTTCGTGAAAACGCTGCGCGAATCAACCGATGAAGTCTACATCTTGCCGACGCGCGCCGCCATGACGGAGGCGGCCAAACGCTTCATCCGAGGAGAGCTTCCCGGCGTAGAAGGCCTGTATAAGGTCATTGGCGGAAAAGAAAGTTCTATCTGGGCAGACCAACGCGGCCACTTGGGGCCCGGCTTCGACCGCCTGGAGGGCTATGTCTTCTACGCCACGCTCTACGGCAAATCCCCCGAACTCATTTCAGCGCCTATCAAGTTCAATAGGAATCCGAGTTTCCTAAGCGCCGACCTTGACGAAATTTTCCGCGAAATCGCCTGGAAAGCGGTGGTGGAGCATCCCCTCTCCGGCGTTACAGATAAAAACAAGAACGGCATTGGCGATCATCTTGAGTAGCGGTCGAGCAGCGGAATAATTTCCGCGCACCAAAAAAGAAAAAACAACCATATGGGCAATCTCGGCGAACATGAACACAGGAGATATTTCATGAATGAGATCTTCATTATCGCAATCGTTGCTTTGACCTGATCACGAGTGTCAGAGCCCAAGAACCCATCCAGCATGAACTTCCCATTGTCACCCACTGGAGCAATGAGAAGAACGCCTTTGAATACATGGCCAACGACAGACCGGACTACACGGTGCCGCCGCCCGAAGAAAAATATCAGCCTGGTGATTCTTACTATCTGATGTTACGCATGTTTCGCGTTTCTGTCATGCTGAGGAAGCCGTCAGGCTGACGAAGCATCTTTTACACCCGAAGGTAATAGAATAGGTGGTAGTAGATTCTTCGACTCCGCTGCGCTCCGCTCAGAATGACAGGCGCATTATATTATGCCTATATTGTGTATCTGCGTAACGTCAGTCAGTAAGAAAGAAAGTGTCCAAATACGCCATTGCTCGGGTCACTTCACCGCCAACAACATCAGAATCCTTCACAATAAATTCCGACGGAGCTACCTTTCGCTTGATAATGGGCTGTAGTCCATCGTTATACTCACCCCGCGCTTTCCAAATCGCAACGAGAATTTTGAGATATTGTATTCGCTCTTCAGGCAATCCCGCCACATCAAGTGTTGTTTCCATTTCTCTTTCCATTGGTACGTATTACAAACAGTCATAGATTGAAATTTTGTAACTGTTTAGGTCATTTGAATGAATAGCCACAAAATGCACAAAAAACACAAAAGGATGCTGTAGGAGCGGCATCCCTGCCGCGATCAAGGTCGGGAAAAGGATTTCCCTCCTACGCGACCACAAGAACCTAAATAATTACGAAATTTTAAGAGTACGGTGTTATACTACAAAAGTCAATGAGATGTCTCAAGAGGATAACGATATGCAACACAAATTGGTCGCTGTAGTTGGCAACACACCACAAGTTATGACAGAAACCTTCTGGGCATTGCGTATCGACCACGGCGTGCTCATTGATGAAGTATTTGTGATAACGACAACAGTAGGACAAAAAACCTGTCAGAAACGCCTTTTGGACGAAGGTCGATTTGAAAAAATGCTGTCGGATTACAATATCGATCCCAATACAGTCGCTTTCGACGCCGATCATATCCGCGTATTTGAAGATGCTGAAGGCGATTTCTTAGACGATATCCGCACCTCGGAAGATAATCGCCTGGCCAGGGACCAACTTTTCCGATGGATTGAGGATTGGACTAAGGATGCCCATGTCGCCTTACACTGCTCGCTTGCAGGCGGCCGTAAGTCAATGGGATATTTGCTCGGAGCTGCTATTCAATTTTTTGGTCGCCCACAAGACCGCCTGTATCATGTGCTGGTCACGCCGCCAGAGATTGAAATGAATCGCGATTTTTTCTTTCCACCAGTCCGCGAAGCGCAAATTCGTACATCAGACGGACAAAAAATTTCTACTGCTGATGTGCGTATTGAATTGGCTGAATTGCCCTATGTATCCGTAAGAGATATATCCGTATTCGACGATGAAAGTTATGATCGAATTCTACAGAAAACACAAGCAGAAGTGAGGCGTGTTCCGCGTCTAAGAGCAGAGAACAAGCGACTGAGAGAAACATCGGGCAATGCTGGTGGCTTGATCGGAAATGGTTTTGCAATGCAGAAAGTCAAAGATCAGATTCGACAAGCTGCTGATGCAGATGGTGCAACCGTGCTGATTTTGGGTGAAACGGGAACAGGTAAAGAACGGGCAGTTGAAGCACTGCATGAGCAGAGTATAAGAAAAGATCAACCATTCATACCGATTAACTGCAGTGCAATGCCGAGTGAGCTTTTGGATGTAGAACTATTTGGTGCAGTTAAAGGTGCTTATACCGGACAAGCCGGGCCGCGTAAGGGTGCTTTTCGCGCAGCTAATGGCGGCACTCTTTTCCTCGATGAAGTCGGAGACTTATCATCTGAAGGGCAGGCGAAACTATTGCGCGTATTACAAGAAAATAAAGTGCGTGCTGTTGGTAGTGATAAACAAGAGGAAGATGTTGATGTACGCATTGTAGCAGCGACCAACCGCGACTTGAAAACCATGGTTCAAGAAGGAACTTTCCGAGAAGACTTGTTGTATCGCCTCAATGTTTTGACCATTTACATGCCACCGTTACGAGAACGACGTGAAGATATACCCCAGTTGATTGATTTATTTTGTGAACAGTTTAACCAGAAATACAAACGCAATGTCGTGGGCTTTGATGCCACAGCCATAGACGCCTTGTGTCACTATACCTGGCCGGGCAATGTGCGCGAGCTTGAAAATGTAGTTGAGCGCATCGTTATTGCCGCACCTCAGAGTGCGTTTCGAGTACACAAGGAAGACTTATCCAGGCAGATCATTGAATCAACAGATTTAGACACGGGTAACGGTACGTTCGACGAGCAGGTGGCGCAATTTGAGAAAAAGATCATTCAAGACGCGCTGGCACAAAAGCAGGGAATTATTGCACACGCCGCGAAGATGCTAAGTATGGACCGATCAACGCTGAGTAGAAGAGCCAAAGAATATGGCTTGACTCGAAAGCCGTCGTAAGCATCGCGTGAGAAAAGCGTGTATAATTGCACACCGCGTGCAAAAATGCACATTGACCCGACATGCTGGTATAGCATTTATTTTTTTGTTTTTTCGCATAAAAAACGTGTGTATATTTGCACGGTTGAACATATTTCTGTCCATTTCCTGTTTCAAAAAATATCACACAACCTGTTGTTTTTTTTGATCTCTGAGGAAAAATCGGAGATTTTTTTGTGTTTGGCACACAGATTGCATATATAATTGAGGAGTGTGCATAATTCTTGTGTTGTGGTACAACGACGTATCAAGCTTTTTTTAGATTTTTCTTTTTATGCATGTGGCTGCGCCATGCCTGCGGCGTGCGGCGACCTACTTTTTTTTTCAGCAAAAAAAAGTAGGCAAAAAATGCCGCTCTCAAACGCCGAGGGGCTGGCACAGCGCAAATTGCTCAGGTGAATAGACGATATGTAGTGACCTTCAAAGTTGAATGCAAACAAGGAGGACAGCGGTTGACGGAATAGCGCGCTGTGCGTGATGGCTTAGAGTTTTATAGTTCCATCATACAAAGGAGATATTGATGTTTACACTTGAATTCGCATATATGCGCTTGCACTTCAAAGCACGAGGCAATCTACACCTGCCACCCTATAAAGGCTCTACATTTCGCGGGGCTTTTGGTGTGTCATTTAAGCGTGCGGTTTGTATTGTGCAACACGGCGAGTGCGAGCGATGTCTGGTTCGGACGCAATGCGTGTACCCATACATATTTGACACACCCGTGGAGAATGCACAGGGCATTTTTCGCGGGTATAGCGAGGCACCCCATCCATATCTGATCGAACCACCACTGGAGACCAAAACCGATTACGCGCCGGGCGATAAATTTGCCATTGGCTTGACTTTGATAGGCCGCGCATTGAATTACATGCCCTATTTCATCTACACATTCCAGCGAATGGGAGACACGGGTATTGGACGCGGACGCGGCAAATGCGATCTCATTTCAGGCGAAGCCTTGCATGTGGATGGAACATGGCAAGAAGTGTACGACGGGACGAGCGAGATGTTACAACAAGATGTACCCCATCTGACAGCGCAGGATCTGATGCACAAAGAGATAGGCCCTCGAGTTCGCCTCTCCTTTGTAACGCCCACACAACTCAAAGCGGACCGGCAGTTGCAACGGGGATTGGATTTTCCCGTACTCGTACGCGGACTATTGCGGCGGTATTCGGCATTGGCCGCATTTCACGCAGATGGACCGCCAGATATAAATTATGCCGACTATATCGCAGCGGCAGAGCATGTTCAAACCACATCCCACAATTTGACTTGGCGCACATGGGAACGGTATTCAAACCGCAAGAACCGACGCATGAGCGTGAGCGGTTTCACAGGAGATGTCGTCTTTGAAGGCGACATGACAAAATTCCACCCGCTACTGGCCCTGGGCGTACCGATGCACGTTGGCAAATTGACCAGTTTTGGGATGGGGCAATATGGTTTGGAGGAAGAAGCATGATCCGCATATGAACGCAGATGGACACAGATAAAAGGCGAATAGGTAGCGGTCAGCTTTACTGGCGTTGTGCTGCAAGTGCTCAGCGCATAGGCGTAGCCTGCAACGGAGTGAAGTGACCGTAGGGGCGAAAAACCTTTCGCCCCATGTGCATCAAGTTAAGGGTTGAGAAGAGGCAAACCGTGAAGTATCATGCTGTTAAGTGGACAGTTATGAACTTCACAGGAGTTGCCTCTCATGAATAAGATACCTCAAATTGCCGAAGCGATCCAAACAGT
>JAJEDY010000100.1 GCA_022821275.1 Candidatus Latescibacterota bacterium | reverse complement strand
GGAGCAACTGGCGCAATACGACCGGGATGGGTATGTGCTGGTGTCGGGCTTGATTCCAGAAGAGACAATTGCCAATGCGGAAGCTGCGATGTGGTCTGCGCTCGGGATGGATCGGGATGATCCGGCTTCGTGGTCTCCTTTGCCAGACGAAACAGATGGGGTGACAACAATCGCTCGCCAGGGGGTGATTGAACATTTTGGGGTTCGTGATCCCGCGTTGCTGGCTTGTTGTACGCCCGCATTTTACGAAGTGCAGAGCCAATTGGTTCGGGAGAATGCAGGTGCATTTCACTGTCAGAAGCCACAGCCTGAGGCAGTGTGGGCACGCAGTGTATTTCCGGTTTCGAAAGGCTGGGATTATCTCAATGGGCACGTCGATGGTGGGCATCGGCCTTTCAATGTTTTTCCCGGGTCATTTCGGGTCTCCTCTCTAACTTATCTCGATTCTGGTGTTGCACAAGGTGGTGGGACTGCGGTCTGGCCAGGATCACACCGAAAGCTCAGTGAGACGGCAGAGCAGGATCCAGATCGGTATCAAATGCTGTCAGATTTTGCGAAACCGCTACAAAAGTTTGATATGGGAGAGCCGATTGAGTTGAGGCCGTCCCGAGGAGATGTACTGTTTTTTCATTATCTGTTAATACATTGCGGGTCTCTCAATACGAGTAATAAACCGCGTTTTGCCCTCCGCTGGATGTGTACTTGTGATGCATGTCGCATCTGGGAAAAGTATGGCAAGTGGAATATCTGGATGCCCTGATGTTGATGGTTGACTCGGTGTGGGGAAACCCGTATATTTTTTTCTTTATGACCAGTGTTGTTTTCGCGGGGTATCCGTGCTGGATGACGACCTGACAGGCATGAAATTCGCGCTCGAAGAAGCCCGCATGGCAGCAAACGAGTATGAAGTGCCTATTGGCGCTGTTGTGATGCACAATGGCGAGGTGATCGCACGAGACCACAATCGCATTGTCCAGCTAAATGATCCCACCGCGCATGCCGAAATGCTCGTTATTCGGCAGGCGACAAAAAAGTTGGGCGTTCGGTGGTTAAATAACTGCACACTTTACGCAACACTGGAACCCTGCGCTATGTGCGCAGGTGCTATGGTGCTTGCCCGATTGTCCCGGTTGGTTTTTGGTGCTTGCGATCCCAAAACCGGGGCTTGTGGATCTCTGAGAAATATTGTGGAAGATACACGCCTGAATCATCGCATAGATGTGCGCCGAGGCGTTTTAGAAGATGCGTGTGGTCAGGTGTTGCGGGCATTTTTTCAGGCTTTGCGCGAAAAATAAATAAAATTGTGGAGAGGTGCTGGAGTGGTCGAACAGGCCGGTCTCGAAAACCGGTGTACCCTCACGGGTACCGTGGGTTCGAATCCCACCCTCTCCGCCAAAAAAACAAGCAGTCAGTCTTTGGCGCATACGTGTGTTGAAGCTGACCGCAGATATATTGGAGAGGTGCTGGAGTGGCCGAACAGGCATGACTGGAAATCATGTGTATCCTTACGGATACCGAGGGTTCGAATCCCTCCCTCTCCGCCAAAAACAAATTATCGCGAGGTTGTTATGCCGCATCCCATTCGCATTACAGTTGGCGATATTGAACTGGACGCCGAGTTAAACGATTCGCAAACAGCAGACAAAGTTCGCGAGGTTTTGCCGCTGGATTGTTCGTTTAATACATGGGGCGATGAGATTTACTTTGCAATTCCCGTTCAAGCGGGTCCCGAAGACGCATGTGAAACTGTGGCGTTAAACGACCTCGGATATTGGCCGCCGGGTCATGCATTTTGCATTTTTTATGGCCAGACCCCGGCCAGTCATGGAGATGAAATTCGCCCCGCAAGTCCCGTCAATATTATTGGACGGGTGCTGGGCGATGCCACGGTACTCAAATCGGTTTCGGGAGTACACAATATCGTGGTTGAAGCCGTTTAGGTGGGGCTGTAGCTCAGTTGGGAGAGCGCTAGAATCGCACTCTAGAGGTCGTGGGTTCGACTCCCATCAGCTCCACCAAAATATATTGTTAAGAGGCGAGAGGTAAGATCCCTCTTGTATCTCACTGTTTTCAGGTCGTGCTAGACGGGGAGATAGCGGTGCCCTGTAGCCCGCAATCCGCTATAGCGGGGTCGAATTCCACGTCTGAGAACCGGTATTTTGGATCGCGGTCGATGAGTAGGCAGCGTTGATCGTCAGGTCCTGCGCAACGTGCCTATGCCGAACCCCGTCAGGACCGGAAGGTAGCAGCGGTAAGCAAATTGGTGCGTGTGCCGCAGGGGCACCTGGCAGGAGCCAGCGCTCGTTGAACGTCCCGGGGTAGCGGTTCGAAGCGCGGTGCACGACCTTTTTTTGAGGTTGGGGGCTGGGGTTGGAAAGGCCCCTTTGGAGTTTTTATGTCTTACACGGTAATGGCCCGAAAGCGGAGGCCACAGGCATTTGAGACAGTGGTTGCACAAAGCCATGTGACTACCACATTGCAAAACGCCATCCGGCTGGGGCGCGTGGCGCAATCGTACCTGTTTTCCGGGCCGCGAGGCACGGGTAAGACTACGACGGCGCGATTGCTTGCCATGGCACTCAATTGCGAGCAGGGGCCAACGGCTGAACCGTGTGGGGAATGTGCTTCGTGTGTTGCCATTCGCCAGGGCAACAGCATGGATGTACTGGAGATTGACGGCGCTTCGAACCGCGGGATTGATGAAATCAGGCAATTGCGCGAAGAGGTGGGATATGCGGCTTCGCAAGGCAAGCGCAAGGTTTATATTATCGACGAAGTACACATGCTCACGACTGAGGCTTTTAATGCCTTGCTCAAAACACTCGAAGAACCGCCAGCACATGTTGTTTTCGTATTTGCAACGACCGAAGCTCACAAAGTGCCTGAAACCATTTTGTCGCGGTGTCAGCGCTACAATTTTCGGCGCATTCCACCCGTGGCAATTGTGGAAGAGCTCAAAATGGCTGTGGATGAAGAAGGCGTAACAGCAGAAGAATCCGCTCTGTTTTTGATTGCGCGTAAAGCCGATGGGGGCATGCGCGATGCACTGAGTTTGCTGGATCAGGTCATTGCATTCTCAGATGCTGATATTACGGAAGGTGCCATACAGAATTTACTGGGTTTGATTCCCCGAGATGTGTATTTTGGCCTGACGCAGGCCATTGTGGACCGGGATGGTGCCCGCGCATTGGAGATTGTTGATGAACTGGCACGCGAAGGCAGTGATCTGGGTGAATTTGTGGCGGGGCTGATGGCGCATTTTCGACATTTGCTCGTTGCTTGTGCTGCGGGAGATTTAACAGATGAAAATTTGCCAGAAACTGACCGCGTGCAGTATTCAGAGGTCGCCGCGCAATTCGAAGAGGCAGATCTCGTGCGTATGCTCAATGCTGTGAGTGAACTGGAAACGCAGATTAGTCGGGTGACCGAGCCGCGATTTTGGCTCGAATTGACGGTTATGAAGCTGGTGCAGATGACGGCAAGTGTAGATTTGCAGGTTTTGATTGGTCGATTAGAGCAACTCGAGCGGGGGTTAAAAAAACATGGGACAGCTACTGGAGCGCGGCGATCATTGCCCTGTCCCCAACCTGCACCAAAGCAGAAAGCGACATCATCCGGATCAGATACGCGCGTTAGGGAAGAGAAGTTGCCACCACCGACGACTGCTTCTCAATCTTCACCACCGCAACAGAGGGGCAATGGTCGTCCCGTGGCAGAACAGCCAAAAGAAGAAATACCTCAGGTGCCAGATGTATCTGCAGAAGAGCCGCCAGATTTTTCTGTTGTAAAAGATAAGTGGGAACAACTGGTACAGGCAGTGAAGAACGAGAGAATGTCGTTGGGCACATTTTTGGCCGAAGGCCGTCCGCAATCAATGGATGGGCGACTTCTGAAGGTGGCTTTTCAAAAGAATCTCGAATTTCACGCCAATCAGGTGCGGCGCGGACGCGCTCTGGTAGAAGAAGTTGCACGCGGTGTTTTTGGAGGTACAATTACCATTGAGTGCAAGGTTGTTTACGATGAAAATAAAGAGCAAATAGCCGAAGAAAATAGTGCAGAGGAAGATGAGCGGGTACAAATGGTGATGCAGGTGTTTAGTGGGGAAGTGATCAGGTAGGGGTAGCAAAGGATAAAGGAGCTAAAGTATGGCAAAAGGTATGGGCGCGATGATGAAGCAGGCTCAAAAGTTGCAAGCCAAGCTGGCCAGGGTGCAAGAAGAACTGGGGGCAAAAGAGGTAGAGGCAACTTCGGGTGGGGGTATGGTGACAGTAAGGGCCAGTGGGCATCAAGATATTTTGTCGATAAAAATTAATCCCGAAGTCGTCGATCCCGAAGATGTGGAAATGCTGGAAGACCTCGTGCTGGCGGCGGTTCAGCAGGCGCGTCAAAAAGCTGCGGACATGGCCGAGGCAGAAATGCAGAAAGCCACAGCGGGCCTGATTCCGCCCGGCATGAATATGCCGGGGTTCTAAAATTTGAAAAGCGAAGTCCTCGCGCTGTAGTTTTTGGAGTTTTCCATGGCATCAGAGGCCATTGAAAAATTGATTATCGCTTTGAATCGGTTGCCGGGGATCGGCGCTAAAACAGCTCGACGTCTCGCGCTGGAGATGTTGACATGGGATACGGATGAGGTGCGCGAACTCGCCGATTTGATGGTGGACGTCAAGACTAGGGTGCGGCGGTGCTCAATTTGTTTTAATTTGACTGAGGTTGATCCGTGCTCTGTGTGCAGCGATATGCGTCGAGATCGTTCCCGTGTGATGGTAGTTGATTTTATCGGCGATCTTTTGGCATTTGAGCGCACCGGACTTTATCGGGGGCTTTATCATGTACTGGATGGGCGAATTTCGCCCCTGGATGGCATTGGCCCAGAAGATCTGAATATTTCCCAGTTGCTCCATCGCGTGCGCCAGGGAGAAATTCGAGAAGTGATTCTCGCCAACGGTCCTACCGTAGAGGGCGATGCCACGGCACAATATCTGTCTCAATGTTTGGCTCCATTTGAAGTATCTGTCACACAAATTGCGCGCGGTTTGCCGGTGGGCAGTGATCTCGCCCTGGCCGATCAAGTGACATTGTCTCGCGCGCTGGAAGGCCGTCGGGAGTATTAAATGCCCCAGGTAAATACCATAGAATCGAACCGCATGACAATGCCTGAGCCGCGTACCCCAAAACGGTTGTGGACAGTGCCCAATGTCTTAACGGTGTCGCGCCTGTTGCTTACGCCGGTGTTTTTGCTGTTGATTTTTGCCGCCAACTGGTATTTCAAAATTCTCGCACTGCTCGTATTTACTGTGGCCTCGTTGACTGATTTCTACGATGGGCGCATTGCGCGGCGCGACGGTACAGTGACCAACTTTGGTCGCTTTATGGATCCGCTGGCCGATAAGTTGCTGGTATCTTCGGCGTTGATTGCATTTGTGCGTTTGGGCATGGTTGAAGCATGGCTTATCGGGGCGATGCTCGTGCGCGATGTCGTGATTACGGCATTGCGAATTTTTGCGATTCGACGGGGTAAGCCCGTGGTGACTTCACAACTTGCAAAGTGGAAAACCATGCTGCAATTGGTGCTTGTTTTTGGCATTTTGGTCTTTATCAATGTTCGCGTGGTCGAAGCTAAGTTGGCCGCCCAACCCATTGTGCTCGTGGGCGATGTTTCATATTGGGTTTTGAATGTCCTGGTGGCTGTCGTGACCCTCGTTGCCGTGGTTTCAGGCGTTCGGTATTTAATTGAAAATCGCAAGACATTTTAAGGCGAGCGAATAGCTGGTTGCTCATATCTATGACAGATTTTCGGCCTTCTGAGCCATCGTTTTTTGTCCGGTTGATTGCAACCGGCTTTTTTTCTGGTTATTCGGGTTTTGCCCCGGGAACAGTCGGATCAGGGGTGGCATTGGCGATTTATTGTCTGTTGCCGCCACTGAACCCTTGGGCGTGGGGAGGACTGTTGATTGGGTTGTTTTTCGTGGGCGTTTATACATCCGGGGCATGCGAAAAAGCCTGGGGTAAAGATCCCAGATGTGTGGTGATCGACGAGTTTGTCGGATTTTTTGTGACAGTAAGTCTGCTTCCGCAGTCGGTGTTGATGGGCATAGTTGGCTTTTTCGTGTTTCGCATACTGGATATTATCAAGCCACCGCCCGCCCGGCAGGCCGAGGCATTGCCCGGCGGGTGGGGTATCGTGGCCGACGATGTGGCTGTGGGCATTTATGGACATTTAATTCTGAGACTGTGGCTGGTATTCGCACCTTTGTCGCTTTAGAAATGTCCCGTTTTAGATCGCCAAATAGTTTCTTGACGGATATACAAATGTTCACTATAATTATTGCACATTGTGCGGTGCAGGAGACGAGAGGGGCTGCGCCGTGATCCCAAACCTTTTGTAAGGAGAGATGCAGATGGCCAAACGCAATATTAAAGGTGCGCAACAAATGGATGGTAAGCAGCAAGCAATCGACAATGCAATTGCCCAGATCGAAAAGCAATTTGGCCAAGGGGCAATTATGCGCCTGGGGGGAGAGGATGGACAACCCCTTGTCACAGAGGTTATTCCAACGGGATCTATAAGCCTGGATGTCGCATTGGGGGCAGGTGGCGTTCCCCAGGGAAGAGTGGTTGAAATATATGGCCCTGAGGGATCGGGCAAGACGACCTTGATTTTGCACATTATTGCCGAGGCGCAAAAGCGCGGTGGGGCGGCGGCTTTTGTCGATGCAGAACACGCATTGAATGTAGAATTGGCCGAGCGTTTGGGCGTAGATCTCGAAAATTTATTGATCGCCCAGCCCGATACGGGCGAAGAAGCACTCGAAATTACGGATACACTCGTGCGCAGTGGTGCTTTTGAGGTCGTGGCTTTAGACTCTGTGGCTGCTCTGGTGCCGCGTGCCGAACTCGAAGGTGAGATGGGTGATTCCCACATGGGCCTGCACGCCCGTTTAATGTCTCAAGCCCTGCGCAAACTCGTCGGATCAATCAGCCAGTCCAAAACCTGTGTGATCTTTGCCAATCAAATTCGCATGAAAATCGGCGTGATGTTTGGCAGTCCCGAAACGACTACTGGTGGCCGTGCGCTTCCGTTTTACGCTTCGGTGCGTATAGATATTCGGCGCATTGGTTCTATTAAAGACGGGCAAGAGGTCGTTGGCAATCGCGTTCGGATTCGCGTGGTAAAAAACAAGATGGCACCGCCTTTTAAGGAATGTGAAGTCGATCTGATGTTTGGCGAGGGCATTTCCAAAGAAGGCAGTTTGATCGATATGGCCGAATTGCATGGGACTATCAAGAAGAGTGGTACCTGGTTCTCCTATGGGGATGACCGGCTTGGTCAGGGGCGCGAAAATGTCAAGCGCCATCTGAAAGAGAACGCGGATTTATCTGCAAAAATTGAACGCGAGGTGCGCGAGATCGTGGGCCTCCCGGTCGATTAGGTGTTTGAACCCGAGGAAGAACCCACCTAAGTATGTTGTTGACATCTCAATTTTCTCTAATTTAATTTATTAAATGATGTTACGTATGCTCTAACTGGGAATCTTATCGAGAGTGCTGGTGATAATTCCATCTTTTTTATTTCCCAGGCCTTCAGAGAAATTGAGAAAGGATGTCGCAAATGTTTTTGAACAAAGGGATCGCATTTATTACTGCCCTTGTGTTGTTGCTATGCGTGGGGCAAGCCTCTGGTTCCGTGGGCAATCAGACAGATGTTACACAGTCTGGAGATCTCAACGGCGATGGGACGGTTGGCTTTGCGGATTTTTTGATTTTTGCCAGCTTGTTTGGCGTCAGGCAAGGCGATGATAGGTATGACGCCCGGGCCGATCTGGACGGGGATGGTGCGATAGGTTTTGGCGATTTTTTGATCTTTGCCGGTGCCTTTGGTACATCCGGCTCTGGTGGCGGTGGTGCCCCTGATCTCATTATTATAGCGCCTTCGGTAAGCGATACCCTGCTGACGCCTGGGCAGGCGTTCACGCTGAATGTGACGGTACGCAACCATGGAAATGCGCAAGCTGCTGAGACGACGCTGACGTATTACCTCTCGGACGACGCGACGATCACGACGAGTGATACAGAGGTTGGCACGGATGCAGTGGGCGGTCTTGCCGCTTCTGTAACCAGTGATAAATCAATCGGTTTGAATGTCCCGTCGAGTGCTGGAATGTACTATTACGGTGCCTGCGTGGCGAGCGTCAGTGGTTAGAGCAATACGGATAATAACTGCTCAGATGGGGTGCGCGTCACGGTCAGCGATGGTGGGGAAGGTGGTCAGGGCAGTGGGGAGACGTCCTTTGATCTGGATAAAAACAACAATCCGCAGGATATCCTCTATGCCAATGACCGATTCTATGTGCTTGACCAGGCGGGTGCAAGGGTCTATGGGTATGGGAGTGATGGTCAGCGCGATGTGGCTGGAGATTTCCGCCTGAATAGCAGTTCCCCGTCGAGTATCACCTTTGCAAACGACCGATTTTATGTGGTTGATGACGGGGATGATAAGGTTTATGGGTATGGGAGTGATGGTCAGCGCGATGCGGCTGCGGACTTCGATTTGGGTATCAGTGATCCGCGAGGTATCACCTTTGCCAACGACCAATTCTATGTGGTTAATGACGGGGATAATAGGGTTTATGTGTACACGAATTCTGGTCAGCGTGTAGCGGATGCAGGCTTCCGCGTGTTTACCGGTGATCCGCGAGGTATCACCTCTGCCAACAACCGATTCTATATGGTTGATTACTGGAATGATAAGGTCTATGGGTACACGAGTTCTGGCCAGCGTGATTCGGGTGCGGATTTCGATCTGCATAACAATAGCACGCCCCTGGCTATCACCTCTGCCAACGACCAATTCTATGTGCTCAATGTGGGGGATAGAAAGGTCTATGGATACGGGAGTGATGGTCAGCGTGTAGCGGATGCAGATTTCGATCTGGCTAATAGTGATCCATTTAGTATTACCTATGCCAATGACCGATTCTATGTACTTGATCCCTCGGATGTAAAAATCTATGTGTACACGAGTTCTGGTCAGCGTGTTGAGGATGCAGACTTCGATCTGGCTGGTAACAACGATGATCCGCAGGCTATCACCTTTGCCAACGACCAATTCTATGTACCTGATGCCTTAGATGAAAGGGTTTATGTGTACACGAGTTCTGGTCAACGTGTTGCGATTGCAGACTTCAATCTGGCTAACACTTCTCCATCGGGTATCATCTATGTCGGCAATCTGTTCTATGTGGTTGATTCCGCAGATGAAAGGGTTTATGTGTACACGAGTTCTGGCCAGCGTGTTGCGGCGGCAGATTTCGATCTGGGTATCAGTGATCCGAGAGGTATCGCCTTTGCCAATAATCAATTCTATGTGCTCGAAGCGGAAGGTGCAAAGGTCTATTGGTACACGCTTGCCGACCCAAGTCCCGATCTAATTGTTGTATCGCCGTCGGTGAGCAATAGTAGCCCGAATGCTGGCGAGACCTTCAGTTTGAGTGTTGCGGTTCGCAATCAGGGTGCGGGATCTTCGGCTGCGACGTCCTTGCGCTATTACCTCTCGACCGATGATTCGATTACAACGAGTGATACAGCGGTTGGTACGGCGGGTGCCGTCGGCAGTCTCAATGCGGGGGAAGCGAGTGGCCAGACGAGTGACTTGAATGCGCCATCGAGTGTGGGGATATACTACTACGGCGCGTGTGTCCAAAGCGTCGGTGGAGAGAGCAATATAGATAACAACTGTTCGAATGGGGTGCGTGTCTCGACTGCAAACTTCGCTCTGGATGGCGAAAATACTGATCCGGAAGGTGTCGTATATGCTAACAACCGATTCTATGTGGTTGATTCCAGGGATGCAAAGGTCTATGCGTACACGAATTCTGGTCAGCGTGATGCGGCAGGAGACTTCGCCCTGGATGGCAATAACAATGGTCCGGAAGGTATCACCTATGCCGATAACCGATTCTATGTGCTTGATCGGGGAAATGTGTCTGATCGAGGAGATGAAAAGGTTTATGCGTACACGAGTTCCGGTCAACGCGATGCGGCGGCAGACTTCGCCCTGGATAGCAACAACAGTACTCCGTCGAATATTACCTATGCCAACGACCGGTTCTATGTGGTTGATTTTTTGAGTGTAAAGGTTTATGGATACACGGGTTCTGGTCAGCGCGATGCGGCGGCAGACTTCGATCTGGATGAAAACAATATTAATCCATTTGGTATTACCTATGCCAATGACCGATTCTATGTGGTTGATAACGGAGATAACGGGGGTGATCAGGTCTATGGTTACACGAGTTCTGGTCAGCGTGATGAGGATGCAGACTTCAATGTGACGAGCAGTGATCCGTTTGGTATCATCTACGTCAACGACCTGTTCTATGTGGTTGATGCCGGAGATAATGCGGTCTATGCGTACACGAGTTCTGGACAATAACGCACGGGAAACCTGAGAAAGAAATCGCATTTTAGGCTTTGACAACAGAGTGGGTTTGCCTATTTTAATACCCGCTCTGTTGTTCTTTTTTAGCGAGAAATTGTCGTGAAATCGCCCACTTTGCTTGATACCGATGAAGCCGTTGAGAAGGCCAAGGCATATGTCTTTCGCTTGCTGAGCAATAGGGCTTATACAAAAAAAGAGATTTGCGACAAACTCGCTGGACGAGGTTATGAGCAAGGCGCGATTGAACAGACCCTCTCGATGCTCGAGCGTCTCGATTTAATTGATGATGTGTTGTTTGCGCGTCAATTTGTCGAGCAGCGGCTGCGGTTGCGGCCTTCTGGACGGATAGCACTTGTGCGCGACCTCGTGCGTCGGGGTGTTCCGGCTGAGATAATCGATCGCGTTTTGGACGATGTTTTGGCAGGTATTGATATTGAAGGTGTCGCGCTTGATTTGCTGATGGGCAGGGCTAATCGCTACCGGGGATTATCTCGTGAGAAAGCGCTCGGACGGATGTACGGTTTTTTGGGGCGCAGGGGATTTGAAGTTTCGGTTGTACGAGATGTCGCCCAAAAGGTGTGGTCTGAAATAGAAAATGAAGAGGGTTAAATAGAAGATGAAGACTGCTGTACAAATTCGCGAAGAATTTCAGGCATTTTTTGAATCCAAAGTCCATACGCGGGTTCAAAGTGCGCCCCTATTGCCGCAAGACGATCCCACGCTGTTATTTACCAATGCAGGTATGAATCAGTTTAAGGATGTATTTTTGGGCACCGGGCGTCGGCCTTATTCACGAGCAGTTGATACGCAGAAGTGTTTGCGGGTTTCGGGTACGCACAACGACCTGGAAGAAGTGGGATTCAGTCCCAACCATCACACATTTTTTGAGATGTTGGGCAACTGGTCTTTTGGCGACTATTTCAAAAAAGAAGCCATAGCATGGGCCTGGGAGTTGCTCACAGATGTGTGGCAGTTGCCAAAAGATCGCATGTGGGCAACAGTTTTTGGCGGCGACGAGGAGGACGGCCTGGAGGCCGATGTGGAGGCTGAAAATCTCTGGACGCGCGTGACGGATTTGCCCGCCAATCGCGTGCTGCGTCTGGGCAAGAAAGATAATTTTTGGGAGATGGGGAGTACGGGTCCTTGTGGCCCGTGTTCCGAAATACACTTTTATCTCGGCGATGACCCGGCGCAACAAGGTGCCGTGCCGGATTTAGATGCTGAGGATTATGTCGAAATCTGGAATCTGGTTTTTATTCAGTACAATCGCGATGCCGATGGCATATTGCAGCCTTTGCCTGATCAGCACGTGGATACGGGGATGGGATTTGAGCGAATTTGTTCAATTTTGCAGGGTGTACAAACCACGTACGATACGGATGTGTTTTTGCCAATTATTGGGGCGATCAGTGAGATTACTCGAAAACCCTATAATAAAGATCATCAGGTGCCCATACGCGTGATTGCCGATCACGTGCGAGCACTCACATTTGCAATCGCAGACGGGGTGCTGCCGTCCAATGAGGGACGGGGCTATGTTTTGCGGCGGATTTTGCGCCGTGCCGCGCGTTTTGGACGCACGCTGGGGATGCATGAGCCGTTTATTTTCAGGCTGATAGAGACTGTTGCCCGTGAAATGAGTGTTGCTTTTCCCGAGGTGGCAGAAAAACGCGATTATATTACGCGGGTGATTCGGTCTGAGGAAGAAGGGTTTGGCAAAACACTGGATCGCGGGCTGGAAATTTTTGACGCGATGCAGGCGAAAGGACATATTTCCGGGACAGATGCTTTCCAATTATACGATACCTATGGTTTTCCCATTGATTTGACGCGGCTAATGGCAGCCGAAAAAGGTATTGAGGTAGATGAGGAGGGCTTTGAAGCGCAGATGGCGGCGCAGCAGGAGAGGTCTCGTGAGGCGAACAAAAATGTGTTTGCACCACAAGAGACACATCGGAAACTGCCGGAAAAACATTCGGAATTTGTGGGATACGAAACACTTGTATCCGATTCGCGCGTTGTCGCCTGTCAACCCGCACAGGATAAGATGCTGGATCTCTATCTGGATACGACGCCATTTTATGCCGAGTCTGGCGGACAGGTTGGGGATAAGGGCGAACTTGTAGGCAAAGGTGTGCGCTTTGAAGTATCGACTACTTTCAAGGCAGGAGAAGCAATTGTTCATCGGGGTCGCCTGTGCAATGGGCAGGCCGAAGGGCTGGTGGGGACAGGCGTGAAGGCGCGTGTCGATGCAGAAACCCGTTTGAATACAGCGCGCAATCACACGGCCACGCATTTGATGCATCGCGCTTTGCGGCAGGTATTGGGCGATCATGTACATCAGGCTGGCTCGCTGGTTGCCCCGGATAGGTTGCGCTTTGATTTTACGCATTTTGAAGGTGTAACGCCCGCACAATTAGACGATATTGTGGGCATTGTCAATGACGCGGTCAGACGGGATTGGGCTGTCGAGATTTCTTTTGACACATTGGATCGCGCCGTGGAAATGGGTGCGATGATGCTGTTTAGCGAAAAATACGGCGATGTGGTGCGCATGGTGCAGGTGGGGGATTTTAGTCTGGAGTTGTGCGGTGGCACGCATGTGCAAAGCACCGGGCAAATCGGGCTGTTTCAACTCACACAAGAGACGGGCACCGCAGCGGGTGTGCGGCGTATTGAGGCGGTCACCGGATCGGGTGCGGAAGCCCTCGTGCGCGAGCAAAAGAAAATTTTAGCCGATCTATCGTCGCAACTGAATGCGTCAAAATCGGAATTGTCGGATAAGGTCGCGCACCTGATCGCGCACAATCGCGAACTCGAGCGCGAGTTGCAGAGCTTGCGGCAGGCGCAGGCCGGTTCAGAGATGGATGTGCTGGTGAGCCGTGCTATAAATGTAAATGGGGTGCGCGTTGTGGCCGCCGAGGTCTCACCGTCCGATATGGAAGGGTTTCGCACAATGGGCGATGGTTTGCGCGATGCCCTGGGTACAGAGGGCGTTGGCGTGATTGGTGCGAATTTAAATGGCAAGGCATCGCTTCTCGCCGTGGTGACGGACGATTTGATCGGTCGGGGTGTGCAGGCTGGCAATGTTGTCAAAGCCATCGCACAGATCGTGGGTGGTGGTGGCGGTGGTCGTCCCCATCTGGCGCAGGCCGGTGGCAAGTTTCCCGAAAAGATCGGAGAGGCTCTGGCGCGAGTGCCCGACATCATTCGGGCGCAGGTGGGAGGGTAAGTGCCACAATGTCAATATTCGAACAGTTGGTGGCTATTCGCGATCGTCGCGGGGCGGGGTTTTTGCCCTATCTGGATCCCGACAGGCTCGACAAAAAAGATCTGGGGCGCACGGCGTCTCTTTGCGAAGCGCGGGGGGCAGACGCTATTTTGATTGGCGGTAGTTTTTTGTTATCCACCAATTTTGATCGCATGGTGAGTGAAGTTGTATGCGCTGTAGATATTCCGGTGATTATATTTCCCGGCGATACCAACCAGATCTCGGCGGCTGCCGATGCGATTATGTTTTTGTCGCTTATCAGTGGACGCAATCCCGAGTTGTTGATTGGACAACACGTCAGGGCCGCGCCAATTTTGAAAGCACACGGCTTAGAGGCCATTGCAACCGGCTACGCGCTCGTGGATACGGGGCAACTAACGACAGCCGAATACGTGAGCAACACACGTCCCTTGCCGCGCGACAAACCCGAGATTGCAATGGCACACGCTCTTGCCGCTGAGTATTTGGGTATGCAATGCGTGTATTTGGATGCCGGTAGCGGGCCAGAGTTGATGGTACCCGAAGAAATAGTACAGGCGGTCTGTAGTTATGTGTCGATCCCAATCATTGTCGGTGGCGGCATTCGCGATCCCGAAGCTGCGGCAAAACGGGTCGCATTGGGTGCATCCTTTGTGGTGGTTGGTAGCATTTTTGAAGAAACGAGCTGGGATGCCGCGCTGATTGGCGCGTTTTCCTCTGCCATTCACTGTCTCGACTGAGTCCATTTTTTTGACAATTGGGGATGTCGTTACCGTCTTTGCGGACGGTTTTTTTATGCGAGCGTATTGTTATGGCTATTTCATCTGGCGCAGTATTGTGTTACGGTGTACTGGGTATCGATCAAATCGTGCAAGTGGCCTGGTTTCCCGAGCGCAATGGACACACGCGCGCGTTTCGAGATGAAGAATTTGTCGGTGGAGAAGCGACCAATACGGCGGTGACGTTGAGCGGATTGGGGGTTGATGTGCGGTTGATGGGATGTGCATTGGGAGATGATCGCAGGGGCGCACTTTTTTTGCGCACGATGCATCAATTTGATGTGGATATTCGCAGGCTCGATATAGATCCGAGCGTTCGCACCGGACATGCCGTTATCCTGTCTGATGTCAACGGTGGACGAACGATTTGTGGACATTTTCCCGATTTGCGTAGCAGGCCACTGACCGAGGCGGATCTCGATGGTGTTTCTCTGCTATCGGTCGATCCCTTTTTGGGTGAAAATGCAATCCG
The DNA here is from genome assembly GCA_022821275.1 of Candidatus Latescibacterota bacterium. Taxonomy (GTDB): domain Bacteria; phylum Latescibacterota; class UBA2968; order UBA2968; family UBA2968; genus VXRD01. The sequence goes on along the minus strand of JAJEDY010000100.1, from coordinate 51,262 downwards.
AGCAGCTCAAATTGCACGAGAGCATGATATAACTGTGTTTGCTATTGAACTGACCCCGGACCACCCGCTTGCAAAATTCTGTGATGTGGTGATCAATTCTGACGGCTTTATGCGCCGACACAGAATGGGCATGCCCTCGGATGTGGCGGTTGGGCTTTTAAAGGCCGGTATAGAAACCGTGGTGATTACCAGGGGAAAACAGGGATGCCAGGTTTTTCAGGAAAATGGCAATAGTTTTGAGCAGCCCGCATACCAGGTTACTGTGCGCGATACAACAGGAGCGGGTGATGCATTTCGAGCGGGTCTTATTTACGGGTATTTGCAGGGATGGACGCTGACGCGCAGTGTGCAATTTGCCAGCGGCAGTGCGGCATTAACATGTGTCAGGGCCGGTGGCGCAGGCCATATTCACGGAGAAGGGCAGGTCTTGCAACTGATCGCGGAAGATTGAATTTCAACTGTTTCTGATTATGGGTGATTTACACGATGCTGGAACGACGGGCTACGGTAAAAAATAAACTGGGCATTCACGCGAGACCCGCAGCTTTGCTGGTACAGGCGGCGGCTAAATTTACTTCTGAAATTACACTGGAAAAAGATGGTCTGGCAATCAATGGCAAGAGCATTATGGGCGTGATGATGTTGGCTGCGGAAGTGGATTCTGTGATCACGGTGCGGGTTGAAGGTGAAGATGCTTGCAATGCACTGGATCATATCGTCGAGATGATTGAATCAAAATTTGACTGAGCTATGAAATATCTCAAAGGCATACAGGCGTCTCCGGGCATTGCAATTGCACCGGTGTATTTGCACGATTCGGAAGAGTTTCCCGTGGAGCAACGCCGGATAGATCCCAGCGATATTCTCACAGAAAAAGCGCGACTGCAAGAGGCAATCAAAGCAGTGTCTGAGGATTTCGCGGCTACGCGGGCACATGTCGAGGACATACTGGGCAAAGAGCACGCGCAGATATTCGACGCGCATCTGCTCATGTTGCAAGACCCCATGCTTCTCGAGCTTACATATCCAAACATAGAAAAATATAATGCTGAATACGCTTTCTGGACGACTTTCCAGAATTTGCGTCGTCAATTTGAAGCGTTTCAAGATGATTATTTGAGAGAACGCGGTGCCGATTTATTGGGCATTGCAAAGCGGATATTGGCCAAATTAGGGAATTGGGAAAAAGCCGGATTAGACCGATTGCCCGACAAAGCGATTGTCGTTGCGCGCGATTTGATGCCCGACGATATGGCACACTTGCAACCCGACCGGGTTTTGGGGCTTGTGACAGAGGTTGGTGGCCCCACGTCCCACGCGATTATTCTGGCGCGCGGGTTAGAGATTCCCGCTGTTGTCAGCGTTGCCGACGCGCTATCTGATGCGCGTATTGGCGATATGGCGATAGTAGATGGTCATCGCGGGGATTTTATTCTCAACCCGGATAGTGAAACACTCGCACATTATCGGGGCCTGGCCGAAAGATTGAGAAAGCGAAAGGCCGGGTGGGTCGATTCTCGAGATTTGCCCGCCCAGACTGAGGACGGGGTTCGGGTCGCGTTACAGGCCAATGTGGAATTGTCCAGCGAGGTGCGTTCTGCGATGGATTACGGTGCTGAAGGCGTCGGGTTGTACCGCACGGAGTACCTCTATATCTCCAGCGATAGTTTGCCCGATGAGGCATCTCAGGTTGCCGCTTATTCGCAAATGGCCAGGCGCATTGCGCCGCATCCCCTCGTGATTCGCACCCTGGATCTGGGGGGCGATAAAATGTCGCATGTGCTCAATACACAGACAGAAATGAATCCTTTTCTGGGGTTGCGTTCCATTCGGCTGACGCTGAGGCATCGCGATCTTTTCAAAATACAGCTGCGGGCGATCTTAAAAGCGAGTGCCGTTGGCAATGTGAAGTTGATGTTGCCCTTAATTTCGGGGATTGACGAATTGCGCGAGGCTCTTGCCGTGCTCAATGATGTGCGCGAAGAATTGACGCGAGAAGGTGTGCGTTTTAATCTCCAGTGTCCCGTTGGGGTCATGATCGAAGTCCCTTCTGCTGCACTGATAGCCGATCAATTGGCGCGGGAAGTCGATTTTTTTAGCATTGGCACCAATGACCTGATCCAGTACACGCTTGCAGTTGATCGCGGTAATGATCTCGTCTCGTATTTATTCGATCCGTTTCACCCCGCGGTCTTGCGATTGATCAAGGGCGTGGTCGATGCAGCGCATGCACAAAATATACCGGTGACTGTTTGCGGCGAGATGGCGGGAGATCCGCGTTCTGGATTGTTGCTGGTGGGCATGGGGGTTGACAAGCTGTCGATGACGCCTTCGGCATTGCCCGAGGTCAAACGCGCAATTCGCACTACATCCTTTAATCAACTTCAAGCACTTGGCGAAGATGTACTCAATATGCAAGAGATCGCAGATATCCGGGCGCGTGTAAACGCCACTTTATCCGATGAGGATGATGAGATGTTCGTCGGCGGGGATAGTGGAGAGACGACACTACAAATGAGATTATCATTGTTCTGATTTTTTGATTTTTTTTCTAGGAGCGGGTTTATGGGCCGTTTGTTTACGTCGGAATCAGTTTCTGAAGGGCATCCCGATAAGGTGGCAGATCAAATTTCGGATGCCGTGCTCGATGCTATGTTGAAGCAAGATCCAAAATCGAGGGTGGCTTGCGAAACGCTGGTGACAACCGGGCTTGTGGTCGTCGCGGGGGAAGTGACGAGCGAGGCCATCGTGGATTTTCAGTCGCTGGTGCGCGGCGTGATTAAAGATATTGGCTATACGGATTCGAGCTATGGATTTGATTACAGAAGTTGTGCTGTGCTGGTGGCTTTAGACCAGCAATCGTCCGATATTTCGCAGGGGGTAACGGCTGGGGAAGGGTTGCACGCCGAGCAAGGAGCAGGCGATCAGGGGATGATGTTTGGATATGCGTGTCGAGAAACACCTGTACTGATGCCGTTGCCCATTACCCTGTCTCACCAATTGGTGAAGGAACTCGCTCAAATTCGCAAGGACAAAGGGCTTTCGTATTTGCGTCCCGATAGCAAAGCACAGGTGACAGTGGAATACGACGGGGCCGAACCGGCTCGCGTGCATACAGTGGTGGTTTCGACGCAACACGATGAAGACGTATCGCACGAGCAGATTGTAAGGGATGTGAAGGAGAAAGTGATCCGCGAGGTGGTGCCCACGCATCTGTTGGACGGAGATACGATTTATCACGTCAACCCAACCGGCAAATTTGTGGTGGGTGGGCCGCACGGCGACTGTGGATTGACCGGGCGAAAAATTATTGTGGATACGTACGGGGGAATGGGACGGCACGGCGGTGGGGCGTTTTCCGGCAAGGATCCGAGTAAGGTAGATCGCAGTGGGCATTATGCGGCGCGCTGGGTCGCCAAAAATGTCGTTGCTGCGGGTCTGGCATCTCGATGCGAAGTGCAATTGGCTTACGCTATTGGGGTGGCAAAACCCGTTTCGGTCGCCGTAGATACGTTTGGCACGGGCAAAATTGAAGAATCAAAAATCGTTGATCTGATTGACGATCACTTTGATCTGACGCCGTCTGGCATCATTGCAGCACTCGATTTGACCAGACCCATGTATCGTTCTACAGCTGCGTATGGTCATTTTGGGCGCGGAGAATTTACATGGGAACAGACGAGTAAAGCCGATGTCATAAAAAAAGCCGCTGGGCTGTAATATTTTCAATATCATCTTGCCAATTTTTTTAGCGCGGAATTCATTTCCGCGCTTTTTTTTGCGTAAATACGCGCTCATCTTTCGAGGTCGTATTGTTTTATTTTTTTGTGCAAGTTGGTGCGTTCGATGCCCAGGGCACTGGATGCGCGGGTGACATTGCCACTGTGTCGGACCAGTGCTTCGGCAATGTAGTGCCGCTCAACGGCCTCGCGCACCTGGCGAAGTGTTTTTCCCGCGCCGAGATCGGGGAAAGAACCGGATTGTTTTGGAATGGTCATGCCATCTAAAGTGGGTAAATCTCCAGGGTAGATGGTGTCTCCTGAAACCATAATTGAGAGGCGTTCAACCAGGTTTTTCAGTTCGCGGATGTTGCCGGGCCAGTCGTATTGCAAGAGCAGGTCCCGCGCTTCTGCCGATAGTGTTTTGGGTAAAAATCCATTTTCTTCGGCATAGGCATTGAGGAAGTGTTCGGCCAGCGCGGGGATGTCTTCGCGGCGCTCCCGCAAGGGCGGTGCTGTCAATGGTACCACATTCAGGCGAAAGTAGAGGTCTTCTCGGAATTTGCCCTGCTCGACTTCGGCATGCAAATTTTTGTTTGTCGCAGCGATGACGCGCACATCCACCCGAAAGGTTTTGGCACCGCCGACCCGTTCAAATTCACCCTGCTCGAGCGCGCGCAAAACCTTGGCCTGTACCGCCAGGCTCATGTCGCCAATTTCATCGAGAAATAACGTCCCACCATCGGCCTGGAGGAATTTGCCGTCGCGCGTTCTGACCGCGCCGGTAAATGCGCCTCGATCACTTCCAAACAATTCGCTTTCAATGAGTTCTTCGGGAATGGCAGCACAGTTTACTTTTATAAAGGGATTTTTCGCCCTGTGACTCATTTTGTGAACGGCGCGGGCAATGAGTTCTTTACCTGTACCGCTTTCTCCGAGGATTAGGACGCGTCCATTGGTGGGGGCAACGCGCGCGATCTGGTTGCGAATGTCTGTCAAGGCAGGACTTTGCCCCACCATTTCATAGCGTCCCTCAATTTGTTGTTTGAGGTGGCGGTTTTCCGCGGCGAGTTTCCGAGTTTGAAGGGCGCGAGAAATCGCCATGAGTACTTTGTCGCGATCGAGGGGTTTTTCCATGAAATCATAAGCTCCTCGTTTGATGGCGAGAACGGCGTTTTGCACATTGCCGTGTCCCGAAATCATGATGACTGCCAGATTGGGACGCACTTCAAGGAGTTTGGGCAACAGGTCGAGACCGCTGATTTCTGGCATAACAATGTCGAGCAAGACCAGGTGAATGCGTTCTTTTTTTATTGTGTCGAGACCCGCTTGTGCCGAGGCGCAGGTGAAGACCTGATAGCCTTCACCTGATAGGATCATGTCTAAGGTTCGGCGGATATTTCTTTCGTCGTCAATAATGAGAATATTTTGGTTCATCGCTGTTCCTCCGGTTGCGCTATGGCTCGGTCGGGGATGGGGAGGTGAAGATCGAATTGTGCACCTCCTGCAGGGGCATCTTTGACCGAAATGTGCCCCCCGTGATCTTCAATGATGTTGTGTACTACGGCAAGGCCCAGGCCCATGCCGCTTTCTTTTTTGGAAACATAGGGTTGAAAGATGCGCGCGCGATCTTTTAAGGGCACACCCGGCCCGCTGTCAATTATGGACAGTATAGCCGTGTCGTTAGATATGTGCGTGTGTATCTCGATTTGGCCGTTTTTGCCAGAGGCGTCAAGGCCATTTTCTATAAGATTAATTAGCACCCGGCGCATCTGCTCAATGTCGAGTTCGAGCGCGGGCTGATTTTCCTCCAGGTCGAGGTGAATGTGGGCATTCGGGTAGAGGCGAACGACATTGTGTACACACTCATTGAGGTCACTGGGAGACAGCGAGAGAGATGGCATGCGGGCAAAGTTGGCAAATTCTTGAACCAGAGATCTGAGATTTTCGACTTCTTCTGTGACGATTTCCGTGCAGTTGGTTACAAATTGTTGATACGCGGGGTCATTGCCAGAATATTTATCGCGCATTTGTTGCACTGCGAGTTGAATGGGTGTTAACGGATTTTTTATTTCGTGAGCCAGGCGCCGAGCAATTTCTCGCCAGGCTGCAATTTGCTCGGCTTCGAGTCTTTTGCGTCTGTTTTCTACAAGGTCTTGTGCCATCTGGTTAAAGGATTCGATAAGTAAGCCGATCTCGTCATCTCTGCCTTTGGGGATGCGGTATTGCAGGTTATCTCGTCCCATTTCTCGCGTGCCTTTAAGTAGTGCGTTAAGCGGGCGCGTGATCCCAAAACCAATGCGAACGCCAATCACTGATGCCAGAAGGACAACGCCTGCTGCTGCGACGAGAAAGGCGAGTAGAAATGCAGTGCGCAGATCGCCTTCTGCCATTTCAATATGTTTGTACGTATGCACGGCATTTTCGACATCGATGAGCGCTTCGAGTGAAAGCAGGGCAGTTAGTGCGCGTTGCGAATCGGGAAGTGCGATTACCAGTTGCAACTGATCATTTTCTACTTTGGAGACCACGGGACCTTGCGAAAGGTCTATGTCGATCTGTTCGAGAGGCGAAACACGCAGGGTCAGATCGTCGAGACCGGCATCTGCAAACGCGGCGTGTAAGGCATTGAGGTCGCGGTGAGGCGGTGCAGACAAAAGCTGCCCAATATCCTGAAGTTGCCGTTTTTTTGCGTCGTAGTTCTCTTTTGCCAAAGAAAGCGCACTGGTCAGCGCACTGCCCATCTCGAGATTGACGTTGGTTTGAGTTTGAAGACTCAGTGCCAAAAAGTGTCGCGCGAGCAGCGCGAGTATGAGCGTCGTGCCCAATGCCAGACCAATCAGGGAGGCGATGATGCGCCAGCGCAAGGGAATAGATCTCATGGTTGTGTCTCCAGGCAGTGTTTATTCATCAAGAAGGTGTGGGAGTGCGCTGGGGCGAAATCTGAACAGGTCAACCCATTCGGGAGATGCGGACCTGTCCAGAGAGAAAAAAAACTCGAGAAAGCTGCCTTTTTCAATTATCTTGAGCCATTGTCGCGTGCGTTCTCGTTGCTCGGGCGAGATCGGGTTTACGTCTATCCGCATCTGCAAAGTGATAGGCTCGTCGGGAAAGGGAAGCTGAGCCAGTGCAATTCCCCGAAGTTCAGAACACGCATGTCGAATGTCTTCAAAATGAGACGTAATCTGCGTGTCTGGTCGCGCGGATTGCCGAATGAGGCGATATTGCCCTTCCCATATATCATGTTCCAAACGCCTGAGTAGGCTACTTTGTCCCAGATTATCTCCGCGGCCTGTCCGCAGGCGAAATTGCACGGCGATAGATGTCGTCATGCCCGATTCAATGGCGTCAATAGTTCGTTTTGAAAAGAGAGAATCGATGGTTGCATCGAGGCGCAGGGTGTCGGATTGCACAAAAATATAAAGACTGTCTTGCGGTATGTGTTGTGCAAGTGCGGGTTGCACGTTGGCAAACAAGCAAACTGTGAGTGTATGGATGATGAAGAACCGGGCCATCTCGTCCTCACAGACCAATCTTGACGCCAGCAAAGCGATGTGATTTTACGATGAGTGTTCCCGTGCTGATTCCAAAGCTAATATCTACGCGGTTAAAGAGCAGCATGCCCACGCCAAAGGCGAAGTCGGCATCGCGCCGATCGTTGCCGTTTACAGAGCGATGTACACCGCCACTTTCGGCAAAGGCATATACCCGCCCCAGGGTTTTGAGATCGATGGCATAGAGGGCTTCAGCCGCAACAAACAAGGTGCCACCTTCTGGCCCAATAACGCGGCGCTCTATGCCTCTGAGTTGATTATCCCCATCGAGATAAAAGCGTTCGTAAAAGGGCGGATTTCCCCAGACCCCCCCTGTTTTGACGCCGAGTGAGAGGATGTGTCCTGCGGTAACTTGTTGGTGCCGGTAGAGTTCTGTGCGAAGTTTGATATAATTTGCAACTGATCCCAGAAGTTTGGACGACAGTGTGAGCCGGGCGTTAAAATCCGTACCTTGCCCCCAGATCGCGCTCACGGGTTGTTTAAACAGGTTAAAAGAAAGTGTGGAGAGGGTTTCCCGTCCTACGGCAGCTTTGATTTCATTGGCAAAAATTCCACCTCCCGTGGGGATAGGAGGGTGTTGAAAATCGCCGATTTGTATGGCTTCAAAAGCGTATTTTAAGACGAAATGGTAGGCACGCAGGGGAGAAGGCTGACCAAAACCCATGGCAAATCCGATGCGTTCGAGATCGTAGCGTCCCCTGATATCGGGGTCGGGATTGCGAAAGATGTCTCGGTCTGCAGAAGACCCCGTTACCTGAATGTGAAATGCCTGATTGGTTTTGAGAAAGAGCGGATCGCTGTAGTGAAACCCCCAGTATTTAAAGCGTTCCCCCAAACCGTATTCTACGCCGACCAATTTTCCCTCTCCACGCAGGTTGGCATAATGGGCATTTGTAGATGCGCCAAAACCATCGAGTTCGGAATATTCAAGACTTACGCCCAGGTCACCAAAACGCTTTTCCTGTACATAGACCACGAGAATGGCTTTGCCTTTTTCTGCACCGGGTTTGACATTGACAAATGCAGTTCGGAAAAGCAGCAGTCGCTCCAGGACTATGCGGCAGCGGTCGATATCTCCTTCGCGCAGGTTATCCCCCACCTTTATGGGTAAGACCTGGTGAATGATTTCAACACGGGTTTTTTCATTGCCGCGCACTTCAATCTTTTCTATTTCATGCCCAATTTGTCCCAGGGCAGGCGTGGCAATCAAGCAGAGCAGGATGAGATATTTGTACATGATGGCAGCACTCTTGTGGTTTTTGGATACAAGTATGCAAAAACCGTGCCTATGTCAGGGGTCTTTTGAGGAAAAAAATAAAATTTGAAAAAATAAAGAGTTGTGCGTATATCTAATACTTGAAATTAAGTATGCATTCTGTGAAACAATACGACATGTGTATCTTTTTTGCAACAGTATTGCGGAATAATATTCTGGAGGGTGTAAATGATATCCGTTTCTCATATCCTTGAAAAACTCAAACGCGATGGGTTTTACGTGGTTGAAAACGTGATTCCCGAAGATGAAGTGGATGCCGTGCGGCAAGCCATAGTGACAGCACAGGCGCAAAAACACGCGGAGTCTGAGGCGGCACTGGCCGCAACCCGGGCGCGGGGACATCGCGTTGGTGCAGAAGGTGTGGCGAGTTTGCGGCAGGTGATTAATGAGACGCAGGTTTTCGCTCCTTATCTGGCAAGTCGAAAGATGATGGATGTGGTGGATGCGCTGTTTGGACCTTATGCGCGCGTTTCTTGCACCGATTGTGTGATCAATTATCCGGGCAATGAAAGGGGGTACTGGCACGCGGATTGGCCGTATAATGCCACCAATGCATCGCATATTCCCTCGCCGTATCCCGATGCGTTATTGCATTTGTCGTCTATATGGATGTTGACGGCGTTTAATGAGCAAAACGGCGGGACATTTCTCGTGCCGGGCAGTCATCGATGGCTCGATAATCCGGCCTCAGGTGGGATGGACGATGTGGATCAGGATGCGCCGTATCCCTCCGAGATGCAGGTGAAGGGCGCAGCGGGCAGTGTGCTGATTTACGATAGTCGTTTGTGGCATGCAGTGGCATCAAATCAGAGTGATCAACCGCGCGTGGCATTGATTGTGCGCTATGCCCCGTGGTGGTTGAATTTGAATCCGTCGCATATCGGCAAACCCGAGCACGAGATGATGGTGGTGGAGACAGGTGGGAAGAATTACGAATCTATGCCATTGCAAAAAGAGGTGTACGACGGGTTGCCGGAAGATGTGAAGCCTTTGTACCGTCACTGGATCGAATAATAGTCCGAGGTTTGGGATAATATAAAAGGAGGCATACCATGTCAGAGTTACAACTGGAGTCTATTGAACCCTGGGCGCCGCATCCGACCGCCGCGCCATTGACAGAACGCAGTGGAGATACACTGGCAATTGCCGCAAATGGGACGCGCACCTGTATTGGTGGATGGCAGGTCGCGTATTCGGGTGTTGAGGCTGGCAAAATATATGAGATCGTTGCCCAGTCGCAGTTTCGCGATGTGGATACGGCACGCGATGTTTTGCGCTGTGAGGCGTATTGGGGCCACCTGGATCGGGACAGTGGGCGGCGCGGCGAAGTTTTGTCCTGGGATTATCTCCTTCCCGAATGGAATGGCGACACTGTGCAATTTTCACGGCGTCTCACTGCCCCGGAAGATGCCGAACATTTGACCGTGCGCTATACGTTTCGCTGGTCGGTTAAAGGATCATCCGAATGGCAATTGCCCAAAGTGATCGCAACCGAAGTGGCGGAATCATACAAACCCGTGAAAATTTGTGTCGCGACGGGACGGCGAGAAGATCGCGACCGTCGGTTTGAGTCGATTCGGGACAATGTCGATCTTTATTTGTCTTTGTGCCAGGAGATATGTGAAAAAGAAAAACCCGATTTGATTGTATTGCCCGAGATCGCATTGCAATACGGGATTAAAGGGAGTCCATTGGAACTGGCAGTGCCCGTGCCGGGACCCGAGGCGGAGCCGTTTGCGGATGTTGCGCGCGATTATGGCGTATATGTGCTGTTGGGTGTGATTGAACGAGATGGCGATGCCGTTCACAATACAGCCGTGTTGTTCGCGCCCGATGGCGGCGTGGATGGCAAATATCGCAAGGTGCATCTGGCGGTGGGTGGCGAGATGGATTCGGGTATTTTGCCGGGTGATGATTTTCCCGTATTCGATACAGAGATCGGACGGATTGGGTGCAATATTTGTATGGATTCTTCGGCGGCTGAGTCGTCGCGGATGATCGGATTAAATGGCGCGGATTTTTTGTTGTTGCCAATTATGGGTGATCACCGCGCGTGGCATCCAGAAGATCACACATGGGATCCCGAGCGCTTTCGCGGGATTATGCAGACGCGGGCACTGGACAATCAGTTGTGTATGGTGGTGGCGGTAAATCGCGCGGAGGGCAGTTGTATTATTGATCGCACCGGGCATGTGCTGGCATGGAATGATGGCAGTGAACGGTTTGTGACCGCTGAGGTGAATCTCGTGGATGGATTCATGCCAAAGAGTCGCGGGTGCTTTCGCGGGATTAACTGGATGCAGCGACGACCACATACCTATCGCGCTTTTGTCGATGAAGAGAACGCGGGGACCTTGAAGGCTGAGGCGTATTGAGAATTATTTGTTGAGCGCGATTTGTTCGCATTCGGCATATTTTTTCACCAGTTCGTCGTACACTGCGGTGTTGGTTGGGGTGATGGCAGAGCCGGAGATGGATTCGGCGATGCCCTTGCTGATGTCTTCCCAGGTGGTGTTGAGGTGCGCCTGTGCGGCGCGGAGTGCGGCGCCGAGAGCCGCGCTGTTGGTGACTTCAAATTGATGAACGGGACAGTTTTGCACATCGGCCATGATTTGAAGGATTTCGGGATTGACCGATGCACCGCCTGTGACGTAGATGGCTGAAGGACGCACGCCCATCCATTCTGAGTGAAGGCGCATGGACATCATTTGCGCCTCGACAACTGCGCGGCAATTGCCAGCGGCGTCCTGTTCGTCGAGGTCAAATCGGTGTGCGCCGGGATTGAGGACATTGGGCATGATTTCGGGTTCAAAATAGGGAAGCATGATTTTGCCATGATTGCCCGGGGGGGTGGATTGGAGTGCATGGGAAAAACCGTTCCAGTCCAGACCATGAGATTTGCGTACGGCTTCGCGGGCGAGGGAGCCGTTTTTGAAACAGATAAGGGTCATGTAGTCACCAGTGGGTGAGACGAAGACGTGACCTTCGCCGCGCGGGTCGGTCTGGCAATTTTTCATTGTGCCAAAGTAGGTGTCGCTGGTGCCGAGTGAGATGGCGACGAGGCCCTCGCGGATAAGACCGAGGCCGATGACGCTGTTGGGATTGTCACCGGACCAGACGAGCGCCTGTGCATTGGGATTGACGCCGTATTTATCGACGAAGTAGGGGTTCACTGTGCCGATAATCGCGCGGGATTCTGCGAGGGAAGGCAGACGATGGGATAGATCGGGAGCTGTGGCTTCGAGCGCGGCAGCATGATAGGTTCGGGTCTGAATGTCCATCAGGTTCATGCCCGCGCCATCGCCGTGATCGATGGGGGCAACTTTGCCCGCGATCAGAGAGGCCATGAAGGATGAGACGAGCATGATGTGTGCGGTGTTGTTATAAGCATCGGGTTGTGTTTTGTAGAATTTGCGTATCTGTGGCCCCGTAAAACGCTCAAAGGTGGTGGATCCCGTGGCGCTGGCTGTGGCTTGAAGGCCGCTGAGGGCGTCGCAAATTTCATCGCATTCGGCGCGGGTAGAGGAATCCATCCAGATGGGAGATGTGTCGCGGGAGAATATCCCTTCGAGGTTTTCTACGAGGGATTCTGAGGGATTGAGATTGGATAAGATATCCGCGGTTTTGAGATAGACAGAGCCATGTTGTTGCCCCGAGCCAGAGATGGCCCGGATATTGCCGAGGGGTATGCCCTCGGTTTTCATTTTTTTAAAAAGTACATCGAGGGCTTCGGCCCACATGAGAGGTGGCGAGTGAACAATTTTGGGGTCGGGATGGTCGAGGACGCCATTTTGAGTGCCATAGTGTGGTAGTGTTTCGTCGTAGTTTAAAGAGACGTCGTACACGACTTTGCGGGTGTCGATGTCTATGATGATGGCACTCAAGCTCTGTGTGCTGGCGTCGAGTCCGAGATAGAGGTTGCTCATAGGTGCTCCTTGCCTGGTACAATTTGAAACGAATTAAAAGAGTCCTTTGATATTGCCCGCATCGTCAAAATCTATCGTCTCGGCCGAGGGTTTTTTGGGCAGGCCGGGCATTGTCATGATATCCCCGGTCAGCACGACCACAAAACCGGCCCCGGCGGAGACCTTGATATCTCGGACCGGTACATCAAAGCCGCGTGGCCGTCCCCTGAGGTTGGGATTGGTCGAAAACGAATACTGCGTCTTGGCGATACATATCGGCAAGTGTCCATAGCCCTCATCTTCCAACTGTCTGCACTTATCCCTCAGCATCTCGCCGCCCCTGATGTCGTCGGCGCCGTAAATTTTTTGCGCGATAGTACGCACCTTGTCCCACAGCCGCATGTCGTTTGGATAGAGCAACTTGAAATCGCTGGCGTTGTTTTCAATTACTTGCGCGGCAGTTCGGGCCAGGTCCTCGGCACCGGCACTGCCGCGTGCGTGGTGGTCGGCTGGTACGGCTCCAACGCCCAGGGCGGCACACTTGTCGCGAATGCACTGGATTTCCGCGTCTGTATCCGCGGCGAATACATTGATCGCCACCATGACGGGCAAGCCGAAGCCACGGATATTTTCAATGTGCTTTTCGAGGTTTGCAATGCCCTTTTCGACCGCTTTGACATTGGGTCGCGCGATCCTTTTAAGCGAAACGCCGCCGTGGTACTTGAGCGCGCGTACGGTTGCCACGAGCACCACGAGATCGGGTGCCAGGCCGCTTTGACGGCATTTGATATTGAGAAATTTTTCCGCCCCCAAATCGGCACCAAAGCCTGCTTCGGTAACGGTGTATTCCGAGAGACGCAAGGCCAGACAGGTGGCGGTAATGGAATTGCAGCCGTGCGCGATATTGGCAAAAGGACCGCCGTGGATCAAGGCAGGATTGCCTTCGAGGGTTTGTGCCAGGTTGGGCTTGTACGCATCTTTGAGGAGCACCGCCATGGCGCCGTGTACTGCGAGGTCTGAGGCGCAAACGCTCTGACCGCTGTGGGTCTGACCGACAACGATGCGGCTGAGGCGCGCTTTGAGATCGTCCGGCGACTCGGAGAGGCAGAGAATCGCCATGACTTCTGAGGCAACGGTAATGTCGAAGCCCGACTGTCGAGGGAAGGACCTGGCGGTATCCCCCACGCCGATGCTGACTTTACGCAGTGCCCGATCATTCATGTCCAGGACGCGGTTCCAGACCAGGCGGCGGGGATCAATGCAGCGTGTGTTGCCGTGGTGGAGGTGGTTGTCCAGTGCAGCGGCGAGCAGGTTGTGAGCCGTGGTAACCGCGTGGATATCCCCCGTAAAGTGCAGGTTGATATCTTCCATCGGTGCCACCTGAGCATAGCCTCCGCCAGTTGCGCCGCCCTTCATGCCAAAGCAAGGCCCCAGCGAGGGTTCTCGAAGACATATTGTGGCGCGTTTGCCGATGCGATTGAGCGCGTCCCCCAGGCCAATGGTGGTGGTGGTTTTGCCTTCGCCAGCCGGGGTCGGGTTGATCCCCGATACGAGAATCAGCTTGCCAGAAGCTGGCGCGTTTTCGAGGCTTTGGCAAAATTCTTGCGCGATTTTGGCTTTGGCGAGGCCGTAGTATTCGAGATGTTCGGGGCCAATTCCCAGTCTGGAGGCGACTTCGGCGATGGGGAGCAACTGCGTTTGGCGGGCGAGTTCTATATCGGGTAGCACAAAGGATTCCTTATCAAAGATGCATTGGTTTTACCCATAAATAACCGGGCATTTGGATAGGTCATCAATGTGTCGGGCGAGGCCCTGTCGTGCGTCGTTGACGGGGCGCGCGTTTTCGGTGCGCATGTGAATGGCAAAGCTGCGACGAGGTCCATCTGACCGGTTGGGTCCGCTGCCGTGGAGCGTGAAGCAGTCGTGCAGGCTCAATGCGCCGGGGGGCAGGAGCATGGGAACTTCTCGCCAGGTGGCCTGTTCGGGTATTGATATGCCGCTGCGCAATGTGTCGAGGTCTTGTTGTTGAAAGCCAAAGTCGATATCCAAAAGCCCCCAGCGGTGTGATCCGGGGACAAAGCGCATTGGTCCTGCATCGGGTGTGATGTTGCTGAGGGCGACCCACGCTGTGAAGAGTTCGCTGCCGTCTTCCCATATTCGCCAGTAGTAGCGGTCTTGATGCCATCCGATGTTGGTAACGCGTTGATCTGTGGGTTCGCCTACAGGTTTGTAGAGCAGTTGCACCCACCAAACCTGTACCATTTTTGCGCCTGTGACTTCAGCGGCGAGTTTGCCGAGGGCGGGATGCGAGACCAGGTCCATGATGGCGTGACTGGCAAATTGAGGCATTTCAATTTTGCAAAGTGCTTTGGGATCATCGCCGGGGTTCCATCGGGAGTTTTCAGGCGGGTGTCCGGTATCGTATTTCCCCGCGCGTACAGCATCCATGCCTTCGATTGCGGCATTGACGACAGCGGTTGGAAAAATCGGGTCATAAATAGCGCAAAAGCCATCTTTTTGATATTGTTTCGAAAGGGTCATAAGATCCTCAGGCTACGTGTCGCCGCGATACTTGCAAAAATCGCACGGCGCGCTGTCCCAGCCGTTTTAATAGATCCAGATCTTGCCGCGTTTTGGCCAGTATCAAAATGCCTTCGTAATACGCCCACAATGCCAGTGCTGTTTCTCGCG
Organism: Candidatus Latescibacterota bacterium; assembly: GCA_022821275.1. Classification (GTDB taxonomy): domain Bacteria; phylum Latescibacterota; class UBA2968; order UBA2968; family UBA2968; genus VXRD01. Next base: position 36,117 of record JAJEDY010000100.1, on the reverse strand, counting down.
TATCCATGGGAGACAGATCACTGGCTTCTACTGCTTCGTCGAGTGTTCTTTGCAACCGACCGATTACATCCTCAAAAATACGGTCAATTTTATGGCGGATCAGCGGCTCGTGCGCGCTCATTTCCACGGCGAGGTTGCCAAATGGACATCCGCAAAGCTGTTTGTGCTGCTCGTAAAATTGGCAATTTTGCTCATAGACCAGTTGAAAAAAACGCGAAATCCGCTCCAGAGGTGGTCGTTCCGATGAAAAAGCCCGCTCCCAGGCGGTCTCTCGTGTGATCTCCCACCATCGATCTAATGAAGCCAGCACGAGGTCTTGCTTGGTTTCAAAGAAGTGGTAAAAACTTCCCTTTTTTACCCCAGCAGCTTTGCACAATTCCTGTACGCCCACGTCGGTATAACCGCGCGTAAAAAACAAATCCATTGCAGCCTGTATCAGCCGCTCTTTTGCATCGCTCGTGCGTCCCATGGTGTGCCTTTTACGATAGATTCGATAAGTCTGCGTCTTTTTTTGCTTTGCTTTAAGTTTTGTAAATTGATAATATGGGCTGTTCCGAAACTAAATATAGTCTATCTAAACCGACTTTTCAACAAGGAGCTTCACATGCGCGTCATTGCAATTGGTACAGAATACACGGGCAAAACCACGCTGGTTCAAGCCATTCAAAAATGGGGCATGGAGCGCGGTATTCGCCATCACATGGACGATCACTTTTCCGTTCCCGACCAGCAAACCCTTACGAATCCCGCAGATCAAAAGGCCATGGCCGAATTGCCATCGCCCATCAAAGAGCGTTTTCAGCGGTTTCAGATCGCTTATCACGTGCGCCTGGTTCACAATTACCAGCACGTCTTGCTCACGGGTTTCCACATTGAGGAAATGGTCTATGGCCAACGCTATTACTATCCCGATCTGGCGCGCCCGGTCGAAAATCCCCAGGCATGGGAAAAAGACATGCCCAAAGATATCATTCTGGTGCATCTCACAGCCAGTCCTGAGGTTATCAAACAGCGCATGAAAGACGATCCACACGATTTTCCCCTTGTACCCGAGTCGGATATCGAAGAAGTCCAGGAGGCATTCCACGAAGAATTTCGCAAATCCTTTTTTAAACAAAAATTTCAGATCGATACATCAGATCTGAATGCAGACACCTTGCTCCAAGCCTTTCTCGACCAATCGTTTCCCTATCTCACTGCTGCTGATCACGCGATTCGGTTGGCGAGACCGTAGTTAAAGATGAAGGGCAGGAGACAGGTTCTCACCTCCTGCCAGTCCCATCTCTTTGCGTCTCCGTGTCTTTGTGTGAGAAATCTATACTCCATCCTTCGAGGTACTCATATTGCCATCTCCATCTCCCGACATGCGCCTTGCGTTCGACGATGGCACGCTCGTTCTTCTGGATCCGCCAGCGGACTATGAGCCGCCATCTCCGTTTATATGGGATAGCCGCGTGGGACGCTGGCGCGCTCAGGCACATCGGTATCGCGATATTATCGAAGCATTACAGGCTGGGGATGTTGGTATAAAAAATGTGGTCCCGCGCTACAACCGCCTCAAGCTCAATTTCAACCGCGAACACACCCCACATCCGCATCAGGCCGAAGCCTTTGATGCCTGGCAATCAAATCAATATCGCGGCGTGGTTGTCCTGCCCACGGGGTCGGGCAAGTCGCTTCTCGCGCTGATGGGGATTGCGGAAGTGGCCCGCAGTACGCTTGTTGTCGCGCCTACGATTGATCTTATGAATCAGTGGTATGACTTGCTCAAAGACGCTTTTTCCTGTGATATCGGCATCCTGGGTGGGGGATATCACGAGCTTGAAGACCTCACTGTAACGACTTACGACAGTGCGTATATGCACATGGACCGCTATGGCAATCGTTTTGGTTTTCTCGTTTTTGATGAGGTCCATCACTTGCCCGGCGAATCCTATTCCCACGGTGCAGAGCTTTCTATTGCGCCCTATCGTCTGGGGCTTACTGCCACGCTCGAACGTCCCGATGGTCGCCATCTTATGCTGCGCGACCTCGTGGGGCCAACTGTTTATGAAAAGGGTATCCGCGACCTGTCTGGCGATTATCTCTCCGAGTACAATACAGAGCGCATCGAAGTCGATATGGTGGCCGAGGAGCGGGTCGAATACGAAACTGCGCGTTCGCAATTCAACGCTTTTCTGGAGTCCAAGAATCTGCGTTTGGGCAGTGCTTCTGGATGGCAAAATTTCGTGCGTCTTTCGGCTCGCTCCAGCGATGGCCGAAGGGCGATGCTCGCCTATCGTCGCTATCGCAAAGTCGCTCTGGGCACAACCGCTAAGTTGCGCGTGCTGGAAGACCTGCTAAAAAAACATCCTCGCGACCGCATGCTTATTTTTACCAATGATAACGAAACTGTTTATAATATTTCAGAACAATTTCTCATTCCCGCCATTACGCACCAGACCCGCACAAAGGAGCGCAGGGAAATCCTCAAAGCTTTTAATGAGGGGGACATTCTCGCACTTGTCACTTCTCGCGTGCTCAACGAAGGGGTCAATGTACCTGAAGCCAATGTCGCGGTTGTGCTTTCGGGAACGAGTACGATCCGCGAACACGTCCAGCGACTGGGGCGCATTTTGCGCCGCCGCGAAGGCAAACACGCCATTCTCTACGAGGTGATTTCCCGCAATACGGTTGAAGACCGCATTTCCCGCCGCCGCAGACAACACGATGCGTACGATGGGAAGCAACGAGAAATGTTTTGAAAGGGGACTCTGTGCATATCGAAGATCTCTTTACCCCGGCCCAACGCGTGCTTGTCGCCCATCTGCACAGCCGCGACCAGGAGGAGCGCCGAGCCGGTTCTACTGATCCGCTACGCCTCAAGGCCGCCAGCCCAGAGGTCGCTCATTATCTGTGTCTCACAGCGGTTCACCAGCGGGCGAGAACGCTGGTCGAATTTGGCACGTCGCACGGCTATTCCACGTTGCATTTGGCTGCCGCAGCGCAGCATACGGGAGGCCGCGTTTTTACCCTGGATCAGATGCCCGAAAAAACCGCGGCGGCCCGGGGAAATTTGCGAGCCGCTGGTCTGGATCATCTGGTGGCGTGTCACACCAGTACCGGTGATGTTTTTATCGCGGCTCTTCCAGAGTGTGTGGATTTCGTTTTTGTCGATTTTGGCCTGCACGCTTTTGCGCCTATGTTCGATATGCTGGAAAGCCGTCTGGCACCAGGGGCTTTCATCTTTGTCGATGGCTGGTCTGCGGTCGAACAATGGTATATGGATCCGGATTGGTCCGCCTTTAAGAGCCGTCTGGATGAGGCGCCCGATTATCTGACGTGTATCCTGCCCCTGCAAAAGTCGCATCTCATTGCCGTTAAGCTTTCCTGAAAAAAACAAAGATGGCCCGATTCCGAGAAGGAACCGGGCTTTTTCTATCGCAGTTGTAAAAAACTTATCGCGTACTGTGGGGTATCAGTCAAGTCCATGAACAAAGCCGTCATCGCGGCATGGTTTTAGCCGCGATCCAGCGCGTTTCTTGGCGTCTAACAGCTTGTCGAGTAATTCAAACTCAGTTTTTTGAGCTTCATACTCGGCCCTGGTTTCGGGGTCTGTAAGTGCCTTCATTTTTAATTCTTTGTGTGTCATCGTTGTTTTCCTCATTTTACATACATATCAAGTATGTTAGTTTTTGTCAAAGCGAAATTTGAACAAGTGTACAGAACTTGTATATTTCATCATATTATTTGTACAGCACAAGCCCTCTGCATGAAGTTGATCGTATTAAGCGCGAGCGAGAAGGAATAGCGACTATATGCACCGTAGCAGGTGCTGTATTCTCATAACCCGGGGTGGGGGCTACATTTCACCTCTGGCACGCGACGAGCAGTGTTTTGACATATGAAGAATACAGGCGTCGGTCTATCTCATTGATTCATTCTATATTGCTCTCCCAATGGTGAATGAAACAGAGATCATTTCAACAAGGTGGAGATGATGTATACAGCGATTTATGTTGGAAAACTTTTAGGCATAGTACCTGCAATTTGGTTCCTTTTCTATCAGAAGAAAGTGATGCCTGATCTCCAAAAATGGAGATGGAATTTTGGGATTTCACTTCTGTTCTTGTTTGCCGTGTTTGGGTGTGGAAAGTTACAATCAGGATTAAATACTGAACTTCGCAAAGAAGAGACGGGATGTTGGAAAGTTGACGCAAGAGAGATTTGCAATGACGCGATTTGGAGATTTATATCTCATAGAGAGTTAAGGGGAAAAGTAGCAGAAACGCGAAGAGAGGTAGGGATGATTGCAGTGAAAGGGGCATATAAAATAAACTGGTATAATGAAACAGGAAAAAGATTACGAGTGAATTATGGTCTTCGTTTTTGGGATGCTAACAAATTAGAGATTGCGCGACATAACCCCCGGGGTGGATCTGAATTTGTTATTCTTCCATCAGTTCCGAAAGAAATTTCAGGTACTTTTGAACTTAAAGTAGATAATTTAGACGCGGCTAATTCTATCAGTCGAATGCGTGTTTTCGCATCTTTCCAAAAAATAGATGCTGATTAAAAAATAACGTCATGTGTGACTTTATTATCGTATTCAGCTAAACAAGCGATCAATAGTCAGCAGTCAGAAAAACAAAGGTTTTAGAGTCGTCATTGCGGCAGGGGGTTAGCCGCAATCCAGTGGTTTTGACTTTTTTATATCTATTTGTCGGCATTATTCTATGGCAGTTTTGAAGTCACACATCGCGTTAAAAAATAGATGTATAGTATCTACTGCCTTATATCAACCCCAAAGGCTTTGTTATTGTTTGGGGATAGCACAGTTCTGCTGTGGGATATGTCGCTATACATTACACCTCAAACTCCTAATCCCGACTTTAATGGTGATAGTACTGTTGATTTTAGCGACTTTTTGCTTTTTACAAGCCTGTTTGGATTAAGTCGCGGCGATGAGCAGTATGACGCGAAGTACGATTTGGATGGAGATGGCACAATTGGGTTTGGCGATTTTCTGATTTTTGGCAGAAGTTTCGGCAAGAAAGATAATGAGTTGTGCCCTCCGGTGACGTCTAAAACTGTTTGCAGTATTGGTTTATATCCGTAGAGGTCAAGAAATGCTAAGCTATCCAATCACTCAAGACGTTCATGATGCGATACAGCGTTTTCCTGAAATCGACAGAGTGATCAATATACCGTGTTCAGGCCGAAGCGAACTTGAGATCGTCCGTGTACTCGGCAATACGCACTACGAGCACCTTGAAAAATTGCTCATATTACTGAACAAACACCTGCCATCTTCAGACACTATAGGTAAACGGGTCGTGCAGCAAACCGATCCAATCCAGTTCGAACAGGCACTTGGTGAGCTTTTCCTTCTCGCGCATCTCCAGAATATTCCAGAAGCGCAGGCGTGGGCGGCGGTCTCAGCACGACCAGGGTTAAAATATTACGACATTGATCTGACTGCCAGTGGGTTGAGTGCATGCATTGAGTTGTATTGCCCCATTGATTTCTTTGGATTCCAACTCGTGAAGCGGCTTATCTCCTCGATTTTTAAGTATCTGGACATAGACCTGGGATTCGAAATCGATCTCCAACTTAAAACCGCAAAAGATATGGATGGGTTTTATGCGTACGAAATCGGTAACGAGAAGGCCGTTCGTCAGTGGCTTGCCTGTCTGCAACCAGAAGCGGCAAAATGGGTAAAGAATGCACATGCAGGTCATAAACGGCAATTTGCAGGCCCGAACGATAAGGTTTGGCTGGTAGCAACTCTTCAGAAAGTTTACGATGATACCGAAAATCGCGATATTTATTTTTCTCTGCCTACCCAATCCACCGACAGCAAGTTGTTCTTCGGGATAGGCAATCCAAAAGATATCGCGGAGAGCGAATGGGGACGAAAACTACTCGACAAGCTGAAGAAACGTCAGTGTGGGGAACCAGACCTTGATTATCTTCGTATCCTTGTAGTGGATTTCTCACTGGCCGATACTGGCTTCCCGGATTTTATCTGCCAGCCGAAGATCACAAAGCGTCTCGCACAGACGATGGAGTTATTGATAAATAAAATCGGACCACCGCTCCCTTATGACGCTGTGTTACCCGCACGACTAAGCGAGAAGAGCTGTTTCGGTAAGGTTATTGCACTGGACTGCCGACGCACAGAGGAAATTGAACAACTCGTGCAAGCGACATTGCTTGATCGCCCTTGTGTCTTTCCGCATAGAGATCAGGCCCCACATATTCGGGAAGTGAGGGCGGTGTTCACAGCCTTTGAGTAATGTGTAGAGAAAGCGCATGCTCAATGATAACTCTAAAGGTTTTTAGATCATTATGGTTGAACTGCGACCATACCAACAAGACCTGTTGAGGCAGGTTCAAGATGCTTTAGATGCCAAAACGCGGGTGATGATGCAACTGCCTACTGGCGGTGGCAAGACTATTATCGCTGGGGCACTGCTGTCTGACTGGCTCACGGGCGGGCGCAAGGTAGTTTGGCTAACGCATCGCAAGGAATTGGCCACGCAGACTTGTGGGATGCTAACAGATGCCCATATTTCGGCAATGACAGACGTGAACTGGACGCCAGGAACCGATGCGCCTGCAATGAGTCAGGGTGTAGTCATTTTGATGGCTCAGACCGTGGGCAGACGCACCGCTAACAGAGAAATTTGGAACAGATATAACACCGATGATTTGATGGTGATTGACGAAGCACATCACGCTGCCGCTGAGGGTTGGGAGCGGGCGATGAAGCAATGGCCTGGTCGCATTTTAGGTATGACAGCCACGCCATGGCGGTTGTCGAAGAAGGAGGGATTTGACCACCTGTTTGGCACGCTGAACTGCGGGCCGCAAGTCGCTGATTTGCAGGGTGATAATTGGCTATGTGGTGTCCAAACACTGATATCTCCACCGGAACAGCGCATCATTGGTGGCGAGGTTGACCGCACCGGAGATTACACTGAGTCGGGCATTGAACAGGCGAATCAATGCCGGCCAAATGTCATGACAGCGGGGGTGCTGGCGTTCTGGCAAAAACACGCCGCTGACCGGCCAACCATCGCCTATGCTGTTTCTGTGAATCACGCCCATAATTTGACCGCCGTGTTTAACGATGCTGGCATACCGGCTGCGGTCATTCTCGGTGACAGTAATCGCGAGGAACGAGAAAAAGCGATAGACGGTTTCAGAGATGGTACTATCAAAGTGCTGGTCAATGTAATCGTTGCGACCGAGGGATTTGACCTGCCCGACGCAGCCTGCATTGCAATTACTCGACCTACCAAGAGTCTTGCTTTGTACTTGCAGATGGCTGGCAGGGGCTTGCGTCCAAAAAACAGCAACTGTTTGATTCTGGATTTGGCCGCCAATTCAGTGACTCACGGATTGCCCGAAGGAGATCGGGAATGGTCTCTGAAACCGCGTGGAGAGCAATTTTTAGGCGAGGCACCGATTGTCTGGTGCCCAGAATGTGAAACAGTATCTCATGCCGCCAGTCATCATTGCAGGAACTGTGGCTACGCTTTCGGCAAAGACTGTGGACGTTGCGGTAAATGGCGTGCATGGAAACGCTGGCGATTTGAGGACTTCTGTGGCGATGCTCACCAGTTGGTGTGTGACTTGTGCCACATTGATGCTCATATACAGGCTCATTTGCCTGTTACCGAACCACTGGATGAATTGATTGATATTTACGACCCGGAGAACGATATGACTGAATCCCCGATTGAAGACGATCTTGGCAACAGGCTGGCTACTCTGCTTAAAGAACTGCTTGAAACAGAGCGGCAAAGTGTTATGGGTGCTGCTGATAAGCGGCGTAATGAGCTATGCAGGCTCATTGAAAAACGCGAGACAGTATTGGAGGACGAGTCTGAGTTGGAACGCCTGTTTGAAAGTTATCTTAACGGCCTTTCCGTTGACAAACGTCCGACCAACAATCCTCAAAAGTGGCGTATGTATGGCGATTGGGAAGATAATCTCAGGTCAAAACTGTCCGGCTGGAAAAATGAGTTGGCTAAAATGAAAAACCAGCCAGTTGATACAAAGTTGATATTCAACAGCGCACGCGACAAAGTAATGTATCTGGTGCAGCGTACAGCACAGAACATTGATCTACTGCCTGATAGTAATGGTGACGGGCCTCCTACTCCACCTCCACCGCCGCCGGGAAGTTATGATCATCTTCAAGATTATCTCATACCAGTTATTCAACTGATGAGGAATGGTAAAAGCCATACAGAGGTTTTCCATAGTATAGCTGAACAACTGGAAGTTACGTATGGAACTGTTTCTGCCCGATGTACGAGGGATTTAGGATTTTCTTCAGTTTTAGAGTTTATTAAACATGTCGAGAGTGGTCGGATTATTCAGATAATCAAGAATAAATTCCGAGAAGATATTGGGTTGATAGAGCGTGAATTGGGGTGAATATTGAGCATGCGGGTGTATATCCTGTATATCTTCAAATTTTGCCCATCCTGATTCTGACAAGGGGAGATTGACAAACATCGAGATATATTTTGAAATGCGGGACAACCGAGCAATAGGGTAAAGGCGTACGTGTTAAATATTGACACGTACGCTTTTTTCATTATTTTAACTTTTACAGTCTGTCGTGAAGTGACCTATTTGCTCGGGAGTGTGACATGAAAACAATTACGCCAACCGAATTGCGCGGGAATATTTACCAGATATTGGACGAGATCTTGAATACGGGTGTGCCAGTCAAAATCAATAAAGGAGATCGAAAGCTCATTATCGCACCAATCGAAAGTACAGATAAACTTCAAAACTTGCGGAAAAGGAAGAATGTGATTAAAGGCAATCCTGATGATCTGGTTCATATTACGTGGGACAAGGAGGTGAATCTTGATCTACCTTGACACCCATGTTGTGGTATGGTTATATGCTGGTCAAACAGAAAAATTGAGCACAAAGGTCAGATCACACATTAATAAAAATGATATTTATATCTCTCCAATCGTCAGTTTAGAATTGCAATATTTGCTCGAGGTCAAACGCATCACCCCAAAACCACAAACGGTTATTTCCGCCTTGTCAGAGGCAATAGGGCTTAATGTCTGTGATAAAAACTTCTATCAAATTGTCCAGTGTGCTCAACAGTATTCATGGACACGCGATCCGTTTGACCGCATCATCGTGGCGCAAGCGGGGTTGAACGACAATACACTCGTAACAAAAGATCAAACCATTTTAACACACTTTAAGCATGCCGTGTGGTAGAACGTCACGAAGTCATTTTTGCGTCACTGTGCATGCAAACACGCTATCCTTTGAAAATCGTCTCTCCCGCGGCAGAGAATGCGATGCGTACGATGAAAAGAGACGCCAGATATTTTGAAATGCGGTTGACAAAATGGCGTTGTTGCTACACTTTTTATTTGTTGGGATAATTGAAACGATAGCAAAAGGAGAACTGCAATGATACGACCAATAGCAGTGGAACCGCGTGATGGTTACTGCATCTGGGTGCGCTATTCGGATGGGGTTGCGGGTGAGATAGACCTTTCAGATATGGCTGGGCGCGGTGTGTTTGCAGCCTGGAATGACCGCACATTCTTTGAGACTGTGCGCGTGGCAGATGGGGGCGCAATAGCCTGGGGCGATGATTTGGATATTTGTTCGGACGCGCTATATATGGAACTCACGGGCAAATCTGTGGCCGAAGTGATGCCGGGCACACAAGTTGCGATTGAGAATGCCTGAACTTTGTCGCTTTTACGGAATTATCATCCAAATTCATTTTAGAGAACATCCGCCAGCGCATTTTCACGCACTGTATGGTGATAACCAGGCAGTTATTGGAATTGAAACCCTTGAAGTATTAAAAGGATTTTTGCCGACAAGAGAGCAACGACTTGTGCTTCGCTGGGCGTCTTTACATCAAGCGGAATTGAGGACAGCTTGGGAACGGGCACAAGATTTAGAGAATCCCGGCAAAATAGCTCCATTGGAATGATGGATAAAACAGAAATAGTGAACACACTAAAGGCATTGAAACCCGATCTTTTGCAACACAAAGTGCGAGGAATTAGCTTATTTGGATCTTTAGCGCGGGATGAACAGCGAAATACCAGTGATATAGATGTCTTGATAGATTTTGACGATGAGGCAAGCCTATTCGATCTGATCAGGGTCGGAGATTTTCTGGAGACAAAGCTTCATCGCAAGGTAGATGTTGTCCCTAAAGAGTCGCTTCGGGAGGAAATTCGAGACACTGTTCTAAAAGAAATGATAGTGTTATGAAGATAGGCCCAACGCCAAACCACACCTTCAGCAACTTTTAGCTGATATAACCCAAAACAAAAAATAGAAAGGCATACCATGGATATGACGAAACAACCCCCTCGCCGGCCGACCAATACTTCAATGCTCGGGATTGTCTCACTTGCTCGCTTGACCGATAAAGCGCGGGCGCACCGGGCAAATACGATTGGTGAACACCTCTATGGCGAGAATTCGGGGTTGGATAAAATAGTACTCGATTTTCTCGGCGTCTCGCATGATGACTTTGCCGACGCGGCTGAGCGCATGAATGACGCGGAATTGTGCGATTGGCTACGCGAAAATTACCCTAAAACTGAAGAGGAAATCCAGGCGTACAACAACGAGCTTCTCACATGGGAACCTTTTGATGAAGCGAGTCGCCAGCGCTTAAAAGATCGCCTTGAAAAATTCAATGCCGATCCCGATAAAGTAAAAACGATGCTCCAATCTATGGAACTCGACGACTGGGGTTGTTACCGGGATACCGATCTGACCGAACGCCCACCACGCTCGCCGTATAACAGCGATGTCGCGGGTATTTACGGCGGATCACGCATGGGCGATAAGGCACGCGCGGCAAAGGCGGGCAAACTCAACGATTATATCTACGATTGTCCCATTGATAAGGTTATTCTCGATTTTCTCAATATATCCGCCGAAGATTTTCAGGATGCGGCCTATCACAATGTCAACGATATCGAACTCGGGGATTGGGTGCTCGAACACACGGATCGCACTCAGGATGAAATCTCGGGTCTGAACGCGGCTCTCTCCCAAAAAGGTCCCGAAGGCGAACAGCAAATGGAGATTTTTAACTCAACGCTGGAGCGCGTGGCACCTGGCCGCACCGATGTCACCACATGGTTTGACTTGCTCGACCTGGACGATGCACACGCCTACAACCTGGGATAAGAGAGGGGATATGCCCGAACCCGTCGAACTTCCAATTGATGGCGAACTCGATCTGCACCACTTTCATCCGGATGATGTCAAGGCTCTCGTGCCCGATTATCTCGATGAATGCAAACTGCGCGGTATTTCCGACGTGCGTATTATTCACGGCAAGGGCACGGGTGTTCTGCGCGAAATCGTTCACACCATCTTAAAACGCCGCCCCGATGTTATCGCGTATTATCTCACCGATCACAACTGGGGTTCGACCTCGGTTGTACTCAACATGAAGACACAATCGTGACGCCCAATACAGAACTCGTCGAATACATCCAAAATGCCGAGCGCATTCTCATCTTTACGGGGGCAGGTGTTTCCACCGCGAGTGGCATACCCGACTTTCGCGGGCCAGATGGCGTGTGGAAAACCCGGCGACCGGTTTATTACCGGGATTTTATGACTTCTGAAGAAGCACGTGTCGAAGCATGGGATCAAAAGCTCGCAGGCTGGGCTGCCTTTGAAAACGCCCGTCCCAATGCCGTTCACATGGCTGTTGTGAAGCTCGAGCGATCAGACAAAATTGAATGTGTTATCACGCAAAATATCGATGGCCTGCATACCCGGGCTGGCACCTCTCCTGAACGCCTGGTCGAACTACACGGCACCAATGCAGAAGTCGAATGTCAGACCTGTGGCAAACGCAGCGATCCCGAACGTCACTATGCCGCCTTTCGCCGTACAAGAAAGCCTCCTCTGTGCGAATGCGGAGGTTATCTCAAATCTGCCACTGTCAGCTTTGGTCAATTGCTCATTGAAGATGACTTGCATCGGGCAGCAAAAGCTGCGGCCAATGCCGACCTGGCGATATCTCTGGGTTCTACCTTATCCGTCTATCCCGCCGCGAGCTTTCCATTGATGGCAGCAGAACGCGGTGCGCCCTATGTTATTATCAATAAGGGCAAAACGGATCACGATAGTTATGCAGATCTCGCCTTGCGCCTTGAAGGCGATGTGACAGAAATTTTTCCACTATCCGTGGAAGAGGCACTTCAGCCTGTCCTGTAAGGGGCAGGCGTTTCAAGTCTTACTGATTTATGCTCACTTCCGACCTTTTGCTCGTGCGTCGCCGCGGGCCTTATATCGAGCCTCGCTATGTGGATACAACAGCATCCAGTATCATCGCGCTGGCAGAGGAAATTATCGATATCTTCGTCGATCACCAGGGCAAGTCGCGCGGTGAATTACACAGTGCGCTGGACCTGCGCGCGGCCGAGGCAACGGATTATCGCGTTCAACGCGGTCTGACGAAATTGCTCGAAGACGACCGCTGTGAGTTTCGCATTGACAGCATTGTTGAACCCGAGGAAATTCGCACACAGGTTTTTGGCCTCAGCCGAGAGAATCACCCCATTGTCCGCGAATCCGATCTCCTCTATCCCGTCACACGCGAACACATTCTCGACCAGGTCGCGCTTAAATACCAGACCTCGTCGGAAAATATCGCGCATAGCCTCTACGCAGACCTTCCCGTCAATCACTATCTGGATCGCGTTGACGCGCCCGATCCCGCGTGGTTGCTCAACCGCTACAATGTCGCACTTGCGCAGGCTATGTTCTATCGCTGCACTCGCATGCGACTCTCGGTGCATCGCAACTTGCCCGTGCGCTACAAACAGCTTTTCAAGTTTATCAAATTTTATCGCCTGATACACGATATTCGCGGTGACCGGGATGCGGGATACGAAATCGTCCTCGACGGTCCTGTGAGCCTGTTTCGTCTCTCGCAAAAATACGGCATTCAGATGGCTGTTTTTTTGCCTGCGCTGCTCCTGTGTACTCGATGGAAAATGGAAGCCAAGGTCAAGCTCAAAGATGGCCGAGAAGGCGATTTTGTTCTGGATGACACCCACAATTTGATTTCGCATTACAAAGATCAGACGGTGTACGATTCTCTCCTCGAAGAGACTTTTGCTACGCGTTTTGAAAAAGCTAAGACCGACTGGGAACTCGAACGCGAAACAGAGATTGTGAATCTCAAGAATACGGTCTTTATTCCCGATTTTATTTTCCGCCATCCCGATGGGCGCACGGCGTTGCTCGAGATCGTCGGTTTTTGGCATCCCGATTATCTGAGGCGCAAACTCGACAAACTCCGCCGCGCCAATCGCAAGGATCTCGTCGTCGCTGTTTCTCGTGATCTCAATGTCGAGGAAGAAGATTTCGAGGATGTGCCCGGGCATGTCTTCTTTTTTAAAACCCGAATTCAACCCCAGGATGTCGTCCAACGCCTCGATAAAATTCGCCCGGAAGACTGTGTAAATGATTAAATAGTGATAATGAAACATTTATGCTTTTCACGGCATCAAAAAATAGATAAATTATCCGACCTGAAAAATTCACGACACGGTTCACTTTCAAAGGAGTGCATTATGCAGAAATTATTTGCCCTTACTTTTGCTCTTACACTGCTCGCTTCACCTGTCTTCGCCGGGTTTACGCGCCTCAATGCGCCCAATCCCGACGATCCGATGAATGTACACATCTATAAGCTCGACAATGGTCTCACAGTTTATCTCACTGAAAACCACGAAGAACCGCGTTTTTATGCCGAAATCCCCGTGCGTGCGGGAAGCAAACACGATCCCGCCGAATCTACGGGTCTGGCGCATTATTTGGAACACATGCTTTTTAAGGGCACGCAAAATATCGGGACTTTGGATTACAAAAAAGAAAAGGTCCATATTGCCCGCATTATCGCATTGTATGAAGACCACTTCCGCGAAACCGATCCCGAAAAACGCAAGGCCATTTACGCAGAGATCAACAAGGCGTCTCAACAGGCGGCACAATACGCCATTCCCAACGAACTCGACAAGCTCTACAAAGCTATGGGCGAGAGTGGCTTGAATGCACATACCTGGCATGAAGAAACCGTGTACAAAGTGGGGTTGCCCAGCAATTATCTCAACCACTGGGCAAAAATTGAGTCCGAACGGTTTCAAAATCCCGTGTTTCGCCTGTTCCAACCCGAGCTCGAAGTGGTATATGAAGAAAAGAACCGCACATTGGACAACAAGGGCTGGCTCATCAGCGAGGCTGTGAATAAACATCTATACAAAAATCATCCCTACGGGCAGCAAACCACGATTGGCGAGGTTGAGCATCTCAAAAACCCCTCGCTCAAAAATATGTACCAATTTTACGGCACTTATTACGTGCCCAACAATATGGCGATTTGTATTTCTGGCGATATTGACATTGACGCGACGATTCAACTGATAGATGAACATTTCTCAGTATGGAAGGCCAAAGATATTCCCGCGCTCCAAAAATGGGAAGAACCACCTCTTAAAGGTGCCGAGCGCGTTACGGTCAAATTTCAGGGCGAAGAATACGTACTTCTGGCCTTTCGCACAAACCATCGCGGCCACAAAGACGCCGAAGCTCTGAAGCTGATTGATATGATCCTGGACAATCGCACTGCGGGGCTTATCAATCTCAATCTCGTGCAGCAGCAGAAAGTGAGACGCGCGGGAAGCTATCCCTATTTACTCAATGATTACGGCACGCAATATCTGTGGGGTATTCCAAAAAAAGATCAAACACTCGCAGATGTTGAGCAACTTTTGTTGGATCAGATTGCCATGATCAAACGCGGCGAATTTGACGAAGGTCTGCTATCTGCGATTGTCACGGATTTTAAAAAGAATCAAAAACGGGGTTTGGAATCCAATCGCAGCCGGGTCAGACAAATGACCAGTGCGTTTCTGGGATTTGCCGAATGGGATCAAGAGGTTGCTGAAATTGCCCGTATGGAAAAAATCACGCGGGATGATATTATGCGCGTAGCCAATCATTATTTTGGCGAGGACTATGTTGCGGGGTATCGCATTGACGAACAACACGAATTGCCTAAGATAGAGAAGCCCGAAATCGACAAAATTGATATTGATCCGACCCGCCAATCCGAATTTGCAAAAGATGTGTTGGCTATGCCTACCGATGAACTTTCTCCCGTTTTTGTCACCGACAAAGACTATACGATTGCACAGGTGCGGGACGGTGTAAAACTCTACTATGTGAAAAATCCGGTTAACGATCTTTTCACGTTTACGCTGAGCGTGGATATGGGCACGTATCAGGATAACCGACTCGGCACGGCCAGATCACTCATGGACAAATCCGGTGCCGGCGATCTGTCTCCCGATGCGCTGAAGAAAGAATGGTACAAACTGGGCACGGATTTCAATATTGGCGTGTCAAATACTGAAACCAATATCAGTATTTCCGGTTTAGATGAAAATTTTGATGCATCTCTTGCGCTGATGATGAAATATACTCAGAGTCCGACTGCTGATCAGGCCACGCTCGATGAGCTCGTCAAAATTACCCTCGCGCAACGCGAAGACCAAAAGAAAGATCCCCGGTCTCTACGCAATGCCCTGCGTTTCTACAGTCGCTATGGCGACAATTCGTCGTATAAACGCAGTATCTCGTCTGAAGCATTACAAAAGCTCACGGTTGCAGAATTACACGGTTTGATATCCAGCCTGCCGACCTATCAACATGCTCTGATTTACGGGGGTTCCAGGCCGCTGGATGAGGTTCTTGCGACACTGCAAAAACATTTCTCTGACAGTGGCGAATTGAAGACGCCCCCCGCTTATGAGTATCTGAAGGTTCACGCGCCGGACAAAACCGAAATCCGATTCTTTCACAAAGAAACGGCCCAGTCGCAGGTCTTTGTCGAGTCTGGAGGCGTTGCATTCGATGCAGCCCTCCGTCCGGCTATTGATCTCTACAACGATTATTTTGCCGGGGGTATGTCGGGTATTGTTTTTCAGGAATTGCGCGAAGCCCGAGCGCTGGCTTATTCTACATTTGCGCGGTATGACCTCGGCGGACGCAGCAATGATCAGAATGTCATGTGGGGATATATTGGCTGCCAGGCTGACAAAACCCCCGAAGCTGTTGCTGCGCTGGTCGAGTTGATTGACGATTTGCCCGAATCGCCCGAGCGTTTTGTAGAGGCGAAAAATTCTGTGGTCAATCGCTATCGCGTCGCCAAGATTAAATACCGTGAATTACCCGGTGTGTTGCGTATTTGGGAACGCCGCAACCAGACGCCCGATCCGCGAAAAGAGCGGTTTGGTCACATTCTCCAGGCTGAGATGCCGATTGTATTCGATTTCCACAAGCAGCATATTGCCAAACGTCCCAAACTCATTTCTATTATGGGCGATACGACCAAATTTGATCTCAATAGTCTGAGTACTCTCGGCACGGTTACGCCCGTGACATTGGATGATTTGTTTGTGGATTAGCTCAAAGGATTTATAGATGAAGATCACCGAGGTAAAAACATATCATTTGCGATACCTATTGCGAGAGAAGTTCGCGATTTCGAGGGGATGGTCCACGAGTCGTCAGGCGCAAGTTGTGGAGATCGTTACAGATAATGGCTTGATTGGGTGGGGTGAGGGTACAGGTGAGGTCCATCGATCTGCGATTGACGCGCATATTGTGGGGCGCAGTCCGTTTGATTGTGGTGCGATCTATCAGGCGTTGTCCGATGATGGGGTAAGCCCAAAGGCGATCAGTGGGATAGATATTGCGCTGTGGGATTTGATGGGCAAGGCGCTCGATATGCCGGTGTATCAATTGTTGGGTGGGAAGGTGAGAGATAAAATTCCCGCGTATGCCACCGGGTTATTTCGCATAGACCGCCCCGATGTGACACGGGCACTTGTCGATGAGGCAAAAGGGTATGTCGATATGGGCTTCTCTGCGATGAAAATGAAGATCGGATTTGGCGCGGATTACGATGTGAAAAATGTAACGGCAATTCGGCAGGCAATAGGCGACGATGTGTTGTTTGCCGTGGATGCCAATTGCGGATATGATGTGGGTACGGCTATTGATGTGGGGCATAAGATCGCGCACAATGATTTGTTCTGGTATGAAGAGCCGATACCACTGGATGATGTGCGCGGGTATTTGCAGGTGAAAGGCGCGTTGCCCATACGCATTGCGGGCGCGGAAGGGCTGGCCGGGCGTTGGGCGTTCCGCGAGTTGATCCAGCAGCGGGCACTGGATATTGTGCAGCCCGATATCAGCATTGCAGGCGGGTTTAGCGAATGTCGCAATATTGCGGTGATGGCGAGCGCAAATTATGTGCGGGTTTTGCCGCATATGTGGGGCAGTCATATTCGGTTGGCGGCGACTGTTCACTGGCAGGCGACTATTCCCGATGCGCCGGATGCTTTGAACCCAATTCCATCCTTGTTTGAATACGATATGACGGAGAATGAGTTGCGGACGGAGTTGGCTGTAAATCCGATTCAGGCTGTAGATGGCGAATTGCCCGTGCCCGATGCGCCGGGATTGGGGATTGAGATTGATCGAGATGTGCTGGAAAAATACGCTGTTTGAGTTGGCGTTTGATAACGTAAACACAAGGGAGTAAGATGAAAATTCACGAATATCAGGCTAAAGAAATTCTCGGATCTTTTGGCGTGCCCGTGCCGAATGGCGCGGTTGCTCGTACGCCCGAAGAGGCCGAAGCGATTGCCAGAGATCTCGGTGGTGCAGTGGTTGTCAAGGCACAGATCCACGCAGGGGGTCGCGGCAAGGGGGGCGGTATTAAACTCGCAGCTGACCCGACAGAAGCCAGAGAAGTGGCATCCGAAATTATAGGCATGCAACTCGTCACCCCGCAAACGGGTTCTGGGGGGCAAAAGGTCAAGTCCGTTTGGGTGGAAAATGCGACGGATATTGACCGCGAATTATATTTGGGTATTGTGCTGGACCGCGCGCAGTCGCGTCTGGTCGTTATGGCTTCCCGTGCGGGTGGCATGGACATTGAAGAGGTGGCTGCAACGACTCCGGAAAAAATTCTCAAAGAGGTCGTTCATCCCGGCGTTGGTCTCCAGCCTTTTCAGGCACGGCGTCTTGCACTTGGTCTGGGGCTTGAAGGTGATCAACTCAAACAGGGGGTCGCATTTATCTCTGCCCTTTACAAAGCCTATGAGGAGACCGACTGTTCGCTCGCAGAAATCAATCCTCTCGTCGTATCCAAAAGCGGTGAGGTTCTGGCTCTGGATGCCAAGATGAATTTCGATGATAGTGCGATGTATCGCCATTCGGATATCTATGAATTGCGCGATGTTGACGAGGAAGACCCGCTCGAGGTCGAAGCTTCAAAATACGATCTCAATTATATCAAACTCGATGGGGAAGTCGGTTGTATGGTCAATGGCGCAGGTCTGGCGATGGCTACGATGGATATTGTCAAATACGCGGGGTCGTCACCGGCTAACTTTCTCGATGTTGGTGGGGGCACCAATGTCGAGCGCGTCAAAAATGCGATGCGTATTCTCACGTCCGACGAAGCGGTCAAAGCGGTGCTTATCAATATTTTTGGCGGTATTGTGCGCTGCGATCGCGTGGCAGAAGGCGTTGTTGCCGCGCTTGAAGATATCGAAATTAATGTGCCGCTGGTGGTGCGATTGCAGGGGACCAACGCCGAAGAAGGCGCGCAAATTCTCGAGAATTCGGGTCTCGAATTTACTGTTGCCCGCAAGCTCCAGGAAGCCGCCGAAGGCGTTGTTGCTGCGGTTCAAGATGCCGCATAACCCGATACCAGAGCCTGAAATACAAAGGGGCGCATGATGACAGTGCGCCCCTTTTTGTTGTGTCTTGAATTGACAATATGGCAATAATCCAGACAATATGGCAAGGTGTTCGAAGTTCCGAAAATTCAAAATTGAGAATAAACTATTGTTCTATATAAAATTACAAATTTTCGGATTTTATGGTATATATATTGCTTTATAGAATACCTGTTAATTCCACCAATACAAGTCAAAGGATATGTTATGCCGACTTATGAATATGCGTGTACTGCCTGCGGGCACGAATTTGAAGCGTTTCACTCCATCACCGCCGAACCCATTCGCCTGTGTCCAGAATGCGGCGAGCAAAAGGTCGAGCGTCTCATCAGCGGCGGTGCGGGTCTGATTTTTAAGGGATCGGGTTTTTACATTACCGATTATCGAAGTGAAGGATACAAAGAGGCAGCGAAGAAGGACAAAGAAGCATCTAAAGAAAAGAAATCTGACAAGAAGAAATCAAAGACAAAAAAGACCTCTGAGTCAAAGAGTTCAGACTCTAAAGCGGCGTAAAATAAAAATCATGTTCTATCATATTCCATGCCCTGACATGGAAGCCAAATAAGGAGAATTCTAAGATGAGCAACGTAATAGGCATTGATCTGGGAACGACCAACTCTTGTGTCGCTGTGATGGAAGGCGGCGACCCGGTTGTTGTTCCAAATTCAGAAGGGGGGCGCACCACGCCCTCTGTCGTTGCATTTGCACAAGATGGGGAGCGCCTCGTTGGTGAGGTTGCCAAACGGCAGGCTGTGACCAATCCAGCCCAAACCGTTTATTCTATCAAGCGGTTTATGGGGCGTCGTCGCGAAGAGGTGAGCACTGAAATTTCCGAAGTGCCTTACACGGTCACGAGTGACGCCAATGGACTGGCGTCTGTACAACTCGACGACAAGACATATACCCCGCCCGAGATTTCGGCGATGGTGCTTCAAAAGATGAAGCAAACCGCTGAGGATTATCTCGGCGAAACCATTACCCAGGCTGTGGTCACGGTTCCCGCATATTTTAATGATGCACAGCGACAGGCCACCAAAGATGCCGGAAAAATTGCGGGTCTCGACGTGTTGCGCATTGTCAACGAGCCAACCGCTGCATCCCTGGCGTATGGCCTGGACAAAAAGAGCGAGGAAAAAATCGCGGTTTACGACCTCGGTGGCGGCACGTTTGACATCTCTATTCTCGAACTGGGCGATGGCGTCTTTGAAGTCAAATCGACCAATGGTGATACCCATTTGGGCGGCGATGACTTTGACCAGCGCGTTATTGACTTTCTGGCTGAGGAATTTTTGAAAGAGAATAGCGTGGATTTGCGCCAGGATCCCATGGCTTTGCAACGCCTGAAAGAAGCGGCGGAAAAAGCCAAGTGCGAACTGTCGAGTTCCGCATCTACCGATATCAATCTGCCATTTATCACGGCTGATGCGTCTGGGCCCAAGCATCTCAATGTCAACCTTTCACGCGCGAAATTTGAGCAACTCGTCGATGATCTCGTCGAGCGCACCAAACAGCCCTGTTTACAGGCTATTCGAGATGCCGGTCTTTCGGCTTCTGATATTGACGAAGTGATTCTGGTGGGCGGTTCAACGCGTATCCCCAAAGTGCAGGAAATTGTGCAGGAAGTTTTTGGAAAAGAGCCTAATAGAGGGGTAAATCCCGATGAAGTCGTCGCCATTGGCGCGGCTATTCAGGCGGGTGTGCTTTCGGGCGATGTGACCGATGTGTTGTTGCTCGACGTGACGCCGCTCTCGCTGGGTATTGAAACGCTCGGTGGTGTGATGACGCGCCTTATTGATCGCAACACCACGATTCCGTCGAAAAAGACCGAAGTGTTTTCAACTGCTGCGGACAGTCAGCCCTCGGTGGAGATTCACGTCTTGCAAGGTGAACGCGATATGTCAGTAGATAATCGCACGATTGGTCGGTTTCACCTGGATGGTATTCCGCCTGCGCCGCGTGGTGTGCCGCAAATTGAAGTCACATTTGACATCGATGCAAATGGCATTCTCAATGTCTCGGCAAAGGACAAGGGTACGGGCAAAGAGCAAAATATTCGCATTGAGGCTTCGTCGGGGTTATCAGATGCGGAGATTGATAAAATGGTCAACGATGCACAGGCGAATGCCGCCGAAGACAAGCAGAAACGCGAGGCTGTGGAGACCAAAAATGCGGCCGAGCAGCAGGTGCATCAGACCGAAAAACAGATGGAGGAGATGGGCGATAAGGTCAGCGATGATACAAAGGCCAAAGTGACAGAGGCCGTTGACAAGGTCAAAGATGCCCTCAAGGGTGATAATGTCGATGCGATTAAATCGGCGAATGAAAATCTCACCCAGGTCTGGCATCAGGTTGCGAGTGAACTCTATCAACAAGCCTCAGCAGATGAGGCTCAGGGTGCGCCAGGGGAGCCACCACCAGGTGATGCAGAAGGTCCCAAACAAGGCGATGATGGGGCTGTTGACGCTGAATATGAAGTTGTAGATGACAAGAAGAAGTAAAGGCTGGATATTACAACAAAACGCCGAGGGTGAATAGCTCTCGGCGTTTTTGTTTAAGTAGGGGTGCCCTAATTACTACGCTTTTTCAATTGTTACGCGAATTGCGCTCAGGGGTTTGATAAAGCGAAATCTGACGGTTTTACTGCGCGTGTCAAATCCGCCTGTGCCTACATCCTGGCTCGACAATTCTCGCAAAAAGTTTGCGACCCAGGGTGTGTCGCGTTGCCATTGTGGTACGGCATTTCGAATAAACAAGCGCACGAGGTCCGCATTGCGGTTCAAGTCGGCATCGGATATATCGAGCACGGTTACCATAATTTCGGAGCGCAACAAGTCGGCTTCAGGACCCCAGAACTCCAGGACGACCTGTCCACTGCCCGTTGCGCCAAAATGGCGCGGCTGGCCCTCGAGGGGATCTACTTCTTCCAGTATCAGATCTTCGGGCATCCCCGCGATCATACCATCGATGGATAGGGCGCCGGTTGCCGGTTGCGTTACCTGGGGTGCTGGCGTTTCTTGCGGTTCAGTTGCAGGCTGAACGGGTTGCGTCACAGGCCGTTTTTTTCGCGTGCTTGAAGAACGACGCGCAAGGTCTTTTTGCAAAGCCGCACGCACGGCTGCGGCGTCTCCGACATAATTGCCATGTACCCATCCCTCAGTTTTTCCATCTGTGCGTACACGTAACCAGGGATTGGCTTTTTCAAAAATCTCCAATTCACGACCGCGCTGCAAACGCTCAACCACCTGCGATTTTGTCGTCGGTTTCTCGCGCAAGTTCAGAATTGCAACGGTGACATAGACTGTTTCTTTTGGTAATAGAAAATCGCAACCGCTTAAACTCGCCATGAGTACACAAAAAAGGCCGACAAAAAATCGGTCGGCCCAAAATTTCAACCGCGCCATCAATCATCCCTCCTCAAAATCCTTGTAGATATTTTTTCTGGATTGAAAATATCGGAAATGCGATTATGGATCAAGGATTAAATTCCACTTTTACTCCAGATACGTCATCCCCGGGGCTTGAGGCCACTGGCATTGCTCGGGTGCATTAGTCGCGCTTGCCCATTCCCGAATGACTTCCAGATCCCTTCTTTTTTCCAGCATCTTTTTCGCAACCCACTCCGGGTCCCATCCATCCAGTATTTTTGCTGTCAGTTCTTCTCGAATGGGCTGACAGGCTCCATCGTCCGCCCGATTGTGCAATTCCTCTGGATCTTCGGATAGATTGAATAATTGCGGATCGTATCCGTGATAGTAAATCAGTTTCCAATCGCCCTGTCGAATCATGCGCTGGTAATGACCTTCGTAGATACAGTATTCTGAGAAGGCAATATCTTCCCAGGTATCCACTTCACCGCGCAGCAATGGCAACAGGCTACGCCCGCGTGAGTGGGGCAATTCGGATGCACCCAATGCGTCGAGCATGGTCGCATTCAAGTCCAATGCGCTGATGACGCGATCATTTATTTCTCCTTTGGGCAGCACATCGGGCCAGGAAATAATTGCCGGTACTCGAACGGACGCTTCGTAAAATGTCCGCTTCATCCACAATGCTTTTTCACCCACCTGTTCTCCGTGGTCTGATGAATATACGATCATTGTGTTCTGGGTAAATCCATTCCGTTCTAATGCTTCCAAAATCTGTCCGATCATGCGATCTATCGTTGTAATCAGTGCCCAGTAAGCCGCGCGTGCACGCGTGGTATCGGTATCTTCAATTTCCAAAAAACAGTTCCGTTTTCGCCACCATTGAAAAAAGGGATGCGATTCATCGTCTGTTGGTTTGGGATGTTTTGGAGGTGTAATCACATCGATGTACTGATCGTAGTCTGCTTTTCGCGCAATGTACGGCGAGTGTGGCAGCATATATCCTATGTGCAAGCAAAAGGGGGTATCCGTTTGTCCGCTGCGTTTTTTTATGCCCTCGCGATTGATAAAATCAATTGCTGCTGCTGTCACATCTTCATCGTGTACTTCGTAACTGCTCTGACCCACACCTGATTTTTGAACCGATTGGATTAAGTTGCTGGGGGCATCGCCTGTGCCCGGGTAATTAGAAGAATGGTCCCCAATGGGACGATCTACATACCCGTGCAACTGGTCTGTGCCCAGGGCGTGCATGCGGCCTATGAGCACGGGATGGTAGCCCGCCGCGCCCATTGCATGTGCGAGGGTTGGTCGCCCCGAATCCAGGATGTGATGGTTTGTCCACACTTCATTTTCATACGGATATCGTCCGGTTAACATCGACATCCGCGATGGCGTGCATACGGGTGATGGGCAATAGGCATTGTTAAATATTATGCCTCGTGCAGCGAGTGCATCCAGATGTGGCGTTTGTACGAGTGGGTCGCCATAACAGCCGAGTACTTTTGGGCTGTGCTGATCTGAGTGGATGTAGAGCAAGTTTGGTCGGGTCATGTTCGATTCCTTTTCACCAGTAAGCAGAAGGCAGGCAGCGGTTGCCCGTGCCTGCCATTATTTTTTTCAAGAGTGAGACAGCTATTTCTCACTCGCAGCCACCGTGTTTACCAATCGGCCAATGCCCGAGATTTCAATTTCTACCTTATCGCCCGGTTGCATATAGGTTCCCGTTGTATCGCCCACGCCCGAAATTGTGCCCGTGCTGATCAAGTCGCCCGGTTCGAGTGTGATAATTGCCGAGATGTATTCGATAATTTTATCTACGGGATACAACATTTGTCCCGTGTTGTTGTGTTGCTTGCGGTCGCCGTTCACATACGTGCTGATGTCGAGGGTGTGTGGATCTGTGATTTCGTCTGAGGTTACAATCCACGGTCCTTGTGGGGCAAAGGTATCCAGCCATTTGCCATTCAACCAGTCGAACCATTCATCTCTTGGCCGACTGTCTGTGCGTTTTTTGATTTGTAACATGCGCTCGGAGACATCGTTCATGACCGTATAACCCGCGACATAATCCAGCGCGTCTTCTGCCTGTACACCTTTTGCCTCTCGGCCCATTACGACGGCTAATTCGCCTTCCCAATCTACGCCTCTTGCGATGGGGGGAATCAAAATTTGATCGCCCGGTCCGATTACAGTCGAGGTTGGGGGCTTCATAAATACGCGCGGCGTTTCCTTATCCTGAATTTGCATCTTGGTCGTGCCGCTTTCTTCAATGTGATCCTGGTAATTGCCCGCCAGGCAGAATAATTTGCGCGGATTGGGCATTGGTGCGTTCAATTTGACGTCGTTGACGGCAAAACTGGTCGCGCCATCTGGTTTGCCATTCAAACGCTTTTCAGCATCAGCCACCGCCTGTTGTGCCGCAGATCGTCCCTCTGCTCCGGCTTCGAGAAGGGTTAGCATATCCGTAAAAAAGGGAGGATTTTCCGATTGGGCTAATGCGCTGTCCGCTGCTGCGAGATCGACGATAATCGCATCATCTGCGACGACTGCGCCAATGGATTCTTGTCCGCCGACTGAATAAGTCGCGAGTTTCATATTTTCTCCTTGTGCGAATGCTCAATGACTGGTAAATGACAATGGAAATGTCGGTTCTTGTGCCTGCTTTTGCGTGGGGGTTTCAATCTTTTGATGATAATATTCTTCGACGAATTGCGCCAGATTTTTGCTCGCTTCTTCAAATACAATTTTGCCCTTTTCTGCTGTTGCCTTTTCCGCCTCTCCCATCACGCCGGAATCCGTATATTGACTCGTCCATTCAATTATTCCCACAGGTCCTCTGCTGAACAGATCAGTCCAGACAAATTTGGATCCCCGTTTATTGGTCCTGGCAATTTCGCTCTTAATTTTATCCTTGCGCACGCTTTCCGGAGACAAGTGGAGCAACATGGATGTTTCCAATTCGCCCGCATGCGAACACCCGCCGGGAAATACGCTCTCGCGCCATTCTTTGTCAAAGTCTGGATCGACTTTGAGCAATTGCCACCACGAACAGAAAGCGCAGCTCGCGTCTGTTTCTACGATTGTGCGTCGGGCGACCATTTCGACCAGATTGTGGTTGGAACCGTGTCCATTGACGAGTATCATTTTCTTAAAGCCGTGATAGGCAAGGCTTTTGCAGATGTCCAGCAGGTACTGAATGAAGTGTTCGTAGTGTATATTCAGCGAGCCGGGAAAGTCCATGACGTGGTGCACATAACCATAACTCACGGGCGGTAGCACCAGGCTGTATTCCGGTTTTAAGCGCGCGCCTTCGGTCGCCACGGCATTGGCACATAGATGATCGACTTTCAAGGGCAAGTGATGCCCGTGCTGTTCGACTGCGCCAGTTGGAATAATCGGAATTTTTCCCATTTCCACCGCTTCATTCACTTCGGGCCAGGTCAGTTCGTCAAATTTGTAGATATCTTTTACAGAGGCCATTTTTTCACCTTTCTAAGTAGTCAGGGTACAAACTATTTCACTTGGAACTTCGCAACCACATCTTCATCCAGATCTACACCCAGTCCGGGTTGGTCTGTCAGATGTAGCGCACCATTGCGAAACGTCATCTCGTGTTGGGCGAGTTTTTGTGCCAGAGGAGATGGCGCTCGCGTGTATTCTGTCAGAGGCTGTTCGCTCGCTGCGGCCCATTGGGCAGATGCTGCCAACAAGACTCCGGTGCCAAATGCGTGAGGCACGGCACGTGCCCCCGCCTCTTTGGCCAATTTTTCAATTTCCAGGCCGCCGGTAATGCCGCCTACGCGTCCCAGGTCGGGTTGTACAAAGTGGAGTTTGCCATTGTGCAACAAGTCGGCGTACTCGCTTACCAGAGTCATCGCTTCGCCACCAGCAACTGGGATGGATGACTGAGTTGAGAGTTCGCCGTATCCCTGGACGTCAAACGGGTGCAACGGCTCCTCGAGCCAGAATACATTGTGTTTTTTAAATCTCGCCACGCGCTCCAACGCTGTTTCCGCATCCCACGCGCGACCGGCATCCACCATCAAATTTACATCTGGTCCCAAAGCCTCTCGTGCCGCTGCGACCAGTGCCTCGTCTAAATCTGCATCTGGCCCCATTGGCGCCCAACCGTATTTTACAGATTGATATCCCTGTGCCAAAAATGCGCTGGCGGTTTCCTTTACCAATTCCGGACGCTCGGGCCACAGGACGCTTGCATAAGCAGGCACTGCATCTGCTGCATCTCCTCGCAATAGCTTGCGCACGGGTTTGCCTTCGGCTTGACCTCGAATATCCCACAGTGCCATGTCAATGCCACTCATGGCCTGTCGCGCCACGCCGCCTGGACCATACCAGGATACGCCTTCGATCATGGCGTTGTGAATTGCGTCAAAGTCCAGCGCGTCCATGCCGGTTACGATCGCCGATAGGCCGTGGCGAAATGGCGCAGAGCGCGGTGCTTCTATTACGGCTTTGGCTACATAGGAACACGATACGACTTCACCCAATCCCGTTATGCCCGCATCGGTATGCACCCGCACGATCAGGCAGTCTTGAGTCCCATCGGCTGCTTCTACAATCTCCGGTAACCGCAAATGAATGGCTTCAATATGGGTAATTTTCATATTTTACCTTTTACGGCTTTACCCCTTTTGCAATACCCGCCACCGATCGTACAATGGCAGCATTTCTTTTGGCAAAAATTCGCGTACATTGTCCGCGAGCATCCACTTCAGACGCGGGTCTGTCTCGCCGGGTTTGCCATCCTTTGAATACATACCCCAGTTTCCGGCCAGGGTCAATCTCTCCACATCCTTTTTCATTACGCCGCGGTGAATTAAATTGCCAGTCCAAAATACGGTTTGTCCTGCTTTGAGAGGCACGGCATACTGTCCCGGGATATCGTCGTGGCGGTCTTCTAACAAGCACCTGCGCTCGTGGGCAGTGCGGTACCTTTTGTGACTGCCGGGCACAATTTGCAAGCAATAGTCATCCACCAGTGCGAGATGCCACCCCAAACCCCTTTGGGGACGATTCAAAATTTCCATTTCCACTTGATACGATCCGTCGCGTTCTTTACTCCCAAAATCCCGGTGCCAACCAAAACCGTAATCCGCTTGATATGGATTTGTGAAGATGAGGGCACCTCCCAATTGTAGCTGTGTGCCTAAGAATGCACGCACGTATTTCATTATGGGTTCTGACATCAGATATTCGGCAAAAATCGGCTCGTTCATCTCGGGGGCAAATAATCCGCGAATCGCCCAGGGTTCGCCGTCCTCCGAGCGGTGGGTGTACAAATCCACTTCGCCTGAACGCACCTTTTGCTTGGTGCGAATCGCAGCTTCTAACAGAGGTTTTAGCATATCGGGATCAACGGCGTCATCGACGATACAAAACCCTTGCTTCCTGTACTGTCGTTTCTCGGTGTCGTAAAACATGACGGTCTCCTTTCATGTGTGGCGCAATATAGGTGTGTTGCGCGGCAAATACAAAAAAAAAGCGCGGGGGTTTTGTCCTGCTCAGAAAACAGTGGCAGGTCAGTGTCATTGTGATATTTTAAGAGAGGATACAGAGTATTGTGGAGGCAAGTGATTGAACTGGAGGAAGACATGAGTGGACCACGGTTGAGCGATGAAGCGTTTTTTGAGGCGCTCGATTTGTCGCGTGAAGATATGAGAGCTGTGAAAAAGGCGGTAGAGGCGCGAGATTGGACAGAGGCGCGGCGTGCATTTGCAGAACACGTTCGCACGCGAGAACATCCGCGATGGTTTTCGGATTGGCGAAATCGGTCAGAGCCTCAAGACCGGGATGCCGAGGTCGAACTGGTGCGCGTGGGAGACCGTGCGATCAGAGACGTCGATCTCGAAAAAGCCGACCGCATTGTGGCAAACACGCTGGTGAGTTGCGATGTGGAAGAGGCGTTTGGGGATGTGATCAATTGGGAATTGGATCCGATCAATTATAGGGAATGGACGTGGCAGTTGTCGCGCCATCCGTTTTGGGTCACGCTGGGGCAGGCGTATTGGAAGACAGGCGATGAAAAATATGCCGAGGCATTCAGACGGCAGATGCGGCACTGGATTGAACATGTGTTGATGCCGGTGGATGAGGATGGCAATACCTGGAAAGATGATGCACAGATGGGTACGGATCGCACGAATTGCTGGCGTACGATTGAATGTGGAATTCGGATGGGGCAAACGTGGCCTGCGGCGTTTTACTATTTTCTTTCGTCCAAAACATTTGCGGATGACGATGTGTGTTTGATGGTGAAGAGTATGGTCGAACACGCGCGGCATCTCACGTTATGGCCGCGCGGTGGCAACTGGCAGACGATGCAGGCCAATGGGCAATATCACGTTGGGGCATTGTTCCCCGAGTTCAAAGAAGCCGCAAGCTGGCGCGAGATTGCAATGCAGTCGCTGTATCGGGAATTGGATGAGCAGGTTTATCCGGATGGCGCGCAGATTGAGTTGTCGAGTGGGTATCATCAGGTGAGTTTGCGAAATTTTGTGATGGCGCTCGCGATTGCGCGGTTAAATGATTTGCCCCTGCCGGCAGATTATGTCGCAAAATTGGAGCGGATGTATCACTACGACCTGTATCTGGCGATGCCCAATTTGCGTTTGCCCGCGCTCAATGATGGCGGCCAGACGGATATTGTGCCCTACATGCAAGGCGGGTTCAGGTTTTTTCCAGAACGGACGGATTTTCAATGGGCGGGTTCTGGGGGTGCGGAAGGAACAAAGCCGCAAACTCTGGCGTGCGCTTTTCCCTATGCGGGGCATTTTGTCATGCGTTCGGGCTGGGAACCGGATGATCTCTATCTCTTTTTTGATGGCGGTCCGTTTGGCTATGGGCATCAGCACGAAGATAAGCTGAATATCATGCTGTACGCACACGGCCGCGTGCATGTGGTGGATCCGGGGAATTATCCATACGATTCGTCGCAGTGGCGCACTTATGTGCTGTCAACCCGCGCGCACAATACGGTGATGGTGGATGGGATGGAGCAGAATCAGCGCGGGAAATCGCGGGAGGAATACGTGGTGTCCGAGCCGCTGCCGCATACGTGGGTTTCAAACGAGAAATGCGATTATGCGTCGGCGAGTTACGATTTGGGATATGGACCTGAGCGGGATCAGACGGTTACACATACGCGGTCGATTTTGTTTGTGAAACCCGAGTTCTGGATTGTGACGGATATTCTCAGGCCCTCGGATGAGGCGTCCCATACGTATGAAGCGATGTTTCATCTGGATGCGGATGATGCCGAGGTGCTGGCGAATGGGCGCGGTGTTATGACAAAGAATAGTGTGGGAGAGAGCAATCTGGGCATTTATGCCATTTCGACAAAGCCGATAGATGTGCAGATTGTAAGTGGACAGGAAGAACCGACCGTGCAGGGTTGGATTCCCCGAGGGGGACCCTATCAGTGCGAACCCATTCCAACGGCAATTTTTAAATCGGAGGGCGATGGCCCCATGCTGATGTCATACGTTTTATATCCCGTGAAGGCGGGTGAAGTCTCTCCTGTCGCACATGTGGAATACATTCCCGCCGTGGGGGATAATGGACGAGTTGCGATTGCCGGGCGGATCGCGTTGCGCGATGACAGGGAGTTTTATTTTGTGCAATCAGAAGCTGGCGAGGGGTGGATACGCGTTTCTGATGGGGAGACCGATGCCGAAGCTGGCGCGATG
The DNA here is from genome assembly GCA_022821275.1 of Candidatus Latescibacterota bacterium. Classification (GTDB taxonomy): domain Bacteria; phylum Latescibacterota; class UBA2968; order UBA2968; family UBA2968; genus VXRD01. Next base: position 6,192 of record JAJEDY010000100.1, on the reverse strand, counting down.
GAGTTGGCCGATGGATGGGTTAATAACATAGCTCTCGCAAATGGACAAACAGTGCGGGTATATGGGCAGGAGATTCGGGAGGGGCAACTGGTGTGAGAGGTGAGAGACGCGATATTGAATTCGCCCAGAGAAATGCGCCAGTGGCTACGAGAGACTTTTCCCGAGAAATAGAGTTTGGCCGTCAGCGGCATATCATGACGCCAAAAGCATTGATGGTTGGGGTGCTGGTCGTTGTTGCGGTGAATCTGTTGGCGCCGTTTTCCGAGTGGATTGTGCGATCCACGCTGTTGACGACCAATTATTTTCCGCTGGGGTTGGCGGCGTTGTTCATTTTTGTGGTTGTGGTTTTGAACCCCATTTTGAAGATAGTGAAGCGCGAGGGGGGATTGACGGGCGATGAGTTGGGCGTGGTCTATACGATGCTTTTAGCGGCGGTATCCGTGCCCACTTATGGGGTGACTGGTTATGTGATTTCCGTGTCGGCTTCGCCTTTTTATTTTGCGACAACTGAAAATGGTTGGAGCGAATTTATACACGACCATGTGCCTCTGTGGGCTGTGCCCGGAGGTGGGCGCGCAGTGGCATGGTTTTTTGAGGGGTTGCCGCCAGGCGCAGAAATCCCGTGGGGTGTGTGGATTATGCCGTTGTTCTGGTGGGGATCAGTGATTGTCGCAACGCTGACGCTTTGTACTTGTCTTATTGCGGTATTTCGCAAGCAGTGGGTAGATAAAGAGCGGCTGAATTTTCCCCTGGTTGATGTGCCATTGGCGATGATGGATGGCGCCGAAGATGGTCGAATTTTGCCAAAATTTATGCGTAGTCGGTTGTTCTGGATCGGCTTTGCCATTGCCGCAGGCAAAATTGCGTGGAATGTGCCGGGTTATTTTTTTGAGGCCTGGCCGAGTATTCCCGCTATTCGATTGAGTATTCCGGGCGGGCAGGTCTGGCCGGGAATTTCGACAAATTTCTCGTTGCCGCTGGTGGGGATTACGTATTTTGTCAATGTGGATGTGATTTTCAGTGTGTGGTTTTTCAATTTGTTTAATATGGCCGAGGTCGCGCTGTTTAATCGCACGGGATTTACCATTGGCACATCAGAGGTTTATTCGGTTAGTCCAGCAGCGTTGGGATGGCAGGGATTTGGGGCGTTTATAGCGATTGTCCTGGGCGGTGTTTGGGTTGCGCGCGAACACTTGCGCGGTGTGTGGCGAACCGCATTGGGAAAGCAGAATGGCGTTTCAGACCGCGATGAGATCATGGGGTATCGCATAGCACTGATAGGGATTGTGCTCGGGGTTGTGTACATTCTTTTCTGGCTGACGCGCATTGGCATCCATCCCGGTGTGGCTTTGTTGCTTCTTTTTGCGGTTATTACGCTTTATCTGGGTCTGACGCGCATTGTCATTGAAGGCGGACTGGTTTTTGTGCGGGGACCTCTCGTGCCGCAGGCTTATCCGATGCATCTCATTGGGCCGGCGGATTTGACGGGTTCAACGATGACAGGGCTGGGGTTGTCTTACGGGTGGGCGTGTGACCCCATTGCCACATTTATGCCTTTTGGCGCGAATGCCGCACGCGTACACAGCGAGCGTCGATTTCCTCAAGGTGTTTATCTCTCCGCAGTTGGTTTGGCACTGGGTATCAGTCTGATCGTGTCGTTTTATTTTTCACTCAAGCTGGCGTATGCTTCGGGTGCGTACAATTTTGGCGAGTGGGTATTTCGCCGCGGGGGACAGGTTCCTTATGATACGGTTGTGGCGAAAATTAAGGCGGCAGAGACGCTCAAATTTGGTCATTTTGCGTTTTTGGGCATTGGCGCACTCGTGACGATTTTGCTGACGTATTTGCGCCATCGGTTCGCCTGGTGGCGCTTGCATCCCATCGGGTTTTCAATTGCTTCTGTGGGACAAGTGCGATGGACCCTGTTGTCGCTATTTGTCGCCTGGGCGATTAAAACACTTTTGATTCGCTTTGGCGGTTTGATGCTGTACAACGGCGCGAAACCCTTTTTTGTCGGTCTCGTCGTGGGGCACTTCTCCGGCGCTGGCGTGTCGTTTATTATCGATGCGTTGTGGTTTCGCGGACATGGGCACAGTTTGTATTTTTAAAAAATAAAGGAGATTTGAGATGAATGTGATTTGTATTTGTCTGGATACGTTTCGCGCCGATATTGTCGGACCAAATCAGAAGCTGAGTTTTGTCGAGACGCCGAATATGGATGCGTTTGCCGCAGAGTCCGTGGTGTTTGAACGGGCTTTCGGGGAATGCCAGCCGACATTGCAGACGAGGCGGGGTTTGTTTACGGGGCGGCGCACCTTTCCCTGGCGGTACAATTTTGACCGGCGCGGGCACTGGCATCACGCGCCCGGTTGGCACAAAATTCCGCCGGAACAGGATACGCTCGCTGAAATTCTGGTAGCAAATGGGTATATGACCGGGTTGGTCGCCGATACGTATCACATGTTCAAGCCGACGATGAATTATACGCGCGGATTTGTGACGTATGATTTTATCCGCGGGCAGGAGAGCGACAACTGGCGGTTTGGTACGCGGGAAGCAATAGAAGATTTATTGCGCCTGCATGTGCGTGAACCGATCAATTGGGATCGGCATGTCGGGCTGATGCAGTACATGTTCAATCAGAAGTTTCGGCAACGCGAGGATGATTATAGTTGTGCGCGTGTGTTTCGGCGCGCGGCGGATTGGCTGAGCGAAAATGCACGCAATGCGCCGTTTTTTCTGTGGATCGATTCTTTTGATCCGCACGAACCCTGGGATCCGCCGCGGGAATATGCGGATCGGTATATGCCCGATTGGGATGGGAAGGATTTTATTACACCTGGAGCTGGAAATGAAGGCGATGGGGTGAGCGATGCGGAGAGAGAGCGGATCAAAGCGCTTTATTTTGGGGAGGTCACGCTGGTGGATCGCTGGGTGGGGCACCTGCTGGATCGGGTCGATGATCTGGGTTTGAAAAGCGATACGATTGTGATGTTGATGTCAGATCACGGCACGCAGGTACTGGATCACGGGCAATTTGGCAAAGGACCAGATCGCCTGCATCCGTACAACACGCGGTTGAACTGGATGGTGCGACATCCCGATGTGTGCAAGCGCGTCTCGGGTTTTGTGCAGGCGCACGATTTGTTGCCCACTGTGTTGGGCTTGCTGGGTATTCCCTGCCAGGCGGTGGATGGGACAGATGTCTGGCCGCTGGTGACAGGAGAGGTGAATGCTGTGCGGGATCACGTTGTGATTGGCTGGGCTGCTTTTTCAACCGGACCTGCCACAGGCAGGACGTCAGTGCGCGATGATCAATGGAATTATACGGTGAGTCTAAATGATGTGAACAATGAAGAACTCTTTGATCTTGCGGCCGATCCCGATGAGAATACCAATGTCGCCGCAGATTATCCCGATGTGGTGGCTTTGCAAAGGTCGCGCATCCAGGCAGTGATTCACCAACCCCTGCCCGCCACGTTTAACGAAGTGTGCGACAACGCGCCAGCACCAGGTGCTATGTTTGTGCAGGGGAGAAGAAGAATGGGTTAAACCACCACAGGGTCGCTATTTTTTGCGGCTTGCCAGGCACGCCAATCGTTGAGGAAGCGTTCCAGACCGATGTCGGTTAAGGGGTGTGCGAGTAACTTGCTCAATACATCGGGCGGAAGGGTCGCCACGTCTGCGCCGGCGAGGGCACATTCGACAACGTGTTTGGGCGAGCGCAAACTTGCGGCCAGTACCTGGGTTTCAAATCCATAATTGTCGTAAATCTGGCGGACTGTCCCGATCAATTCCATGCCGTCTTGGCCCAAATCATCCAGGCGGCCAATAAATGGGCTGATATAAGTCGCGCCTGCTTTGGCGGCCATCAGTGCTTGATTTGCAGAGAAGCACAGGGTTACATTTATGCGAATCCCTTCATCCGAACACGTTTTGATCGCCTTTAGACCATCCGGTGTAATCGGAATTTTCACCACGACCTGTTCGTGGATCGCGGCATTTCGGCGCGCTTCGGCGATCATGCCTTCGGTGTCGGTGCTGACCACTTCTGCACTTACCGGTCCATCTACGATTCCGCAGATTGCGCGAATGATGTCTTCAAATTCCCCTTCTTCTTGCGACATAAGAGAAGGATTTGTCGTCACGCCATCCAGCACACCCATGGCCTGGGCTTCGCGGATTTCGTCTAAATTGGCTGTATCGATAAAGAACTTCATGTATGCCTCCTTTTTATGAATGTACGAATAACGGAGCAGTGTACAACTGACCGTCTCTCAGACAGTTTATCCGCGCAATCTGCGGAATCCGCATCATCCGCGATCTAAAATACGCGCTCGACCAAAAATGAACACATTTCTCTGAGTACTTCTCTCGATTCCGATGGGGGCAACTGGGCGAGGCGTGCTTCGGCAGATTCGGCGCGCGTTTGGCAAGCCCGTTGCGCTTTTTCAATTGCGCCATATCTTCCCATCAATTCAATTACCCACTCGACTTCTTCTTGCGATGTTGCATCTCGATCTCGGTCCAGAATTTCGCGCACTTTTTGATTTTCCTCTGGCGTACAGTGGTTGAGCAAATCGATGACCATCAAGGTGCGCTTGCCCTCGGCGATGTCTCCGCCGCGCTCTTTGCCATAACCCCCGGATGTGGTTGTAGGTGCTAATATTGCATCGGTATCTTCAACGACGATATTGAGCAAGTCATCGCGAATTTGAAACGCAACGGCAATGGCCTCGCCAAAATCGCCAATCGCCCGTTTCATGTCATTGCCAGCACCCGCAATAATCGCACCCATGGTACAGGGACCCCGACCGCTATACCATCCCGTTTTGCGCCGCAGCATGTCAACAAAATCGCGTACATCGGGAATGACTTCGGCATCAATCCAGCCGATATCCAATGCCTGTCCTTCAAAGGTTATTTGTGCGCCCTGGATCATTTCCTGAAGCAAGTCGAGCGTTGTTGTCTCCCCTAATATTTCGCGATTTGCATATAATATTTCAAACACTTTGGAATAGAGCGCATCGCCCACGTTAATGCTCAGTGGAATCCCGTGTATCAGATGCAAGCACGGTTTTCCGCGCCGCATTAAAGAGGCATCCTCAATATCGTCGTGTACCAAGGCAAAGGACTGAAATAACTCAAAAGCAGCAGCCGTGCGCAACCCCACACCGGGATCACCCCCAAATGCCTCAATGCCCAGCAGCACCAGTGCCGACCTGAACCGCTTGCCGCCGCGCTGGGGATAATCGCGCATAGGTGCGTACAAATAATCAATTGGATCTTTATCTTTTGGCAAGAACCGATACATTTCCTCGTCAATGCGAGGCACCCAGGTTTCCAAATAATTTTTTAATCGCGTTTCCATTTTATCAAATAGCCCGTAAAACCCATCAGCTTTAGCGGTGGGATATAAGGGCTTCCTTTTTTAGCTTTAGGGTATATGAACGTTGACATACAGCCAAAGTGTGACTATCCTAATATCAGGTATGGAGTTCTACACAAAACATACCACCCGTGTAGGTAAAACCTATGGGTCAGACCATACGTGGTCTGCTTTCACCAGTGAACAAGATATATAGCTTTGCCTATTGGTCCAGGACGATGTACCAAGGTGGGGTTAATCACCGAGAAGCCCAACACGTTCACGATTGGGAGTCGTCACCGCTTGAACTCCTTTACTTTTTTGCGAATTTTTGCCTCGACATTTGCCGACAGAGGACGGACGGGAATTTTTTCATCGCTGTGAGTAGCAATATCACCTGTGATGGATATTTCAAGACGCGGATGTTTGGGTACATAAGGTTCTTTTTGCAACATGGCATGTAACAAGACGAGGGCGGCTTCTTTGTCGGGAATCGTTCCTCTCGTATTGCCATCGTCGCCGGGGGGCAATGGCGCGCCCACACACGACGGACATCCCGCTTCACATTCGCATTCCGATACGACCATCCAACAGGCTGTTATGACGTCTTCGACCATCTCATAAGCTTTTTCCGAAAAGCCGATGCCTCCCGGATGCCGATCATATACAAATGCGGTTGGTCGTCCCGTGTTGGAGCTATCTACCGTTGTGCCAATATCCATGACATCGCACATTGCAAATAAGGGGAGCACTTCCCCCATTACATTGGCAATGCCTTTGAGTCCCTCAGATGGCACGCGGCCATGTCGTCGACACTGGTTTAG
>JAJEDY010000031.1 GCA_022821275.1 Candidatus Latescibacterota bacterium | reverse complement strand
GTATGGAGTGGTCTGAAGAGTGGATCACCGGCAGACGATATCTGGACATGAGGCATTTGAAACAGAATCACTGACCCCTATTTCACGGAGCTTCCTTTTTACAGAACTTTTTGGACTTGACCTCTATAGAACGGGTCAGTTTGTCGATGTGAACTACATGGCGGTGGGCTTGCTCTACGCCATAAAATTCACAGACAAATTCTCGTTCAGTGCCAAAGCCAACTATGTGCAGGAAAAGCTTTACACGCAAAAAACCAGCACATTTACCATAGATCTGGGCAGTCATTTCTACACCGGGTTCAGAAGCCTGCGCGTGGCAATGTCGTTCAAGAACTTCGGCCCAGATCAGAAAGCCAGGGAAGAGGCATTCTCCTACCTGATGCCCTTGACTTACAACATGGGCCTGGCAGCCGAAGTCTATGGCGAAAAGGGCGATCCGACCTATTTGACGCTGGCAGCCGAGAGCGTATTCCCCGTAGATTTCGAGCAACGCTATCACTTTGGAGCCGAACTCTGGGTCCAGAACATGGTAGCTGTGCGCGCGGGCTATAAGTGGAATTACGACCTCGAATCCTTTGCCCTTGGCGCTGGCGTCAAGCAGACAGTGGGTGGGCGCACCTTCGCGGTAGATGTGTCCTATTCACTGCTAAAGGATATTGACGGCGTAGCTCTATTTGACTCGCCATTGCGCATATCAATAGGCGGCACGTTCTAACAAACGGCTATCGCAGTTTCTGCGATGACCACAGTTTGTACATTTTTCGGGCGACTGCCGGGGTTGCACCCTGGCAATCGCCCTTTGTATTCTGTACAAAAAATGCCTACAAATCAACGCGGGAAAACCTGGCCTCTCGTCGCGGTGGGATTGGCGGCCCTTCTGGTATTCGCAAACAGCCTGAGCAACGGATTGGTCTATGACGACCACTTTCTGATCGAGCGCAACCGCTTGCTTCGCGAAGCCGATGTGTGGGGCATTTTAACCACGCACTACTGGGCCGGATACGAAGGTGAAGCCAATATCAACGGGCAATATCGTCCCCTCACAGTCCTGTCTTTTATGCTGGATGGCCTGGGTGGGATCTGGCCGTTCCGATATCACCTGACCAATGTACTTTTGCACATGGTCAACAGCCTCCTCGCCTATCTGCTCTGCCTGAACCTGGGCCTGAAGCGGGGCGCGATCCTCGCCGCATTGCTATTTGCCGTACACCCCATCCATGCCGAAGTCGTCGCCGGCATCACATTTGGACGCGCGGATTTATTGACTGGCCTGTTTTCTATAGCAACCCTGCTCCTGTACATCCTGTGGCACAATCGGGGCGCAGAAAAGTACTACGGACTGGCCCTCGCGGGATTCTTTCTCGCCTTGCTCTCCAAAGAAAGTGCGATAACCGTACTGGGACTGGTCATCGCCATCGACCTGACCTTTGTCCTGTCCCACGGAAATGGGATACGCAATCTCGTGTGGCAACGCGCCGCGCGCTGGGCTGGCTTCATCGGGATTTTTGCCATCTATCTAACCATTCGAAAAGTCGCTGCGGGCCTGGGATTCTCAGCCGAAAACATACTATCTCTCAACAACCCACTAATAAACCAGCCCCTCGACCACAGACTCTTGACAGCAGCCGGACTACTCTGGAAATATTGCATTCTCATTTTGTTTCCCTTCAAACTTTCCGTAGATTACTCTTACAACGCCATACCCGTCATCACCTCGATACTCGCGCCCAAAACAATAGCGGGCATCGCCCTCGGCATCGCAGGACTATTATTATGGACGGGTGCTTTTCGCTGGCGCTGGCCCTGCGTATTTTTTGCTCTATCATTATTCTTTGTACCCTATTCAGCCGTATCGCAAACGCTCGTCCTGATCAACGCCATCTTCCAGGAGCGATTTCTATACATCCCCGTCCTCGGATTATTCGCACTGTGCGGCCTGGGATTTGAACACCTCGAAAAACACCGCAAAGCGATCGCCATTGCCCTCGCCGCCCTCATCCTCGTGGCCTATAGCGCCCGAACCATTATCCGAAACGCGGACTGGCGAAATGACTTAACACTTTATCAGAGTGCCGTCACAGCGCATCCCAAAAGTGCGAAAATGCAACACGCCCTGGGCGACGCCCTATCCGAACGCGGCAGGATATCCGAAGCAGAAACAGCTTATAGAAATGCCCTATCAGTGCGAAAAAGCGCCCTCACCTATAACAACCTGGGAAATCTCTACGCTGCAACAGGTCGTTTCAAGCACGCCACATCAGCGTACCAAAAAGCAGTACAAATAGAACCGGACTACGTCGAAGCCTATATGAACAAGGGCCTCGCAGCAATGCAAGCCGGACAAATAACCGACGCGCACTCGGCCTTTGAAAAAGCTGCCATACGCGACCCCACCAACGCGGAGATCTACTACAACCTCGGCATCGTCCGCGAAAAATTGGGCCTTCCCGCACGGGCAACCACTGCTTATGCCCACGCCATCGCACTGCGCCCAAATTGGGCTGAAGCGTATTTTAACCTGGGCAAAGCCCATCGGGACAACGGCGAAAAAACCGCAGCCATACAGGCGTACACGCGCTTCATAGAACTCTGGCGGGGAGACCCGCAAGTCGCGCAACTGGCGCGGCGAGAATTGGAAAAACTCAATGAAAAACCCCCTTCCCGATAGCCGTGTCATTCGGAAAGCTTTCGACAAAGCCGCCGAAAACCGGGACCGTTGGCGCAGGCGCAACCGCACCTATCACGAAGAAATCCTGCGGTTTTGCCGTTGCGCGATACCCGAAGGGGCGTCTGTACTCATCCTTGGATGCGGCACCGGCGACCTGCTCGCGGGCCTGAAACCGGGGCGGGGACTCGGCATTGACTTCAGCGAAGCAATGATAAAACGCGCGCGCAAAAAATACCCCCACCTCGAATTTCGCGTGGGTCGCGCCGAGAACTTGCCCGAAGGGGAGCGATTCGAATGGATCATCTTATCGGATCTCCTGGGTTTTTTGCCGGACATCCAGCGCGTATTCAGCGAACTGTGGAAAGTCGTACTCCCCGGCTCCCGCGTTCTGATCACGCACTACAATCCCCTGTGGAAACCCGTACTAAAAACCGCGGAAATATTCCGCTTAAAAATGCCCGAGCCCGTACAAAACTGGTTGACACACCGGGACATTCAGAATTTACTTTATCTATCAAACTTTGAAGAAATCCGGCGAGAGAGCCGCCTGCTCTTGCCCCGCCGCGTGCCGCTACTCGCATATCTTGCAAATCGCCTCCTGGCGAGAGTACCGGGACTGAGACGCCTGTGTCTCATACAAACACTCGTCGCACGCCCCATCTTTCCCGCGCGGGAAGCATCCGCAGTCACTTGCTCGGTCATAGTCCCCTGCAAAAACGAGCGCGGGACAGTAGAAGCAGCTATAGCGCGCACACCCGTAATGGGAGCGCACACAGAATTGATCTTTGTCGTAGGCAATTCGACAGATGGCACCGCCGAAGAAGTCGAGCGATGCATGGCGGTACATAGTGGAACAGACATCCGCCTGATCCGTCAAACCGGCGTTGGAAAGGGGGACGCCGTACGACGGGGATTTGACGCAGCCAGAGGCGACGTATTGATGATCCTGGATGGCGACCTGACCGTCGCGCCAGAGGACTTGCCCAAATTCTTCGACACCCTCGTATCCGGCCGCGCCGAACTCGCAGTGGGATCTCGCCTCGTGTATCCCATGGAGCAAGAAGCCATGCGATTCCTGAACCTTCTGGGCAATCGGTTCTTCGGCTGGGTATTGAGTTGCCTGTTGGGGCAACGCATTATAGATACCCTGTGCGACACCAAAGTCCTATTCGCCTCGGACTACAAAAAACTGGCAAAAGCGCGTCGAGACGTATGTGACTTCGACCCCTTTGGCGACTTCGATCTCCTCCTCGGCGCGTCCAAACTCGTTCGCAAAATCGTAGAAGTACCCGTGCGCTATCGGGATCGGGTGTACGGAACCACGCAGATCCACCGCTTTCGGCACGGCTTTTTATTATTGCGCGTGTGCTGGACTGCTTTTCGCAAACTGCATTGAAAAAGCGCGAATAGACGAACCCCGCTCCGCCCCAAAGTTGCTACAAACTCCGCCGTTGATTCGTTGATTCGCTGATTCGCCAGGAGACATACCGTGTTCACTTCACCAATGGTCAGATACGCATTGCTCATGGCTGTCGTGCTCTGGAGCACCGCAGACGCCCAGGAGGATCTCATCCTCCGCACTGGCGCGACCAGTCAGGTGTGGACCATCTCTCGAGAGATGAGCGGCATCGCACTGACAGAGTTATGGACCGATGGTGCGGAACGGGAACAGTGTCTCGGTATATTCCCCGGGCGACCGGGCCAACTGGGAATAACAGAAACCGGAACCATTATCTACCAATCCATCCCCCTATTATTGCCCGCACCCGGCGACATCTTGCACCGGGGACACACCATCTCTCTGGCCCCATCCCGATACTGGGAACTGACGTCACCTGGACGCGATATCCTCGTGATAGATGATCCGGACATGGAATCCATCATCTGGACCACTGAAAAAGCGATAAAAGGATTAAAACCGGTCGCGCCAGCCATCGATGAAGAAGCCCTACCCAACCTCACATCGGGCTTCAACGCCGTGCGTCTGGCGCAATTGAGCCTCTCGCGCTGGGAGTTCAAACAAGCCGCTGCCTATTACAAACAAGCCGCGCGCCATTTTGAATCCCTGGCCAGACAATCCGCGAAAAACGGCCTATCCGAATCCCCCATGCAGGACTACGTGCAGGCATTTCAAACCGCCGCGCAAGAAATTCGGAAAAACGGATCCCGCTGGGTTTGCCGAGACCACCTCACCGCAATCTCCAGACTATTAACCGCATATCGCCGCGACCATCGCGGAGAAATGCCCGACCAACTCGCCACGCTTCAAAAATGGGCCATCGCGGAATCCCGGGCAGATCCCGGGGCCATCGCCCGCCTGTTCCGCGCACCCGCAGATCGGGACAACACGCGGCCCATCAGCTATTTTTACAGACCCAACGCCGCTACAGGTGAAGCCGTTGTCGTAAGCTACTTTTATCCCGGTCGCCTCGTAGAACTGGTCCAACACACCGAAAACTATCGCATACAGGATCGGTCCATTGGACAAACACAAGTAGATTCACTCGTGGAAATGGGCAAATCGCTCCTCTCCCAAAACGACTCCCTCGCCGTGCCCATACTAACCGTCCTCACGCGCGTGGCACCCGATCTGGAACTGGGGCATTGTCTCCTGGGCTATGCCTATTTGGGCGTACGCGATTACGACCGCGCGCGAAACGCTTTTGAACGAGCCATAGACCTCAACCACCGCCTTTCCGAGGCGTACAACGGGCTGGGACTCGTCTTCCAAAATCGCCCCAAAGGCCTGTACAGTGCCATCCGCTATTTCAGAAAAGCCGTGCAGTGGCCTCCAGATGAACGGCTGTCGCAGCTATACAATATTCACCGCGATGCCCGTTTCAACATGGCGCAGACGCGATATAAGCTCAAAGAATACGACACCAAACGCGACCTCGACCACGTCATCGCACTGGACCCGACCTACGCGCCGGCCTACAAGCTCCTGGGCAAATGGTGGGAAGAACAGGAAGAAAATTACGAACAGGCGGCCATGGCCTATGCCCGCTATATAACACTCGCGCCCGAAGACCCGGAAGGCAGAGAACTGCTCTCAAGAGCCTATTTACGCAGCAAAAACTTCGACCGCATCGTACAGTTGCTGGAAGACCACATCCGCGAGTACCCCGAAGAAATAACATCCCTGCCCATCCTGGCGCAGGCGTGTCTCGAACTGAAGCGTCCGAACTGGGCACAAACCTATTTTTCCCGCTATGTGGCGCACCTGGACCCGCAACACCGCGCACTATACGAAGACATCCAATTCCTCGCATCCGTCGAAGAGCTCGAAGAATACAACAGCCTCGACACAGAAACGGCGCGTTCCTCATTTTTGCGACAATTCTGGGCACTGAAAGATCCAAATCTGATCACCGCGACCAACGAGCGCAAACTCGAACACTACAGACGGGTGTGGTATGCCCTGACCAATTTCTCAGAGGGGAAAAAACCCTTTGACCGGCGCGGTGAGGTCTATATCCGCTTCGGAGAGCCGGATTACAAATCCCGGTCCAACATGTTAAACCTGCAACAAAGCCTATCCGTACAGCGTGTAAAAGAACGCGTAGCCCAAACGCTATTTGGTGGCGAGGCTGCACAACAGACATACTTTGGCCCGGTATATCCCGTGCGGGGACTTCAAGCCAGACTAAGTGGCACAACCGATGTGAGGGCGCAACTCGAAGCCGAATATCTGCAGGAAGCCATTGAACAGACACAGGAACGGGATCGACAACAACTGGAATCTGGCGATGAAGAGCGGCGCACTGTGCGTACGGGACAGGCAACAGGCGATGACCAGACCGGAGAAGACATCAGCGCTTTTGAACGGCTGGCAAATACAGTCGTCAACGCCGGAAACATGGGAAGTGGATTTTTTGATCTCCAGCCGGATTTCAACGCGGTCTCCGTTCCGGAAGACGCCTCTATGGTGCGGTGGGAGACCTGGATCTATACCGATGTGAACGGCGGCATCGAAATAACCTTCACCGACGAAGCCATGACGGGCAGTTTCGACTACGCGCCCGCGCCTCTGGATCCCAATATCCCCATCCGCACACTTGCCCTGTTGAACCGGTACAATCCCCGCAGGGTTACCGAATTTGCCGCGCGGGTAACACCGGATTATTACGCAACCCCAGAAAACACCCGCCCCCTGGAATTTTATTACGACCTCGCGGATTTTCAAAGCCTCCAAAATGACGTAAGCGCGCTGGAAGTCTATACCGGAATCCCGCAGACACTGGGGCGGTATTTTGCCGAAAACAATACCACCGAGATGGTCGTAGAGCGAACCGTATCCCTCTTAAACGAACAGACCGGCGATGTGTATCGACGCACAGGCGATGTGCGATATCGCAATGAAGGCGATCAAACCAGCATACAGGGCGCGTTTATCCCCGACGTCGTGCGCCTGGACGCCCCGCCGGGATATTACAAGCTGGAAGTACATCTGATGGACCGTCTGTCCGGGCGACAGGGGCGTTATCGCCAGATAATCGAACTGGAAAAATATCAGACCCGCTCAATGAAAGTGAGCGACCTGGAACTGGCATGGCGCGTCGCAGAAGGCGGTCCCCAGGACAAATTCCGCAAAGGCGAGTTACACGTCGTACCCATGCCCACGCGAACCTATCCAAAGGGACAGAGCATCTTTGTCTATTACGAAATCTACAATCTAAAACGCGATGAATTCGGCCAGACCAGATACCAGGTAGAATACACAATCGCGCCAAAAGGCAAAGGCGTGGGCGGTGCCGTATCTCGCCTGGTGAGAACGCTCGGCGGCAAACGAGAAAAAGTATTACTGGGATACGAACAGGTCGGAACAATGAACCTGGAAACCGTCTATACAGAACTGGAATTGGGCGACCGAGAACCGGGACGCTACGCGCTGGAAGTCGTGATAACCGATTTGAACAGCGAACAAACCGCCTCTAAAAATGCCCTTTTTGTCGTACAGTGAGCGGTCAAAACCACTGGATCGCGGCTAACATCCTGCCGCGATGACAGCTCTATTGATGGGACTGATTGATGGGCAAGGTTAATATATTTTTTCATTGGTATAAGATGATTATGAATATTCGGATAAATAGTTTCTTATCGCGGATGTATTGTATCGGGATTTTATGTCTGATCCCATTTGGACCTGCCTCCGCCGAAGACACAGACCTGGACGCCCTGTATCTCAAAGCTCAGACTCTTGGTCGAAAAACCCTGATCAGAGAAGCCCTCAAAACATTAAACGCAGCCGTGCCGAGTTCAGCGGACTCCACCCTGCTACTCGCTCGTATCGGCCATCTCTATCTCCGACTCCAACTGCCCGACAGTGCCGAAGCCGCATTTGTTCGCGCCCTGAAAAACGACCCGCATCAAGCAGAGGCCCACCTCGGATTGGGACGCGTCCTTCTGGAATATCGCAACAAACTCAAACGCGCGACCTCCCACCTCAAACAGGCGATACAGGCCGACGCCAACCGCGCTGAAAGCTACGAAGTCCTCGGCAGAACCTATCTGGCACGCAGCAAAGAAAAAGACGCAATGGAAGCGGCCAACAGAGCACTGCAAATCAACCCCCGCTATGGTCCCACCCATTTGTTACTCGCGCGTCTCTATCGCAAAAAAGGCGATACCCTTCAAGCACTATCCCACTACAACACCTACCTGTCCCATGGCGCACAGGACGAAACGCCCGCCCTTGAATTCGCCCTTGAATTCCTGACCGAAAAACGCTACAACATCGTGACCCAGATTGCCGCGCACATGTCCGATGCGCGCAGACTTCCGCTATTGGCGCAGGTACTATTGGCCTCACGGCGTTATGAAGACGCTCTATCCGTATTTCAAAAATATCTGGACACCCTATCTCAACGAGAAAAAGCAATCTATGAAGATATTTCCCTGATCGCCACCCCGGAAGAGATCGCATCGTATCGCGCAATCCCAGACCGAGATGTGGACGCTTTTCTGAACGCCTTCTGGATCCGCAAAGACCCCTTTGGCACAACTGGCGGAAGCCAGAGACGCGCGGAACACTACCGCCGCGTCTGGCATGCGCGAACCTTCTTCGGGCGTTACAAATACCCCTTTGACCAGCGGGGCGAAATCTATATCCGATACGGCGAACCGGACTACCGCTCCACCTGGCGAGAACCCAATGCCAGCGTGCCGATCCCCGTACAACGCATCCAGGAAAAACTCGCATTTCAACTCTACGGCCGTCCCGGCACAACCGCGACCTATACCGGACCCGTATTTCCCGTCCGCATCGCGCTTCGGAACGTCGAAAGCAACCTCCCCCTCGAAGAAGACGACGGCACCTTCGGCCTGCGCGGATGGAAACCCGTCACAGCCGGGAACGATTTCTCCAGCGTACCCTGGGAAGTGTGGATCTATCCCGACATCAACCACGGCATAGAAGTCGTATTCACCGACGAAATGCACACGAATATCTACGGCTACGCCCCCGTACCGACCATCGATAGAGAAGACGCTTACGATGTCGCTTCCCGCGGATCCCCACTCAGATTCCTCCAACTGATGAACGACTACTCACCCGCATCGCAAGTCGCAACAGCAGCAGCGAAAAAACCCGAACGCTACGACACATCCGACCTCGACCCGCTCAACTTTTACTACGAGGCCCTGTCCTTTCGCGGGAAAAATGGCAAAACAGACCTCCAGATCAACATCGGCCTCCCAATAGACGAAGTGGCGATGTCCAGCGACCCGGACACCACAGTCGTAGTCGAGCGACGCATCGCCCTCGTAGATGACCAGAACCGCGAAGCAAAACGCCTGCGAGAAAATGTCGCCATACCCCTACCCCCCGGACTTCGGGGAAAAAGCCTGATCGCCAGAGACCGCATCGACATCCCCCTATCCCCTGGCGAATACGACCTCGCCGTACAAATGTGGCGGATCCACACCAACCGCCTGGGCAATTATCGGGAAAAGGTCCGCCTGCACGACTTTTCAGGTGACAGCTTAATGCTCAGCGATCTACAAATTGCACAGCATATTGAAGAACCATCCCCAACCGAAAACCAGAGCGATACCTTATCTGCACGCAACAAATGGCGCATCACAACATCGCCATCCCGCACCTTTTTTCAGGGCACGCCCATCTTCGCCTATTTTGAAATTTACAACCTCACGCGAGACACATTTGGACAAACGCGCTACGAAGTCGCCTTTGCCATAGCACCGGAAAAAGGGCGCGAACTCGCCTCGCAACCCAGAATAAAGCGAAGAGACGGGGAACTCATCACCGTACAATACGAACAAACGGGCCGCGAACTCTGGATAGCCGACTACGTCGAACTGGACATCGGCCGCGTTGAACCCGGGCGGTATCGTTTGATCATGACGGTAAAAGACCTCAACAGCGCCCAGACCACTGTTCGAGAAGGCATATTCCGAATTGCAAACAGGTGAGCAACCCCAGCCCCCAGCCCCCTTCATATGACCGCAGAACAAACACATCCAATCGCAGACCCGGCGGCTCACACAGACAGAGGCGTAACCGTGCGGTCGCTGATCTTTGGGCTTGTGCTGGTCATTGCAATCAACGCACTGGCAACAGTCGCGCGATATATCATGCACAGCTCCTTCATGGCCTACAGCCACATGCCCATGGGCAATCTGATGCTCACACTGCTGTGTTTGATCGTCTGCAGTGTGCTCGCGCGCTACTTTGGCAAACGCTTTGCCTTTTCCCCGGGCGAATGGCTCGCGATTTTTTCAATGGGCTTTATCTGTTCGCTCGGTCCCACATACGGCGTAAGTGGATATCTGGTCGGCGTCATCGTAACCCCCTATTATTTCTCCACACCCGAAAACCGATGGGCAGAGTTTTTGCACCCCTACCTGCCCGAATGGATCATACCGTCCAATCGCGACGGCGCAATATCCTGGTTCTACGACGGCTTGCCCGCGGGCGCGCCCGTACCCTGGGCCACCTGGCTCGGTCCCCTCTTCTGGTGGTTCACCTTTATATGTGCAGTGGCACTCGCCTGTTTTTGTGCCTCGGTCATCATGCGCAAACAATGGGCAGAGCACGAAAAACTGGTCTATCCCGCGATGGAACCCATCATCGAACTAACCACACAACCCGGCACCGGACGCACCTATTTGCCCGAATTTATGCAGGGGCGGATGTTCTGGACCGGATTCGGCGTCGTGGGCGTAATATTTACGTGGAACATCATCGCGTGGTTTCATCCCGCACTGCCAAAATTTCCAACCGCCGCTGGCACCTGGGTCCCTATTGGCCGGAACTTTCCACCGCAGTGGGTATTCATAAGCACCGTGGGAATATGCTTTTCGTATTTTGCGAGCCTGGAATTACTGTTCAGCATGTGGCTCTTTGATCTCGTATTCATCGTAGAATCCGGCATCCTCGATCAACTGGGCATAACGGCCTTTAACCGCTACTACGCCTCCAAACGCTATCTCTGGCAAACAACGGGCGCATTTATCGCCCTATCTCTGTGGTGGGTGTGGATAGCGCGGGCGCATCTGAAACAGGCATTTCAAAAAGCGCTCCATCCAAAAAGCGAGCACATAGACGACAGCCGAGAACTCATATCCTATCGCGCAGCCTTCTGCTGCCTCGCCGCCTCAATTGCCTACACACTGGTCTGGTTATCCGCATCGGGCATGGCGTGGAAAGTCCTCGCCATCCTGTTGCCATTCATGTTTTTGTCCTATGGCGCCGTATCGAAAATTCTGGCCGATTCCGGACTTATTTACATAAAGGCACCATCTACTGCCTGGACACTGACAACCGCGCTCATGGGCGGTGCCCGCGCCATCCCAGCGGCGTCTCATGCCCTGATCTATCCGGCATCTGTCGCCATCGATCACTTCCGCGGATTTACCTTTTCCGTGGGCACGCACATCAACCGTCTGTCCGACTTCATCCCCGGCAACAAACGCCCCCTCTTCGGCGGCCTCTGCGTGGCTTTTGTAGTCGGCATCATCTCATCCACCCTCTTTACAATCTGGCTGGGCTATCGCATTGGCGGGTACAATTTCTCGCCAAACTGGCTCATCATTCGCGCAGGCGTGGGCGGATATCAAAATTCTGTCAACGCGATCATATCCCCCCAGCCAATGGAAGAGATCGACTACTATTTCTTTCTCATCGGGGCACTCGCCATGTACGCCCTGTTATTCCTGCGATACCAATTCACCTGGTGGCCCCTGCACCCCATTGGACTCGCCCTATCGGGCACCGGGCTCGCCCGCCTCACCAGCTTCACCATCTTTGTAGCCTGGCTGATCAAATTCACATTGTTGCGCATAGGCGGAGCGCCCTTTTACCGCCGCTCAAAGCCGTTCTTCGTCGGCATGCTCGTGGCATACGTCCTGTCAACCGCCCTGGGCCTCGTCGTAGATGCGATATGGTTCATGCCCCAGGGACACACCGTTCACAAATGGTATTGATCGAAACTATTGCTGTATAATGCCGTATAAAATAACGGTGGACTATCTTGGCAATCGAGACGAAAAAAGAAAGGGATGTGCTATGAAGAAGCGATTTACAATTCGCATGGGATTGATCGCGTTGGCTTGCCTTTTGGGACCTGTCTCGTCCAGAGGGGAAACCGCAATAGACGCGCTGTTTCAGAATGCACTGGAGCAAATTGGTCAGGTGAGTCACAAGGAAAGTATCAAAGCTTTCGAGGAGATTATTTCCAAAGAGAAAGATTATGCCCCTGCATATAATGAATTGGCCAAACTGCACCTGCTGAACCACAGCGTAAATAGCCGACAGCGCGCAATGCGGAGGATACAGCAGGCAATCGCGATTGACCCCGACAATATTGCGTATCGGCTGACACGAGGAAAAATCTGGTGGACGCAGGGCTTTCGGTCACGGGCATTCCACCAATACGAGGACGTGATGGAAAA
Source organism: Candidatus Latescibacterota bacterium (assembly GCA_022821275.1). GTDB lineage: Bacteria > Latescibacterota > UBA2968 > UBA2968 > UBA2968 > VXRD01. The sequence goes on along the minus strand of JAJEDY010000031.1, from coordinate 23,577 downwards.
ACATCCCAAAAATACGGATGTCCTCAATAGTATAGGTATGTTCTGGGTATATGAGTTTCTCAAAATAAAAGATAATTCCCAAACCCGAGATTTTAGAGGATTTGCCCAGGAAGCCAAACAAGAAGCCATTCAGGTCTTGCGAAAAAGCATCCAATTGGATGAGACCAATCAGCAACCCTATTATTTGCTGGGCATACTCTACTTTGAAGATAAATACTGGGATGCCTTTCACGCCTTGATGCAAGCTCTGCACGCACAATATCCAGATGACAAAAACGCGCTGTTATTCTGTGGACTTGCCGCCTATCAGATTGGCGAATTCTATGAATCACATGAATACTATCAACGCGCCCTTGACTTGATGAGTATTGAAGAACGCGAGTTACTCGAATCAATTGACCTGCTTGTGTCCGAAGAAGAGCATGCATCTCGCGATACAACCCAGACGCTTGATGCGCTCTTGGAACGCGAGATGTTTTGGAAGCGTCAGGACCCGCTCTATTTGTCTGATTTTAACGAAAGAAAGATGGCGCACTTTGGGCGTATGGCGTATGCAAATTTGCGATTCAGGCGATTTTTGGATGATGTGGAAGGCTGGCAGACAGACATGGGGAAGACTTATATCAAATTTGGAAGATACAGACGTCGTATGACAACCTATAAAGGGGCCTGGGATTCTAAAGAGGCTTTGACTGCCGCAATGATGGAATTCTGGTATTACGAAAACTTTCAGTTCAAATTTTGTGGCACTACGGATGATATCTGGCATTTTTGCGGCGGTTCCTGGTATGGTGTCAGACAGCGTCTGCCTATAGGAGCAAGTGCCTTTCGTGAATTCTACTTCGGTGCTCAGTATCCCAGTTTCGCGATGAGATACACTAATTTTTCTCGCATACCACGTACACTTACAGAAGCACCACATCATATCTTCAGAAAGACAGCGCAGCAATTTGTCGATCCTTATCTCAATCGAAAATATACTTTGCCCTATCAGATCGCCGCCTTTGAAGAACGTAACAGCATGCGGGTCGAACTCAGCTATATGATTCCAAAAGACCGATTAACAGAAAATCCCGAAACGGGCAAGGTGAGTTTTTGGGATGGCGTGTTCCTCTTTGATGACCAGTGGCAGGATGTGTATAACGATCGCAAATCCGAGACTTTCACTTTGTCGCCGCAGAAGCCGGTCCAAAACGCCGCTGCACGGCATCGCAAAGATCACTTGTTGATCTCGCGATTGTTGTCTGTGTCTCAGGGGAAATACCATTTTTCGGTGGAATTAATGGATCAAACATCGGGAGCAATTGGTATAGCACGCACTGAGAAATCCTTCGTGTATGATCGGGAAACCTTTCATCTGAGTGATCTGTTGGTTGGCAGCGATATTCAAACGCGGAATGCGTTGATAGAAAGCCGTGACGACCTGCTCATCACACCCAATCCTGTCCGAACATTTTCTCCATCTGAACCAGTCTTTATCTATCTGGAACTGTACGATCTCCAACGCGACGATTTTGGCAGCACACAGTATGAGATTTCCTACACCATCGGCAAGCCAGAGGTGGATACCGTGTCTCCAACCTTATTCACATCTCAAAGTCTGATTGAGACGAGGGGCAAAACAGAGATTGATCTGCGGAGTAGAAAAATAGATGATATAGAGGCTCAGGGTTTGCAGACTGGTCTTTCAACGGATAGCGAGGTGCCCAGTAGAGTATTTGCCGACAGCCTTATGTGGGGAGAGACGAAGGTTTATACGAGTGGTGGACAAGTCCATCACATCGCTGCTGAGAGCTTGAAGATCGAGCGGTCACGCCATGGTGATTTAACGCGAACCGTGACAGCGAATTATGAAGGCAATCGAGAAGATGACTTCACGTATTTGCAAATCGATGTGAACCAGGTGCCTGAAGGCATTTATCAATTGACCGTGCTGGCAAAGGACAAACAGACGGATCAGACGGATAGAAAATACGTCTATTTTCGCGTTGTAGAGTAAATGATCTTCTCTGTGGAAAGAGCTATGGAACAATAATTAAAAACTATTCATTTCTCTGTTCGCAACTGTAGCTATACCATGTCAAATTTTATTCCCTTGCCTTCAGATATGCGCTTGGCTAATTTATTTCACCTCGTCATCATTTAATTGCACAAGGGAATAAGCTCATGACCTTGAACTCAAGCTCTGAACTTTGGGAAGAATTGAAAAATAAAGAATATCGAGAAGGTTACGTCGAAGGGCAGTTTGATATTGAGGTACCTTTCCAAATCCGAGCACTTCGGAGGGCGAGAGGGTGGACACAAGAGGACCTCGCAAAGTACAGCGGCATTCCCGAGAGCCAAATAGCCGAATTAGAGGACCCAAATTGTGGTCCACCATCAGTACAAATATTGCACAAACTCTGTGCAGCGTTTGATGTGGGGCTACTCGTTCAATTTGTCTCATTCAGCGAGTTAGTTCGCCGAGAATCAGAATTTAATCCAGAAACCTTTAACGTTGCCAGCTTTTCAGATGACAACATCGATACAGAGCCACAAACTATATCCACAATGGTGTCATAGGTAGAATACTCAAATCAAAAGCCGGATTCTGAGGAATAATCTCAGACGTTGATAAATAAGGCAGACTTGTTCGTACGGATCATCAAACCGCGACCTGGACTGTCTTTTTTATAAAGGTTAGTAGCCTTAATTTTATTTGGAACAAGCTGTCTTTTTGTGCATGATAGTATTTGAATTCTGAACTATCGCATTTTTGAAAGGAACCCCATGGATCGTCGCATCGGTTGGTTGGCATTGCTCGGGATCGCCGTATTTGGATTTGGCGCGGTCATCTCAGGACCCGATACAGTTGATCCTTTGCTGCGTAATATGCTGGGATTACAAACTCCTGAACCCGTAGAGCCAGCCCCTGTACCGGGAGCCGAAGTCGTAGCTGATCGCGTCAAACGCAAAATCACAGAAACAGAAGTACGCGCATTAATGGCGACCTTCACCCGGTACAAATCCCGCGTACCGGGCTATCCGGGACACGATGCCGCCGCACAATTTATCGAACAACGCTTCCGATCACTCGGCTTGGAAAATGTAGAAACAGAAACCTACGGCGTAACCTCACCCGTAGATGAAGGCAGCCAACTGACCATCGTCTCATCCGGCGAAGTCTTTCCACTCTCCGGACTATGGCCCAACCTGGTAAAAACCTCCACCTTGCCGCCGGGCGGCATACGAACGCGCCTGATCGACGGCGGCGATGGCGAATTTAAAGCCTACGACGGCAAAGACGTGGAAAACACCGTCGTACTCCTGAACTTCAACACCTGGAACAAATGGCTCAACGCCGCAGTACTGGGCGCGCAACAAATCATCTTCATCGCGCCAGATACCACGTCTTACACACAAGCCGAAACAAAATTTTTGCAAGTACCCAACAGCGTAGAGCGATACTGGATCGACCGCGAACACGGAAAAAAACTGCGCGCGCGCCTATCAGACCAGGGCGAAATAGAAGTACAACTCGAATCCCGGATGCCCTGGAAGAAAAACGACGCCTCCAACGTATTGGGCTGGGTCAAAGGATCGGATCCAGAACAGAGCAAAAAAATCGTCGTCATCAATGCCTACTACGACGCCATGTCCGTCGTACCCGCACAGGCACCCGGTGCTGAAATGGCGTGTGGTATCGTCGCGCTCATGCGCCTTGCCGAATACTTTCAAGCACACCGCCCCAAATACACCGTCCTCTTCCTCGCATCGTCCGCACACCACCTGGGCTTCCGGGGTATATGCGACTTCCTGAACCGGCACTCGCGCAAAGAAGAACACTTTGCCGCGCTCATGACCGAACCCATAGACATCGACCTGTTCATCGGCCTGGACCTCTCGAGCCAAACCGATGAAATAGGCATATCCACCCAAACAGCGGGATTTGGTGTCAACACAGCGGTCAATTACTTCTCCACGCGATTCTTTGCCACATTTAGCAAATCCTTTGTACGCTATGCAACCGCCATTGCCGAAGGCATGGGCGTGCCGTCAAAAGACGTCATGGTCGATGGCATCAACCCCAAAGGCGGCATGACCTGGGACATGTACATCCCCGGCGAAAATATCAAAAGCGACAGCGAAGTCGTACTCTACGCAGGCACCCCCGCACTCTCATTGACAACCGTAAACGACGCGCGATTCCGCGTAGATACCCCCCTGGACCGGGCAGAGTATATAAACTACACCAACCTGACCAAACAGATTCGCGTACTCGCAGGCATGCTGGATCTCTCGTTCAACAGCGGTGATTTTTTACCCGACTACAAACTGGACCCCGACGATCGCATGCGCGGCCTCAAAGGATATGTGCGCACCTTTCCCCGACGCAGCATCACACCCGATAAAGCGCGCCCAGGTGCCATAGCCGCCATGCGAATGGGCCTGGAAAAATCGATAAAAGGCGTACGGCGCATTTATTACGACCTCGCAGACGAAAACGGCGAATACTATATCCCGGGCGTAGCAGAGCGCCGCGTACACGTGCGGGCATACTACATCGACCCACACAGCGGCGAAATCACGTACGCGCCCAACCAGGGACGACAGGGCAAAATTTACAGCGGCCACTTCAACATGAACTGGTGGATCACAAAACAAACCGTCATCCTATTCCCCTGCGTGGCAACCGATTTCTACGGCACAGTCGATCCCCGATATTTGAACACCTTATCCAACATCAGCGTCTATGGGGTGGGCAATACCGCACCGCAAGAATACGGTTATGACATCGGATTTGGACCAGACGAACCCGTCGGCGTCGTCTATACCTCCCCGGGTGAAAAAGTGAAAATAGCGATGCGCGCAGGCGCAATCGGCGTGCGCTTTTTGCTACTCAACTCAAAAAGTGCGGATAACGAGTGGGATGCCCGCGGCGAGGGATTTCAAACCCTATCCTCAGGCTCCTTAATCCGCACGCCCTATCAGGCGGCGCGAGATATGTGGATGCTAAACGAATCGCGCATGCGAAAACTGCGTCAGTACTCAATTGAAAACCAGCGACTGGAAGTCTTGCACGCACAGGCCAAACAACACTTAGACCAGGCAGAAACCGCACTGCACGCAAAACAATGGGATGCCTTTGTAAAACACACGCGCGCGGGCATGGGCATTGAATCGCGGGCATATCCAGACGTAAAAACAACGCAAAACGACGTCATCCGCGGCGTGATCTTCTTCATGCTCCTGGTCATCCCCTGTGCGTTTTTCCTCGAACGGCTGATTTTCACCTTCTCCGATATTCGCATGCAAATTGGCGGGATCGGCGCGGTCTTTCTCGTCATCTGGATATTCCTCTCACAGGTACACCCCGCATTTGACCTCTCCAATCCCTTTGTAATCTTACTCGCTTTTGTCATCCTGGCACTGGCGATCTTCGTCATCTCGATACTATCGGGCCGGTTCAACGAAAATATCCGGCGGCTCCGCAGCGCCGAAGTATTATTGCACGAAACCGACGTGGGACGCATCAGCGCATCCGTAGCGGCATTCCAACTGGGCATTGCCAACATGAAAAAGCGCAAAATGCGCACCTGGTTGACATTTGCAACCCTGGTACTCCTCACCTTTACCGTGCTGTCCTTCACCTCTATAAAATCGGCACTGGAATTTCACCAGCTTCACCGCGATGTGGAAGGTCCATATCCCGGCATACTGATCAGAAGCAAATTCTGGGGACCACTGGAAGACACAGCTTATGATTACGCGCGGATAAATTTCAAAGACAGAGGCACCGTAACGCCTCGAAGCTGGTATATTGCGACAAGAGAAGACAAAAAATCAAAAGCCGTAGTCCGATATCAAAAGAAAAATTCCCGCATTCAGGGGATCCTGGGACTGGCGCCAGAAGAAGCCCAGGTAACGCAGGTCGATACCCTGCTGCGGATCGGACGCTGGTTTCAACCCGGCGAGTCAGCCTGTATTTTGCCCGATCGAACAGCGGAGATTTTAGGTGTCACAGAACAAGACATCGGCAAAGCGCACATTCGCCTCTTTGGCAAGCAACTCACGGTAATCGGCCTGATCAACTCCGAAAAAATGCGCCTATTTGCCGATCTGGATGAAGAACAAATAACACCCGCAGATTTTCAAGTCACCGAAGACGAATTCATCACCGCCATGTCGCAGACCGAGAACCGCGAGCGACAGGGATTGGAGCGCCCCGAAGTCGATACCGTACCATTTGAGCATCTGGACCCCGATGACATCTTGATCGTACCCTATGCCCTGCTGCGCGATGTGGGCAGTCCACTGCAATCCGTAGCCGTGCGATTTCACGAAGAAGTGGATGTAGAAGCCGAGATCAAGTCTTTTTTGTCGCGATTATCCGTGGTATTATTCGCTGGCATACCAACAGCAGATGGCGGCATACGCGTCGCGGTTTACAGTTCCCTGGGCGATACGTCTTTGCAGGGCATGGCCAATTTGTTTATCCCCATTCTGGTCGCCGCGCTCATCGTACTCAACACCATGATGGGATCGGTGTACGAGCGCTTCCGCGAAATCGGCATCTATTCTTCCGTGGGGTTAGCACCTGTACACATCGCCTTCTTATTTATAGCCGAGGCATGTGTTTACGCTGTCCTGGGAACCGTGGCCGGGTATCTTTTGGGACAAAGCATCGTCAAAATTTTACTGTGGCAAGATGCCCTACAAGGGCTTACCGTGAACTACTCGGCACTCTCAACCGTGGCCTCCTCCATGCTGGTCATGCTGGTGGTTTTGCTCTCATCGCTCTATCCCGCGCGTCAGGCATCCATGATGGCTGTCCCCGATGTAACGCGCCGCTGGAAATTTCCCGAGCCTGAAGGCGACCGCTGGCATTTTGAATTTCCATTTACCGTGGGCGGCAAAGACGTATTTGGCCTGTCCGTATTCCTGGTCGATTATTTCCAGGCACATGCAGGTGAGAGCCTGGGTACATTTTACACCGATGGCGCGCGGTTTGGCGCGGTTGAAACCGAAACCGGACGGGGACATACAATTGACACAACAATCTGGCTGGCACCTTATGATCTGGGCGTAAGCCAGCAAGTGCATTTTGAAGCACTACCCACAGGTGAGCACAATATTTTTGCCATGACATTGACCATAGATCGGCTCTCCGGCGACGCCTCGTCATGGCGGCGGGTCAACCAGAACTTTATGAACGCACTGCGCAAACAATTCCTCATCTGGCGCACCGTAGCACCAGAAGATAAAGCGCAGTACACGGAAAAGGGACAGGTGTTACTCGCCGGGGCTACAGTTTAAAATGGAACTTTTTTTCTGAAAAAACGTTGACTTCTGAGATAAGAAAGGGTATCTTTGCCCTTGTATAATGGGTATTTGTGCCCAAGTATTAAGAATGTGTTGTTTTGTTTCCTGTACAATCGGCTTGAAAAGACGGTATGGCAAGAATCGAAACTTCTGATTCTTGCCTTTTTTCGTTCTGATAGTGCAATTTTCGATGTAGAAAGGTGGTGAAGTACGTTGGCAGAAGGAAGAGTTAAATGGTTTAACGACGCCAAGGGATTCGGCTTTATCGAGCAAGACGATGGCGAAGATGTCTTTGTCCATTTCTCGGCGATTCAGGCTGAAGGCTTTAAGTCTTTGTCCGAAGGTGACGTTGTCGAATTTGATATTACCCAGGGACCCAAGGGCCTCCAGGCGGCGAATGTCACAAAGCAGTAATCTGAAATAAATTCAGAATTAACCAAAAAGCACCATCTCTTTCGAGATGGTGCTTTTTTTATACGCGCCTAATACAAAAATCCGAAAACCGTATCCAGTGATCGCCTTCTTCTGGACCATTATAGCACTGAATACTCACCTGATCATCCCCCGGAGGAGGCAATTCACCCGAAGCCGCAGTCTGGAATACGGTCTCACCCTCAGCACGAAACTGCGCTTCCCATGTACTCGCGGTAACGATAAGCCGCAAACGAACGCTCTGCGTCGGCATCGGCTGCTTCCCTGGAATAATGTACAGATCGCCGTCAATGAGCTCCTTCACCTCTTTGAACACCGGTTCCCCATCGTGATACCACGTAATACCCGCCTGCTCGTATTGTTGCGTCGGCTGGCTGTGATTGGTAATCGTAACCTCGACCGCATAAGCACCCTCACCCCGATCCGGCGCAGACCTGAGCAGGGCATTTTGCACCGTATCCTTCACACCGGGACGCACGCAAATCTCCAGACCGCCATCCCGAATCCGCCAATCATCGGGCTGTTCCCGCAACCACGACCAGCCGCTATCCAGACCGCCGTCAAATGTATCTTGAAAAATGATTTGTCCATCGCTCATCATAAATCTCCTGTTCAGAATTGTCAGATGTTCCCGCGCTCATGGTCGAGAAATTGCAAGCGAACTTCAAGTATTTTTTTTCACCCCTCCCCGGGATACCGATTTTGAAGACGTTACTTTTTGCGTATAATTACCTTTATATTCAAAAACGCCATTGCAAATCGCGACCTCCCAGAACTTTAATAAGAACCTGACAATTAAAATGAAAAAATATCTTTTATTCTCCATGCTACTGTTGTTATTCGGTTGCCGATCACAAGTCTCTGACCAACAAATCACGATCTGTTCTTTCAACATCAAATTCCTCGGACTATACAAAAAAAAGGACAACGAAGCACTTGCCCAATTGGTCGGAAAATACGACATGGTCGTCGTCCAAGAACTCGTCGCACCACCCGATAACAGCCAATACTGCGATGGCACATCCTATAGCGAAGACCTCGAAGCCGATGCATTCTTCGATGCCATGAGCACACAGGGCTTTGATTACTCTCTATCTTGTGAAGACACGGGAAGAGGCGAAAACATCCACAACAGAGGATCGAGCACCGAATGGTCCGTCGTCTTTTACAAACCCGACAAACTGAAAATTGCCAATGATCTACCCAATGCATTCCTCGCAGAAGACCGCTCTGCCCATCCCGTATATCCCCGCGTACCACACGCCCACAGCTTCCGCACATTGAATGGCAAAATGGACTTTGTCGTAATCAACGTCCATTTGTCTCCCGGCAAAAGCAAAGACGAACAACGCAAGACTGAGCTTTCGAACATCGCTGACTGGATCGACCAACACGACGCGCAGGAACAGGACTTCTACATCGTAGGGGATATGAACATCGAAAATCCCGCAGAACTTAAAGCAGTAACACCACGGGGATTTGTATCGCTCAACGACGAATGCCGAAAGACGAACACAGCAGTCAAAAGCAGCAAACCCTATGACCACGTCATGTATCGCCCGGCTAAGTTAGACGAAATAGATGAAGCGTTTGATTTTCAAGTCATCAACCTCATCGACCAGATGCGCAGTACATGGCAAGGTCCCGAAACCTATCCCGGCGACCCATACGATAGGAACCTATTTCCACAATACTATTCAGATCACCACCCCGTGCTGTTCCGCCTGAACACTCCAGGCCGGGATGACGACTAAGGACAGAATCACGCATCTTCCGACAGCGCTGGAACCCGGGCCTCAAAAAAATCGGACGCGAGCATAATTTGATCTTGCTGGCGCGCCACAAGCCCTTTAACGCGGGGCAGATAGTCATTAACCCACCGGGGATCGCTACGCACCGCCTGCCGCGCCTGATCAAAATGGGTATAATCGCGATACGCCCAGATATGAACAACGCGATTTAACTTCCCAATATCGGTGTAATACCACCCGGCAAGTTTAATCCCATAATCTTCGCGCAGAGGAAGTGCCACTTCGCGCACTGCATCCATATAGGCTTGCAAAGCACCGGGATTCAGGTCGTAGGTTCGCATGTCGTAAATCATAGAAAATCTCCAGGAGAAGTGTGAAGTAGGAAGTAAGAAGTGTGAAGTAGGAAGTGTGAATAAGAAAAGGTATCACTCACATGTCACACATAACACGAGAATTTCTGGTATCATAATTTAGTGAAAAATCCCACAAATACTCAGCTTTTTTATACCTCTCTATATTTTTGTACCGGGATCCATTTTTTTTCCTCGAAATTTGACACCAAAAACGTTTGCAGCCGTTTGATCAGTGTTCATACGGAACCCCTTGAACACAACGACCGGGCCGAGATATCCCTTCACTCCAGCCCGGTCTTCGGGGGCGGCAAGGTAATGGTATCCCTCCCTGTCGTCCCCTCATTTTTTAGGTAACAACGCCCACATTATCCATTGAGATAATATCAGAAAAATTTACAGACGCTATATTGCCCCATGTACTCAATTTCCGTATAAAGAATGCCCCAGTGTCAAAAATAATTGACACTATTTTTATATTCCTATATATTTTGAGCATTGCCCCTTCAGACATTCAGTGCTGAAGCCCCCGGACTCGTCAGTGGGGCCGGGTTGAATTTGTAAATAATTAACCACCCCTGTTGCTTCGGGAGCAGGGCGCGAAGCCGTATAGAGTTCTATACGGCTTCTGCATTTTGGAGATTTAATGAAAACAAAGGATCAGATGTCAACCTTGCTGTTCACCTATTAAACGATGCTCATAACAAGGATTATGAGGTTGCTATTGTGGTATCAAATGACTCCGACTTAGGGGAGGCTATCCGCATTGTGACTCAAGATATAAACTTGAAAGTAGGTGTTGTATTCCCTGCGGGTGCGATTGATCCGCGTACTGGCACTCGATATAAACTCCGAAAATCACAAACGCTTCTAAAATATGCCTCGTTTATACGTCAAATTAGACCTGGTGTTCTCTCACTTAGTCAACTGCCTAATACATTGACTGATGCGAACGGCACTTTTCACAGACCACCAGAATGGCAATAAAGAAGTCCAATACAATGGCAGTAAATCCTCCAACCTCTCGGCACTATTCTACATAACCCCCAAAATAAGGAGTAAAAATGCAACCTGCATATCGCACTATGCAAATTCCAACATTCACTGGAGAGCATCAGTGGATTTGGATAATACTCAGTGAAGATGGAAAAATAGTTGCTACCTCGCGTTGCATGTTTTTGTCAAAAGAAGATTGTGAGGAACATATAATGTTCATGACAAAGAATATGCAGTTGAAGGAAGATGACAAACCTTCTGTGTGGTTGGAGCCTGATCTTCAATCGAAGTTAAAGACATTAAAAACAAGGTTAAAGGGCAACTCCGATGATGACACAGATGTTGTTTTTCGTGAAATCTGTGTCATCATAGAAGGTTATCTCCGCTGCCTATACAAATCTATAACGGATGAATCAGGCAAGAAGAAGAATATCCTTACTCTCCATAAAGCTCTCATGGCAAATAGTCACTGCTATCATGAGGACAGAGAGAAACACCAATCAATTCACAAAAGCATCAAAAAAGTTGCTGATCATCGTAATTCTGCTATGCATGGATCTAAAGTAGATCTTTCACATAATGACTTACGAGAAATAATTACCAACTTCGAGAGTCTCCCTATGGCAGTACCAATTGGTCTGTTACAGGAGGAGTTCCCTCGGTTAGCATAGGGTATTGCCCGTGCTAAGGAGGGGAAAGAAAAGACGAAAGCGGCAGTGACACTAATACTGAACATAGGACTTACAGAGCCTGTATTCAGGCCACAAATAGCCAACCGCAGACTTCCTCTTGACCAATTTCGCTCTGAAGATACTCAACAATCCCACTCAATATAAGGAGGTGGACAAAAATGGCACGAAAAGACGATACAGTAGAGAGCGGACAAACGCGCATAGCTCCCCGTCCTAAAGTCTCTGACGATATTGTGCAATAGGCTCAAACCGATGCTGACGTGCGCTATTGAACGCCAGAAAGCGGGGTAACTCCAATAAGAAAATGCCTGTCAAAAATCGCACAGGCATTTTTTATCCTAGGGACCGGCGTGAGATAGGGGGCATTTCAAGTACCAGAAGTTATAGACATAATCCTACAATTGTCAGTCTCAATAGAGACTATCTTCCGCAATTGTCTATCTCAATGGAGACAATTTCCGTGTTTTGTCAGAAATACCTCCAACAACGCCCACATTATCCATTGGGCAACGGACACGCCAGGTCTTTTGGAAATCGTGTCACTCATCTAACAGATGCTGAAATGCTTCAAGACTGGACACCTGAACCGCCTCGCGGAGCAACTGCTTGAGGCGTTGCAAATCTTCTATGGCGGCTATGCGAGCAGATAGAGGGTCAGTCTCGCGGAGGTCAAATCGAATCTCCAACACGTCAAGGATGTCTTCAATAGCGCGTTCTCTAACTCCTTGCTCAAAGCTTTCCTCTCTGCTTTGTTGGGTGAGGGATTGAAAAAGAGATGATTCGCGGATGAGATCCATGATGCCCTCCTTAAAAATAATATCAGAAATCGTTTCAGTTTCATATACCAACTCACTCAAGCCTGCCCCGTAATGCTTTTATACGGGGGCCACCATGCCAGCGAGATAATCCGCCCTATATGACCGAGCGATGCGGCGCGTCCGAGCCGTGTGAATACACTGCTGCAACCACGCATCCGAGGCCATCTCGTCGGGGGGCTTCATCAAAGGTGTGAAGGGAATCAGACCCGATTGCCCCGATTCGAGGACGTGCTGGCCTTCTACCTCAATCAGCCTGATCACCCTGTACTGAATTGCGATGTGGTAGCCGGGACGCTCCTGGACAGGACTTACGCAACATCTCTATATCTTGTGGTTTATTTGAAATGAGATATACAAGATGTTGTGACAAAATGGCGTAATTTTTTGTAAACTGCGTAAGTCCTGCAGGACATAATATCCGAGATCATGCCGCTCTAAAGATTGCAACATCCTATATTAAACCGTTTCACCCACCGCCTGTGCCGCCCTTTGGATTACGCGGTCTCCAATATAATAGCCATTCTTTTTCATATTTCTCAGAATGGGTACCACTTCTCGAATCAACATTTTTCTTTTTGCCTGAACAAGAATACCCGCTGAGCCAATAATTTCCAAATTCAGGTCTTCTGCTACCCTTCTCGCCCGGTGATCATCCAGTAACAAACGCGAATTGGGTAATTGCTCTGCCAGTTGAATTACTTCAGTTTCTCCAAGCCCCAACGCAATAGAAATCAATTCTGGTGTTTGTTCCAATGTCCACTGTTCAAGCCATGAAGCACGATCTAAAAAGTTAAGGCCAGAGGCATTTTCGCCTCCGGCCAGAATTTCATCTATATATAGCGGATGGTGCAATAACGCGAGAATACAATCTGGGCAATAGGTTGAGTCGGTTCACGCCCGCCAATGCAATGAGAGGACTGGAATCTGCGATTAGAAACACGTCATTTATAACCAAATTCTGTATCGAGTTGATCATCATCCAGATCAACAACAGGGATGTTCAATGCACTGACCTTTGCGAGAAACTCGGGCTTGCTTAAACCGGATAACTCCGCTGCCTTTCCAGCAGAAATCCGGCGGAGTTCAAAAAATTTCAACGCCAATAGAAAGCGCGCTTCTCGTTCAAAGACTTCGGGTTCTTGCCCGGTGATCAAGAGCAGGTCTTCAGAATATGGGATATTTAATGTTTTCATATTTACCCCATCAGAGTGCGGATAGAATTAAAGTTCAGCAAAAAAAATTGGTTGCCCGACTGATGCACTCACTGAACTTTTTACCGTATGGGATCACTTCCCCATCTATCACTTCCGCAGTAACAACAGGCCCATTATCGCAATCGGACATAAGCCACAAAAACATTTAGTTACTCAAAAACTGCAACATCCCAATAATATTAAAAAGGCTCTGTATTATCAAGAACTTCTTGAAAAGGGCAACGTTCAATCTCAGAGAACACTTGCTCAACAGGTGGGAATTTCACAGACCAAAGTCCACTTGATTCTACAGTTACTCAAGCTGGATGAGAAAATTAAAGATTTTATCCTGGGATTGGATGACTCAGACCCAAGGTTAAGTTTCCTGGCGGTCTATCGGTTGCAGCCGTTACTCCGGCTTAAGAGCAAGGAGAGACAAAGAAGGAAATTTTGGAAAATGATTGGGGAGCAATATCCAGACCAAAGTGCCAGTTATGAGAAGGTTGCGTTATGAGGTGTGCGCCCCTATAGTTGAACCGCTATAAAGGCTAATTGACATTGGGCATCAGCGTGGTATTTTCTTACACAGAGATATTGTCAGATATCCACCGAAACGGGGTAACTCCAGTTGCCGAATTCCAAATCTGTCCATACAGAGCCTGAATTCCGACCACAAACAGCCATTTTTTCAACCGCTAATTCCCTCTCGACCAATTCGGCAACAGCATCTAAAGCGGGGTAACTCCAGATGCCACAAAGCCCGCCATTTCCGTTCTCCCGCCCGGTGAACGGGTAGAGATTCCACAAGAGATTATCGACAGGCACGACCGCTTGAAAGCCTTCCTCAATCAGATAGCGCCTTGACATACTCCAAATACACCAAAAGAGAGACCCATGAAATACATCCGATATTTAACCTTGCTGGCAGGGATGTTGCTATTAACCCACAATATCTGTGCAGACGAGTATGATTTTAGAAAGACGCGATGGGGTATGTCTATTACTCAAGTCAAAGAGATAGAAAATGATCCCAAATGGAGATGGGGTATGGCAGAACTACCCGAGACAGACAGCCGCTTAACAGTAAATTATAATGGTTCTATATTCAATAGAGAATGCGATATAACGTACTCATTTAGTTATAGAAAACTGATTGGAGGATTCTATACTTTTGATGTCGAAAATTTAAGCACTCAGGATCTAAAACAACTGTACGACGATATACTCAACACACTGTCAGATAAATATGGCAAGGGCACACCCGTTAAAAATACTGGAATGGAATGGCGGACCATCAACAAACGAACACTGGTAAGACTTGGATACCATGCTGAATCCAGTCTCGTTACGATATCTTACTCGTTGCTCAGATCGCCGACCAAATCGCCAGGCAATTCAAAGAATACATCAGCAGACGAGTATGATTTTAGAAAGGTGCGATGGGGTATGTCTATTGCTCAAGTCAAAGCGATAGAAAAATTAGATCCCAAATGGAAATTGAGTAACACACAACTACCCACCAGTAGTGCCCTGACAGCAATAAGTTATCGTGGTTCTATATTCAATAGAGAATGCAGTCTGATATACCATTTTACTCTGGATAAACTGGCTGGAGCAGTCTATTCTTTTTTTACCAAATATTTAAGTAACACAGAGCTTAGGAAACTGTATGGCGATATAGCCAACGCACTGTCAGACAAATATGGCCAAGCCACAACCTTTGGAGATACTGGAATGAGATGGCAGGCTGCCAACAAACGAACAAAGATAGAACTTATATACGAAGCTGGATCCAATATCGTTATAATAAATTATATACCGTTGCTCGAATCGCCGACCGAATCGCCAAGCAATCCAAATAATACACCAGCAGAAGAAGCATTTTAACTCATTTCAACTTCGGATATTAGTAGTCCTCATCATCCGGGTCTCGATAGTCTTCTTCTCCGTAATCTGTCACGGGCATAAGCTGAAGCTGTGCCGCCGGTGGTGTTGCCCGGTCAGCCATCTCGCGCACAGAGGCTTCCCCGGCTGGCGTGATGCAATAAATCGCCGTCGGGTTGTAATACTGCGTCATGGCGGATTCTTTCGCCTTTCCTGGATAGATTATGCGGTATAATCCCCCAGGGAAAGGCGTCGATTGCAGCAGTCCGAACAATCGGCGGTGTCCCATAAGCTCTAAAACGACCCATTCGGGATTAAAAGTACTGACTTCGCTCATTTTTCCTTCCTTTTCTTTTCCTTGCTCAATGCCCGACGTGCGCGACGTGCGCGAAACTTCTTGGGCATCACCAGGCGCGTCTCGTCAATATCTGTGCCCTTAAAGCGTCCCGTGCTGCGCTCAAAGACATAGACGCGCGGGCCGAAATATCGCCGTGTCGCGGCCTTCTGTCTCTATTTCTACCTTGATACCGAGAAAAGGGTCGTCCTCTTTGATGCTCGACACCATTCCATATCCATTGGGCAGGTCGTACCGTCTCTGGCTCATTGCCCCCCTCTCCATGCATTTGGACAAGTACACTGTTCAAATGAGAGGCCATAAGCACAGGATCATAAGGATTTACAACCTGCTCATTGATCCTTACCGTCGGCGAGGCGAGGATCCCTTCTCGGGCAACCATCCGCACATTATCGGCCAGGAGCGCATCGCCAACAGTCCCTTCAGAAAGGGAAGAAATAAGTCCCTCATCTGCTCCGATCTTCTTCGCGCTTTTCCAGTCTGAAAGGTTCCCCCCTGAACAACATCTGCCGATGCGTGTAAGGCATGGAATCTATTTGTTTGATCAGTTCGTTGTAGAACATATCACTCCCCCTTCCTTTGCCGAGCTTGACAGGCATCTGGATAATCTGCGTAAATCTATCAATATACACAGTAGATTGAGGGGCGACAAGGCAAGCGGCAAGTCTTTCTGGCCAGGTGCGTGATTATGCTGGAACTTGTATCGCAACCATGCAACTGCTTCAGGTGTTGCACATCGTTGATAGCGGCAATGCGGTAGATAGGAGGGGCGCGTTGCTCACCAAAGCGAATCTCCAGCATATCAAGAAAACCCTCAATGGTGTGTTCTCTGTTACCTTGTTAAGGGGAGTATGTAGGATAGTGCTGGAGTGAATAAAGAGTTTAGGATGTAGTAACTGAAAAAATGAGCTCCGTTAATAATTTCTCGCGTATATTATATTGTAGCTTGGTCAAGCCCAAAAAGTTCTGTAAAAAGGTAGTTCCGTGAAATAGGGGTCAGAGATTTTATTTTAAAACAAAAGGAGGCGATAGCAATGTATAAAAAAATCCAGCAGTGGATTCGTTTGAACTATGGTTGGGTTCCTAAACCGTGTTGGATCGCCCATTGTAAGGAACTGGCTGGCATCCAGGTTGGAAGGGCCTGGAATCGACAAGGTGATGAGAGAAAACATCTATGTCCGCCTGATAAGCGTGAATCTATATTCGCAGCTTTCAAACACTTCGGGATGACGTAATTACATCCTCATAAAACACTTGCATTTTGGTTTCTGTCGTCGGCTATGCCCTGGTACGTGTTGTGGTGCTCGACCAAGCATAAGACAAAAGCCCGTTGATCTCATTCGATTGACGGGCTAATTCATTTCGCCCAGACCTTGACAGATGGGACAACTATCGCGTATTATTACAAAAAAGGACAGGGCATTATTGGGGGCGGATCCAGAGAAAGGAGAGCGTCATGATTGAGCAAGGCCAATGTGAGAGGTGCGCGGCTCTGGAGCGCGAGGTTGAGGTATAGAAAACTGAGAGGACAACTTACGGAACACTTACACTTTCAAGGGAGACTTTACAATGGCCGAGACAAACGGAGATGAAAAGAAATGCCCACGTTGCCACATCTTGGAAAATAAACTGTGGGAATGTAGCAAGATTTTGGAAAGGGAACGGATCGAACGAGGGGAGCGGGACGCCTTTGGAGATTATGACGAACTGCTCAATAGGGCTGCTACTGTCTATCGGGATATGGATCCAGGGGCAGAGATACGGGCACGAATCAACCTGTTACCGATACAGGCGAAGATTGCCGAGGTCGAGGCGCGTACCACGGTCTATAAAGCCCGGAAGGAATTGACCGAGGCGCAGACAAAGGCGACCGAGTTAAAGGCCGAGAAGGTCGCGTTAGAGAATGAGGAAAAGCGGGCAATGATTCAGCTTTACGTGGCGGCTGTGGACGCCGTTGAGCGGCTCGGCGCAGGCCAGGCAGTTGAGACCGACTTCGAGGTGATCGACAACCTGAAGCAAATAGGCGTAAAAATTCCACCGAAAATAAAATGATCGACCTGGAACTTTCAGCCTTTGCGACAACACACAGCCACAAATCGCCCACGCGGTCGCGTTTGATTGTGACCATTTTTACACATTCCACATCGAAGTCCCTGCTTTTGTGATACCTGAATGTGCGCTTGATTTTGCCGCGATAACCGAAGCTGATCCGGACTTTGTTACCATCCAGAAATTTGTAGCCTTCTTTTTCTCTCAGTGCATAAGACTGATACCTGTATCGAGAGCGAAACTTCGGCGGTCGCTTGTTCTGTTTGGCAAAGAACTTTTGATAGCCAAAGTCTATGCGCTCAATCACATTTCGCAATGCCGTTGACGGCAACAGTCGCCAGTGAGAAAAACGCCTGGTCTTTTTCAGCTTTGTCAGGTGGTTTATCAGGGCGAATTTGTGCGGATACTTTTTGTATAGCCGGTAGTATCGCCTGTGCAGAGCAATGAAGTGATTATACACGCCAGCAAAGGCGTCTATGTTCTGATGGAGATACCTGTTGCGGTCGCAACGGCTATACAGCTTGTATTTGTATGTCAAATAGTCCATCAGTAATCCCTTGTGAATGTTCTCGAGCATTGGGCGCCGATGGTTGGGGGACTGTTCACCGCGCCTGACGCCCTCGATGCACAAAAACCTCTGAAACCTCTATTTTTAAGCTGTCTGAGAAGCGATAGACGTGTCTCCCCCAGGCACGTTTTTAATTATCGCCTCTCAGACGCCTTTACTTCTCGCCAAATGCGCGGCTGATCAGATCCGATGCCTCTTTTTTAGTGATACGCACCCCACCATCAGGCGGCGAAGGGAAAGAGCCGGTCGAGGCGCCGGGTATATTCGGGGTGTCCCACATAGGACAAGTCTTTGCCACCTGTGCCAGCGTCATTGCGAATCTTTATCACGTCACTGGGAAACGGCATATAACACTCGCCCACGATAGCCTCAACATCGACTTCGGGAAGCAGATCGGCTTCTGTGATTGCCATTGTGTAATCCTTTCAATGGTTGCGGGCGACCGCAGGAGGCCGCCCAGGTGATCGGTTGACTGCACCGGCGGTACGTTATTCACCATTGGCGCCGGGATCGGCAAAGCTGTTTGAAGTGAGAAATTCGTACGCTTTTTGAAGTACCAAAACAGCCTTTGGTATATCGTTCACTTTGAGGCTGTTGGTCTGTTGCCAATTTCCCTCTTTGTCCAAGTAACTGCGCTGGAAGGTGACGGTTTGGACGGTCAGCTTTTCCCCGTCTCGCTCAAAGTCCTGCTCGAAAACACTCGCAGAGCATAGACCATGACGGAATGTTATTTCAGGTTGTGGCATGTGTCTCTCCTGTGTGGTTGTGGACTCCCGGATTGCCTGGGAAATTTCAGGCGGGGCGTCCGTGTAATCGGGGGTTGTTTTGTCTGTCATTGGGGGATTCCTTTCTACTCCGTCCACATTGTTTTGATCCTCTTGTGTGAAATTGGGCGACTTCGAGAGCCGCCCAGGGGGTTAGAATACATTCGCCTCTTTCATACTTAAGAAACGGTCGCCTCCGATAACGAGATGGTCGAGTATCTCGATGCCCATGATCTCTCCGGCTTTCACCAGTCTTCGAGTAAGCTCGATGTCCTCTCTACTGGGAGTTACATCCGTACTGGGGTGGTTATGAGCAAGGATCATACTGGCCACGGATGATTCAATGGCCGGGCCTAGTACTTCTCTGGGGTGAACGAGGCTCGCATTGAGGGATCCGATGCTGATTGTGGCGACGTTCAAGATTTGATTTCTTGCATTCAGATAGACACAGACGAAATGCTCACGCTTCAGATCCTTTATGTGGCGAAGCTCAGGGATTACATCGAGCGGGCTTGTTATGGATGGCTCAGTGCCCATGCCCTGATTAAGCACTCGCCTGGAGAATTCTATGACTGCTTGCAGGGTCAGTTGTTGGTCTTTGGTCAGATCGTTGCCCTTTAAGGTTCGGTCAGCGAGTTGCCCGGGCGGCTTTTCTACTTCAGCTTTGCGAGCTGGTGCAGGAACTGAAGGGGGAGCTGGTGTATCTTCGGGGGTCTCTCCATTGGCCGAATCTCCACCATTGGGCGGGTGTTCGTTGGAATACCGTTTGGGGGGATATTCGCCACCACCATTTTCTTTATTCGCGCGGTATTCGGCCCTGCGCTCAGCACTGGCTTTTTTCGCATCATCTCGCTTTTTGATGCGAGCCAGTGCGTTGTCGATCATTTCGCTCGCCTTCTCTTTGGTTGCGCGTGGACTGTTCAGCCAAATAGCAATGCGGTGGGCTTCTTCCGCGGTGAAGACCAAAGAAAGCAACAACTGATTGAGCCGATGCCGTTGTCGCGGGGTCGGCTTTTCTCTTGCGGTGTCCATAGACTCCCCTTTCTTGGAAAAACACCTGTCAAGGTGTGCATTAAGTTTTCCTTTGCCCTGGTGGGTGTGTCGGCACTTGCCAGGGTATTTTTTTGCCCGTTCACTGGGGCGGACGAATTCCCCGTCATTGTATTTGTGCCAGGAAATTTTGATAATCGCACAAAATAAAAAGGCCGCCGATCGGTGAGGATCAGTGGCCTTTGTGGTGGAGATTATTCTTGCTGTTAGATTTCTATTTCGTTACCTTTTTTGAAGGTGGGGGAAATTTCCCTAGAGAAATGGAGAGTAAGGAACAAATGGAGCAGAGGCAAAGCCCCGCAGATGATCGAGTAGATATTTGGAGTTGTACGCCAGAGGAAAGAGAGTGGATCATAGGGTTGGCTCTCGTGTGTTTTGTGCCCTTGTTAGGTCTGGTTCTTTGGCGTGACTGGGACAAAATTATCGGACTCGATAGGGATGGTATTATTGACTTGGCTATCTCCATAGGATCTGTAGGTATTTTTGCTGTCGTCTTTGCCTTTTTAGTTATACAGGGGGTAGGTATGAAGTCACTTTTAGTCGAAAAATACCGCGAGCGGCAGGATCGAAAGCTCAAAGAAAATAATGCCCAGTGGCGTAGCTGGTTGGAGGAAAACCATCCCAACGTTCCATTGCCGCCCTTTGTTTCGGATGATGACACAGACAATGATAGACAACAATAACAAGTCAAGCTATCAGATAGCCAAACACATCCTCAAAAAAGCGAATAGCAAAAGCCCGTTGGTCTTAACCGATCAACGGGCTTTTGTGTTGTACTCGAGGCGGGCGCGAGCGTGCCTATTCGCTGTATTTCAAATTTTTCCTGGGGGTACACATTGGGAACTTCGCGCCTTATGACCATATTCCGAGAGTCCAAGGAATCGGCGGCTGCCTTGTCCAGCGTGGCTTGAAGTTTGCACGGAATCTTTACCGAGAACGTTATCAGGTCGGTTGTCTTTGGTCGCCCGACCGGACGTTTAGATTTTGACATGTTTTCTCCAGATCGTGAGCGCGAGAATATAGGTGTTACTGATATTAGGGCGTTATTTCCTGTACTTGAAGCGCATAATCGCGTTGTCCTCAGCAGAGAGGGCTTTGGAATACCGCGCCGGCATTTTCTCATCTTCCCATCTGCCCACCTGCATCAGATCGGGCAACGTCGCCCCTTGCTTGACCAAATCTTGGGCACTTCCAACCCGTGCGCTGTGTCCTGAAATTCTGTCAATGCCCGCTGGCGCGTTACCGCCTGAATAGCGTGACGTGCGCCATTGATAGAAATTCGGTAATCACTGACGCGGTTGCCGCCTTTCCAAATTCTTCTGAACAGTGCGCCTTCGTGAATGTCTGCTCTTTGGGTGTAGGTGCGTATGGCGTCCATTGTGGGCTTTCCCAGGCCGATATATGCACCTTCTCCGGCCTGGTCGGTTTTGGAGCGTCTAATCATCGCGGTACCTGTACCGTTGTTGTTCTCTGAAATATCCTCCACATCGAGGGCGACCAATTCCGAGATACGCAAAAGTCCGTCAGACATCACGCGGATCATTGCGCTATCACGCCAGCCAACCGTCAGCCCTGATTTTTCAGCAATGCGGGCGCAAAGGTTCACGTCTGCCCAATTCAAAGCCTTTGCCTGGCGCAGTGCGACCTGGCCAGCGTCGCTTTTCTCTCGCTGTATGCGTTTGAGGGCTGCCTGGGACTTCGTGCCAAAGAGATGTTCTTTTCCGAAGGCTTTAAGGTCTGCGCGTATGGCGGTGGCGTACGCATGTACGGTCGTCATTCTCACGGGTTCACCAGTTCGAGGGTTGATCCTAGTGGCGAGGTGGTTCAAGAAAGCTCGGCACTTTGAGGGGTAAAATCCTCTATATCAGTCACTACCCCTCAAGTTCTGAATGGCATAAAAAACCCATAAAAACATTTTTTTTCTTGACAATACCTCTAATAATGTGCTAATTTAGTGTAATTAGGCTTTTTCGCACCTTTTTAGAGGAGAAACATTATGTCAAAAGTTGTCAGGTCTGTGGAGTATGAATCGTGTCTCATAAAAGAATTTGAGAGCGGCACGTTTGTAGTAAGGGACGAAAACGGCAGGATTGCAAGGCCAACGATTAAGAAACTGCGGTTCATCGCGAACTGTTTGAGTGTAAGTCATTTCCGCAAGAATGGAAAAAAGAAAACAACCCGTGAATTAGGTCGGTCTGTAATTTCAGCGATAGAAGATGCAGAAGAAAAAAAGGGGTTGCAGGAGATAACAAATATCACAGTTATTTGGCCCCCTGGGGTTCATACGGTTCACGGGCGTCAAGATGGTGTTGAATGGTCGGCAAAGAGAGATTGTAAAGTAAACCTTTAACCCCCGACCAGTGGCAAAATCTGATCAGGGATTATTTCAATTGAGGTGTTTATAAAAATAAAAGAATTTGATCCAATGCCAGTGCCACTGGCATTAGGTTGGCTATTCTATTTAGTAGGCTACCCGACTGATCGGGCTGCCTGAGTGGTTGTGTGTGTCGTGCGAAAAAGAAAAAAGCCCTGACGGTTCCATCAAACTGTTGATAGGAGGCGTCAGGGCTTCCGCAAGTTTGTCCGTCAGGGCTAAAACGTATTCGTAATGTTAAGACAAAATTATCAACAGTCTGATGGATGCTGATAATCTATTGAATCCCTTTTACAATGGTTCTCGCGCCATTGCCAAGCAGTCCGGAAATATCATCAGATCCAGCCATTATAGAAACCAAACGGGTCACTGGTTCAAGGAGCAGAAAACAAAACCTACATACCTTCTTACTCCAAGGGCTGGTAAAATGCGGATGGTGCAAGTCCTATATGACACCTTATTACGGCATGAATCGCCAGAAAAAACCCTATTTCTACTACCAATGCACCTGTAAA
The DNA here is from genome assembly GCA_022821275.1 of Candidatus Latescibacterota bacterium. Taxonomy (GTDB): domain Bacteria; phylum Latescibacterota; class UBA2968; order UBA2968; family UBA2968; genus VXRD01. The sequence goes on along the minus strand of JAJEDY010000031.1, from coordinate 484 downwards.
ATCCATCGTGGCAACAGGGAATGCAAAATGAAGCTTGTGCCCGCACAAGCCCTTGAAAAAGTCGTCGCTGATCGGTTAATCCAACTCAGTGATGATCAAAAACGTGTCCAAGACCTTGTTGCTGAAGCGACAACAAATAACTCAGAGCGTATGAAATCCTTGATGCAAGCACAGAAAAATTATCAAAGGCTTCTCAAAGATATCGACAATAAGCTGGATGCTCTGGTGGAAAGTATCGCTGGAAGGAGGGTTGGAATAAAAACTATAAGCCAGAAAATTATTGATCTGGAAGAACAAAAAAGCCTGGACTTGACCCGTTTGGGTGGGTACCTTATCAGTAACTAGAAAGGAGACCCACTATGCCACCAACACGTCCCCCTTATCCATCCGAGTTGAAACGTCAGATCGTGGAGCTTGTGCGCGCTGGTCGCAGTCCTTCTGAACTGGCCAGAGAGTTTGAGCCGACCGCTCAGACCATCCAAAA
>JAJEDY010000087.1 GCA_022821275.1 Candidatus Latescibacterota bacterium | reverse complement strand
GCAATAGGGGTTTTCGAAGACAAAGCTCTCATTGGCGAGGGCGTTCATGTTCTGTGCCTGGATCCAGTCGTTGCCATAACACGCCATGGTGTCGGAGCGCTGTTGATCGGTGATGAATAGCAAAATATTGGGTTGCTGTTGCATGTGAGTCTCTCTATTTTGACTTTGATGGGAGATAGGAACAATTAAGGGGCAATATCTGTCAAATTGGGTGAAAAACAAGTTGAAAATCACTCTACTAAGGAGGAGATTCTATGGTTGGTCGAATAGTTCGTATGGTTTGTGTTGTCGCTCTTGTTCCACTATGTGCTGATGCAGATAATTGGCCGCAGTGGCGCGGTCCGCAGCAAGATGGGGTGAGTACGGCTAAGAATTTGCCCGCGTCGTGGAGTTTGGAAGAGAATATTGTCTGGAAGACCGAGTTGCCTTCGTGGAGCGGTAGTACGCCCGTTATCTGGGGTGATCGCATTTTTCTGACTTCGCCGTCGCCTGCACAAAGACCAGAGGAGCAAGAACCGGGGGGACTGGAGATTTATATTTTGTGTTTGTCGAGGAAAGACGGGAGTGAACTCTGGCGGCATAAGCTGGATGAGGGTAATGTGCTGCGGCGCAAACACAATATGACGTCGCCGTCTCCTATTACGGATGGGGCGCATGTGTGGGTGGTTACGGGCAATGGGGTTGTGACGTGTCTGGATATGGAGGGGAAGGCAATCTGGTCGCGGAGTATTCAAAAGGATTACGGGAGATTTGGCCTGCTTTTCGGGTATGCGTCTTCGCCGATTCTGTACGATGGCAAGCTCATTCTTCAGGTGCTTCACGGGATGCGGACGGATGATCCCTCGTATGTCGTGGCGTTAGATGCCGGGAGTGGGAAGGCGGTTTGGCGGGTGGAGCGGCCGACAGATGCTATTCGGGAGTCTCCGGATTCGTACACGACGCCTGTGCTGTTGAAGCGCGATGGCGAGACTCAGATTGTTATTACGGGTGGGGATTGCGTGACGGGGCACGATCCGGATACGGGACGTGAGGTCTGGCGTGCCAATGGATTGAATCCCGGTCGGAGGGGCAATTATCGGATTGTTGCGTCTCCTCTGGTGGTTGGGGATATGATTTATGCACCGACCCGGCAACGGCCTCTGCTGGCACTATCTGCTGGTGGTAAGGGCGATGTTTCCGATAATGTGGTGTGGAAATGGGAGGGTGCTGCTGCGCCGGATGTGCCTACGCCGACGAGTGATGGGAAGTATTTTTATATGGTTGATGATCGCGGGCGGGCAATGTGTCTGGACGCAAAGACCGGGGCTGTGGTATGGGGGCCTGAGCGGACGACGCAGGGTATTGTGAGCGCGTCACCCCATCTGGCGGATGGCAAGTTGTTTTTGTTAAATGAATACGCCGTGACGACTGTTCTGGCCGCGGGTCCAAAATTTGAGGTTTTGGGTACGAATGAGTTGGATGGGACGTACACACTGTCATCGCCCGTGTCATCCGGGTCACAGCTTTTTATTCGGACGGCGACGCATTTGTATTGTATTGGGTATGGTGGGGAGTAAACGGAGTCTGTCCAAAAAGAGAACGCCCCAGCATCGCTGTGCCGGGGCGTTTTTCGCGCCTGGTATGTCCAATGTCCAATTATTCACAAATTGAATTGGAAAACTTCATGGCCGCTGCGCTCGTCGAAGGCAGAAAAGCGCTTCCCGAGTGCTTGCCCAATCCACCGGTCGGATGTGTGCTGGTGCGAGAAGGAAAAATTATTGCCCGGGGTTACACCAATCCGCCGGGCAAATTTCACGCAGAGGCGATGGCACTGGCGCAAGTGGCGGGTTCACTGGAAGATGTTACGGCATTTGTTACTCTGGAGCCGTGTTCTTTTCACGGGCGCACGCCTTCGTGTGCGCAGGCACTTGTTAAAAGAAAAATCCGAGATGTTTTTGTCGCCCTCATTGACCCGCATCCCAAAAATCGCGGACGCGGCGTTCAAATTCTCAAAGATGCGGATATTCCCGTGCAGGTCGGTCTGTTAGAGGAAGAGGCGAAAAAAGATCTGGGTCTTTATCTGTGTAAAAGTTGATCCATAAGGAGACAATATGAACAACTGGATGGATATTTACGAAGAACGAAACTACGGCAGTATGCCCTATCGCCTGCTCAGACCTATTGATATCGCAGACCATTCCGATAAAGCGTATCCCCTCATTTTCAGCTTACATGGCGCGGGAGGCAAAGGCACAGATAATATCAAAAACCTGCGCCACTGGAACGAATCACCATTGGCAGATGAAACACATCGCCGCAAATATCCCTGTTTTGTTCTCGCTCCTCAAACGCCCCTGCGCTGGCTGGTGCCCAATTCCATGCCCGAGGTGACACGGGAATATATCGGCTCGCTCCCCGATATCTGGCAAACGCGCGTTAAGCGATTGCTGGCTCGAGGTGACGATCTTTCAAAGGGCGATTTGGGCAACGCCTTTGATCTGCTGGATATAATATGCGATGAGTTTCCAATTGATCAGGACCGCATCTACGTACTCGGGCATTCAATGGGTGGTTTTGGTACCTGGAACGCCGTTTGCGCACAACCCGACCGTTTTGCCGCCGCGATTCCCTCTGCTGGCGGGTGCGAACCGTGGAATGATGTCAGCCGCATTGTCAAAGTTCCCATCTGGACATTTCACGGCGATGCCGATGCAACTGTGCCCGTTGACTTGACCCGAGATGCTTTTCGCCAGTTGAACGCGATAGATGCCAATACCAAATATACGGAATTAAAAGACGTGGGACACAATGCCAGTGCTTATGGTTTTGCGTACACAGGCGACGACCCACAACGCGGATTTATCACGCATTTTGCCAGCGATCAATGCGACAAGACTGAAGATGTATGGGACTGGCTATTTGCACAAAGACAGGGTGAAGTGTGAAGGAGGAAGTGTGAAGGAGGAAGTAGGGATAAAGCCCCCGTTTTAGGGTGGTGTTGGGTGGACTTCTTACTTCTTACTTCTCACTTCTTACTTCTTAAATCACGGTACCTGAAGGAATGATGGCGTCTTTGGTGATGACGACGATGCCGTCGCGGATGGCGTAGGCGTCGCGTTCTGTTTCGCGGATGTTTTTTGCGTTTTGGATGATGACGTTTTCCCCAATGCGGGCGTTTTTGTCGATGATTGCGCTGTCGATTACGCATCCCGGACCGATGCCGACGTTTGGGATGCCTTTTTGTTTGTTGCGTTTTTTGTCTTCGGGGGTTTCGTAAAAGTCCGCGCCCATCATGACGGTGTTGGTGAGTTTGACGCGGGGACCAACGATGCTGCGTATGCCGATGACGGCGTGTTCGATTTCTGCGTCTTGTATGTCGGAGCCGTCGCCGATTTTGCATTGTTTGAGGTGGCATCCGTCCAATTTGGCCGCGGCGAGGTAGCGCGGATGGGTGTAGATGGGGGCGCCGGGTTGATAAAAGGTGAAGGGGGGCGATGGGGTTGTGAGTGCGAGGTTGGATTCGTAGAAGGCGCGGATGGTACCGATGTCTTCCCAGTAGCCCTCGAAGCGGTGGGCATAGACTTTGTGGCTGTGGATGGCGGCGGGGATGATGTGTTTGCCAAAGTCGTCGCCTTTGTTTTCCGCGAGGAGCGTTCTCAGTTCGTCTTTTTCAAAGACGTATATGCCCATTGAGGCCATGTACGCTTCGTCGGGGTTGCTGCCCGGGGCGGGATTGAGTTTGAGGTCGTCCAGTTCGGCGTCGGTTTGAGGTTTTTCTACGAAGTCGATGATGCGTCCGGTGTCATCGAGTTTGAGGATGCCGAGGTCGGGCGCGATTTCTCGGCTGACGGGTTTGACTGCGATGGTGAGGTCTGCGCCTTTTTCGCGGTGTTCGGCGATGAAGTCCCGGTAGTTCATGCGGTAGAGGTGGTCGCCAGAGAGGATGAGGTATTGATCTATCTGGTAGGACATGAAGTGGTGGAGGTGCTGGCGAACAGCGTCGGCTGTGCCCTGATACCAGTCGAGGCGGTCCTGGGTTTGTTCGGCGGCGAGGATTTCGACAAAGCCGTTTGAAAAGGCATCGAAGCGATAGGTTTGGGCGATGTGGCGGTTGAGAGAGGCGGAGTTGAACTGGGTGAGTGCGTAGATGCGTGTGAGGCCCGAGTGCAGGCAGTTGCTGATGGGGATGTCGATGAGGCGATATTTGCCGCCGATGGGAACTGCGGGTTTGGAGCGGTATTTGGTCAGGGGATAGAGGCGCGATCCCGCTCCGCCGCCTAATATGATGCCAATAACGGATTCCACGAAAAACCTCCTTGTTTTGTGGGGGCGTGTAATATAATATAAATATAGGCGTGCGGGTCAAATGTGTCGATAAATTCAGTAAAAGGAGAAATGACTATGGATCTCGAAGTCGGTATTGCCGGATGGGTGCTCAGTGGTGAAATTTTGCGGGAGAAGTCGCTGACTTTGCTGGCGTTTCCCGAGGTGTGTGCCGCGCATGGTGTGAGGACGGTGGAGTTGTGTTCGCGGTTTTTTGAGTCTCAGGATGCGAGGTATTTGAATGAACTTCGGAATCGGTTGGCTGATCATGGACTTTCGGTGCGCAATATCGCCGTGGATATGGGCAATATTGCAGGTGCTGATGAGGCTGTGCGGCGCACGGATCTGGAGGCGCTGAAGCAGTGGTTTTACACGGCGTCGGCTGTGGGATCAGAGGCGATACGGATTAATACGGGCCACGCGGATGACGATGGGGCGATGGGGCGGGTGATTGAGGGGTATCGGGAATTGGTGGCTGTGGGCGAGCAGGCGGGGGTGAGGCTGCTGGTGGAGAATCATGGAGGTGTGTCGTCTTCTTCTGATAATTTGCAGCGGATTTTAGATGGGGTGGATTCCGAGTGGTTTGGCACCTGTCCAGATACGGCGAATTTTCCCGATGGCGATTGGGAGGCGGGGATGCGCGTGCTGGCACCGCGCGCGTTTTCGTGTCATGTGAAGGTGTTTAATTACAGCGATGATGGCGTGCAGGCGTGGGAGCGGGATGGGAAAACAATGGGGTATGATTTGAAGACGTGTTTGCAAATTCTGAATGCGGCAGATTACGCTGGTCCCCTGTGTGTGGAGAAAGGCGCGTCGGAGACGACAGAGGCGAGTATCCGCGATACGCTGAGTTATCTAAAGGAGCTACAGGCGACTGTCCTGAATTGACATCAATAGAAATTCAACTTATTTTCAGATTTAACTCGATCAATACTATTGAGGGTAATATGACACGCATTCTCGAAAAATCTCGTTCTCCAAAATGGGTATATGATGATTCAGGTGAGGTCATTGAGGTGATACTTGGATATGACGATTTCAAGACTTTAATTCAGAAGGTGGCTCGGGAAACAGATTGGGAGACGCTTCCTCCTCACTTGCAGGATGCTGTTGATACCATGTTAATGGAAGAAGCGAACGAGGAGAATAGCGAGACACGGCCTTTGCGCGATTTGCTTCGTGAAACGGGAGAAGTAACGTAGCAATGGCTTACGCTGTTCACATGCGTTCATCGGCAGAACGAGAACGCCGTAGGCTACAAGGCCATATTCGTCAACGTATTAACCGACATCTTCTCCAACTGGAAGCAGAGCCACGTCCTTCAGGAGTGGAAAAACTGGTTGGTCGCTCAAATTCGTGGCGTATTCGCGTGGGAGACTATCGCATTCTTTATGAAATTGATGATACAAATCAGCGTGTTATCATCCACCGTATCGCTCATCGGCGCGACGTATATCAACGCTAAAAAGAGGCGAGTATCCGCGATACGCTGAATTATCTAAAGGAGCTACAGGCGACGGTCTGAGTACAGTTTTACATCTTGAAGTATAAAACGCGTCCATTGAACAATGGGCGCGTTTTGTTTTACAGAGTTTAACACGGTTTCACAATTTTCGTACAGAAAATGGGGAACGGGAGAACCAATGTGCGAATCTAAAAGATGTCAGAAGGGAGGATTATTTTAACTGTCCCTGGGAGGGGAATAGGAGAGGCCATGAAGCGAATTGTGCAGTTGTTTTTGTGCGTTGTATGTGTTGCCATCAGTACACAGGCGTATGGTCAGGGTGCGATGCGGGGTACGGTACGCGATGCATCCAATGGCGAGACGTTGCCCAATGCCAATGTGGTGGTCGATAGTTTGCATATTGGTGTGGCGACGGATAAGGTCGGTTATTTTGTTATTGGGAATCTGTCGCCGGGGACACACAGGGTTTCGGCGAGTTATATCGGCTATGCGAGTCAGTCTGTTCAGGTCGTGGTTATACAGGGCGAGACTGTGCGGATTGTGATTGAGTTGGAGCCTGCGGAATTGATGGGGGAAGAGATTGAGGCCATAGGCGAGCGCGTGGCGCCAACTGAGGTGACGCCTGTGAGTGCGTTTGGCACGCGGGTGACGGAGTTGGCACGCATTCCGACGGTGGGGCAGCCCGATTTGATGCGCGGTATTCAGTTGCTTCCGGGCGTGCAGGCCGCGAGTGAAAATTCCGCGGGTTTGTATGTGCGCGGGGGTACGCCGGGACAAAATTTGATTCTGTTGGATGATGTGGTGGTCTATAATCCGAATCATTTGTTTGGGTTTTTTAGCACGTTTAATCCCGATGCCTTGAAGGATGTGACTCTGATTAAGGGGACGTTTCCCGCGCGGTATGGCGACCGCCTGTCGAGTGTGCTGGATATTACAAATTTGGATGGTAACAGGAAGTCTTTTGATGCGCGGGCGTCCATGGATTTGATCAGTGCGGGGTTGACGGTTGGCGGGCCAGTGGGTGATCGCGGTTCGTGGATGTTTTCGGGGCGGCGCACGTATCAAGAGGTTTTAAATTCGCCGCTGTTTGATCATATCGTCGATGAAATGTTCAGTACGCGCATTGGCACCATTGGCACGGCTCCAGTTACTGGCGGTGGGCCGGGAGGATTGGGAGGTGGTGGCTTTGGGGGACGGCAAGGTGGTGGACGCTTTGGGCAGGCGCGGTTCAATTTTCAGCAGCAGACGAGCGATTTTGGGCAGGACTATGGATTTTACGATACAAATTTCAAGCTGAATTTGGATGTGTCTGATAATGATCGGGTTTCGGTGAGTGGATACATGGGCAATGATGCGCTGAATCTGTCGTTGCCATCTTTTCGAGAGCAGACGCGCGATCAGCTCATGGATTGGGGCAATCAGATTGCGCGGTTTAAGTGGTTGCATCTATACACGGATAATTTGATCGGCAATGTGCAGGTTTCGGCGAGTCGATACATATCCAATTTTGATGTTGCGACCAATCAAAACGAGGCGGCCAATAGTGGGCAGACCGGGGAAGGCGGAGGTGGTCGGCGCGGCTTTGCATTGAATCGCAATAATGAGTTGAACGATTTGACGGCAAAGTTGACGTTTGATCTTTATTCGGGTCCTTTTCACACGACGCGCGTGGGTGCTCAGTTTACATCGTATGACGCTTTTTACAAGCAGGGTGTGGGAGATTCGACCCGGTCACAGATTAATACGTCGTCTTTTTATCAGACGGGTTTTCTCGAGCATACGATGCGCTGGGGGCGTCTGGAGTTGACGCCTGGGGTGCGCGTGAGTCATTTCCAGAGTGGCAATTATACCCGATGGTCTCCGCGGGTGGCGGGTTTATTTCAACTGGATGATAGGATCGCGTTTAAGGGCGGTTGGGGCATTTATCACCAGTTTGTCAATTTGATTTCGATTGAGGCCAATACTTATACGACGGATATGTGGCTGCCGGTGGATGAGACCCTGACGCCAGGGAAAGCTGTTCACAATGCGTTTGGCCTTATGTTGACGCCGGGTGAAAGCTGGCAGGTTGATCTGGAGTTTTATCACAAGGATATGGATGATCTGGTGGAGTTTCAGTCGCAGGTTCGTCTGAGCGATTCGACGCCGCTGTCTGATCTGTTCGCCACTGGTTCGGGAAAGTCTTATGGTGGCGAGTTTTTGCTTCGCAAGACTGAGGGGCGTTTGAAGGGTTGGATTGGATATACGTTGAGCAAGACGGAACACACTTTTGCCGCTTTGAATCAGGGGAATCCGTTTCCGCCGAAGTACGACCGGCGCCACGATGTTTCTGTTGTGACGGATTATTATCTGGGCAGGGGCTGGAATTTGAATGCCAACTGGGTTTATGGCACGGGGCAGGCATATACGCTTCCCGAGGCGCGCTATGAGGTGCAGCAGCCAACGGGGCAGACTATTCCCTATGTCCATGTGTCGGAGAAGAATGCCTATCGGTTGCCGGCGTATCACCGTATGGACCTGGGTATTACGCGCGATTTCAGGTGGGGTGGCGTTGGGGGGCAGATAGTGTTCAGTGTGTTCAATGTCTATAATCGGCGCAATGTATGGTATCGCTCGTTTGATGCGACTGAGGCGGAGATTCAGGTGCAGGATGTGCTTCTTCAGCCGATTTTGCCGAGTGTTGGTTTTCGTTTTAATATGTGATCCGCAGATGAACGCAGATGGACACAGATGAAACATAGGGTGAAAAATCATTCGTCTGATTGTAGGGGCAACCCTGTTACCCGTCATTGCGATATTAATACAGAGGAATTTGGGATGAGAAAAATACAATGGATATTTTGTTTTGTTCTCGGTCTTGGTGCTGGGGGTTGTAGCACGGCACCGACTGAGTCGTTGGGGGAGTTTCGAGAGACGGTTTATGTCGAGGGTTATTTGCGGGCGGGGAGTTCTGTGTCCGATTTGTTTGTGGGTACAACGATGCCGCTTTCCAGTGTGTATGATCGGGAGGCGAGTGCGCTGTCGGATGCGCTGGTGATGATTGAGGTGGATGGGGTGTCTTACGAGTTGTCACCTGTGGTGGATAAGCCGGGTTATTACGAGCAATCGGATCTGATTGTTGAATCGGGTAAGACCTATCATCTGTCTATTACGACGGGGTTGGGGACAGCGACCGCGCAGACGACGGTGCCGGTTGCGCCGCATGTTTCGGGTGCCTCTACGTTGCTGATTGGGGGTGATGCGTATCGGGTCACATGGGAGGGCGAGACAAAGGGTGGATATGTTACGACGCGCAAGTCTGTAGAATTGCTGGAGCAAATTCCGCTGGCGACTCAGTTTGGAAGATTTGGCGGCGGTTTTGGCGGCGCAGTGGATACCACGGGGCTGGGCGCGTTGCGGGATAGTATTGCCCGGGCAGATCAATGGCGTTTTTTGCAGGGGCGCGCGTTGTCCTTAAATCCGAGACAGTTTTCGTATTATGGCATATATTCATTTCTGGTTTATGCGCTGGATGAGAATTACGGCGATTATTTGATTTCGAGCGCGCAAGATGAAGCAGCGTTAGATGAGCCGCAATTCCATGTGAAGGGGGGTATTGGGTTGTTCGCTTCTATGGCCGCGGATTCTGTGGTTTTTCGGGTGGAGTGATTCCGCGTTCTTTACACAAAAGCCGCTCAAACGAGCGGCTTTTTTTGTTCCTGATAGTGTTTAAGCCGTCTCTTCGGTCGGTTCGGGTGTTTGGTTTGTGTTGTTCTCTGCAAGGGCAGTTAGTCCACCAATAGCCCCCAGGTTCATCGATTCCAGGGCAGAACTCGGTACGATTACCAGAGAGCCTTTTTCCTTGAGGCCTTCAAAGAGCATGTTCATCCCGCGCAGTTGAAGGGCGACGGGGTTATTGTGATAGTTTTCGCTGGCCTGGGAGAATTTTTCCGAGATTTCGGTTTCGGCTGTGCCCAGGATGATCCGGGCCTGGCGTTCCCTTTCTGCCTGGGCTTGCTTGCTCATGGCATCTGCAAGGTCGGGTGGTATAACGATGTCTTTGATGCCGACACTTTGACAGGTTATGCCCCAGGAACTGGTCGTTTCGTCGAGGGTCTGTTGCAGGGCTTCGGCGATCTTTTCCCGATTTTGCAGGAGGTCTGCCAATTCGTGTTTGCCGATGATGTCGCGCAGTCCGGTCCGGGAGACGAGTGAAACGGCGTATTCGTATTCCTGAACTTCGAGGGCGGCTTTTTCAGCATCCCAAACGGTCCAATAGACGACGGCATCGACGTTGACCGGGACAGTGTCTTTCGTCAGGGTGGAGTCGGCTCTAATGTCAGTAACCCGAACTCGCTGGTCGATATATTTATCGACCCGGTCGATGATGGGAATGATGAGAAACCAGCCCGGACCTTTTAATCCGATAAATTTTCCCATGCGCAAGACCACAGCCTTTTCCCACTGGTCAGAGATTTTCAATGTGGCGGCTATGAATAGGGTAGCAGCCAGTCCGATCAGGGCTATGGTTAAAGAGGTCAGGTCCAAATAGAATAGGATTGCGTTTGCCAGCGTGAGGATAAGGAAAATAAAGACCGAGACGAGATTGACATGCTTGTTCAGAGGAATTTTATCGTTCATGATCTGCTCCTTGTCTTTGTTGTAGTTCTTTGATCAAGTCTTCAAGATTGAATCCGTAGGCCGAGGCAATGCTCTGGAATTCATTGCATATACCAGTCAGCTTTTTTTCCCTTTCGTTGTCGGGTATCTCTACTTTTACTGGCGCGATAAACGTTCCTGAACCCTGCTGGGTCTCCAGAATGTTTTTAATTTCCAGTTCCCGATAGGCTTTGCTGATGGTGTTGAGGTTGACCTTGAGTTCTACGGCCAGAGCGCGAACGGTGGGTAATTGGTCTCCTACTTTCAATCTGCCCGCAGCAATGCCATAACGGATCTGGTCAATGATCTGGCGATAGAAAGGGATACCGCTTTTGGGGTCTAATTCAAAATTCATCAGGGACATACCTTATGTTTTAGAATGTGCTTATCGAATCGTCTTATTGTCATAGTAAAATATGACAATAAGACAAGTAGATGTCAAGGGGAATTTCTATTTTGAAGTATTTCGGGTAGGGTGATCCCGCGTCAGGCGTCTGTTTCCGGCGGCGTTTTTTCACGCCCAGAACGGATGCCTTTTTGTTCGTCAACGGTGCGCAAGAGGAGACCGCCTATGATGAAGAACAGGCCCACGGTTGCCATGCCGAAGCGCTGGGATCCAAAGGCTTGTGTGATGACGCCCATGAGGAGGGGTCCGAGAAATGCCGTGGCTTTTCCCGAGAAGGCGTAGAAGCCGTAAAATTCGGTTTCTTTGTTTTGGGGAACAAATCGTCCCATGAGGGAGCGGCTGGCCGATTGGTTGGGACCGGCGAATAGGCCGACGAGGATGCCCGCGATCCAGAACCAGATTTTTTCCTGGGGCACGACGGCAACAATAGTCGCGATGACGAATCCGATGAGGGTGATCTGGATGGTGAGTTTGCCGCCCAGGCGGTCGTCCAGGTACCCAAAACACCACGCGCCGATGCCTGCTGCAATGTTGACGATGATGCCGAAGAAGAGGACTTCTTCAAATGTGAATCCGAATGTGCCTGCCGCGTAAATGCCGCCAAAGGCAAAGACCGTGATCAGGCCGTCGTTATAGACCAGGCGCGCGAGCAGGAGTTTGAAGATTTCGCGGTAGCGCTGGAGTTCGCGGAAGGTTTGCAGGATGCGTCGGTAGGATGCGGCCAAACTCAGCTTGTCGCCGGTTTGTCGCGCAGGGGGAGCGGGTAAATAGAAGAGGGCTGGGAGGCTGAAGATGGCAAACCAGATTGCGACGCCGATGTTTGTCGCCCGGATGTGTGCATGGGTTTCTTTGGTGAGGCCAAACCACGGGGTTTCTGCGGATACAAATCCGACCATGAGGACAGCCATTGAGAGCAGGCCTCCGAAATACCCCACGCCCCATGCCTGTCCCGATATGCGACCGATGCGTTTGGGGGGGGCAATGTCGGGCAAGAAGGCATTGTAAAATACGATGCCCATTTCAAAGCAGATGCAGGCGATGATGTAGAGGCTCAGTGCATAGATGGCTTGTCCCTGTTGCGGGAAATAGAGCAGTGAGGTGAAGATGACGGCGAGGAAGGTGAAAAATGTTAAAAAGCGTTTGCGATATCCGCCCTGGTCAGATAGCGCGCCGAGGGGTGGCGACAACAGTGCGACGACGAGCATGATGATGCCGACGCCGCGAGACCATAAGGCCGTGCCGATGATTTCATTTTCAGCGATGACTTTGGTAAAGAACGCCGCGTAGATAAATGTGGTGACGTTGTTGGCAAAGGACGAGTTCGCAAAGTCATACATCATCCACGAGATGATGGTTTTTCGGTTTTTTGAGTTGGGCATGGTGAAGTGGGAAGTAAGAAGGGTGAAGTGTGAAGGGGAAAAGCAACCACAGATGAACACAGATTAACACGGATAAAAGGCAACAGCAAGATCAAATTTTCAAGCGGCACTTTCGTAATATGGTGATGGCAATTTAGGGTAGGCGCGGTAGATGTGGCGGAAGACGTCTTCGGTTTTTGTTTTTATGTCCTTTTCTGTGTATTTGTGAGGGAGGCCGGTTTTGTCGCTGAAGAGAAAGTCATAGATGGATGTCCGCACGGCGTCTCGGGTCGCTTCTTTTTCGCACCATTGGTGAACGCGCAGTTTGCTAACTTTTAATTTTTTCAGGAGGCTGACAGCTACTTTTTTGATTTGTGCAATTTCGCCCGCGTTCAGGTTGGGTTTTTTTAAGAGGTCGAAGATTGCGAGAGATTCTTCGTCGAGTCCCTCGCGAATAGCCCGGGTTTCTTCCTTATCCAATTCTTGCACCAGTTTGAGCAATGCTTCGAAGGTGCGCTCTATTGTTATCTGGTCCTTTTCGCGGTTGTACGTTGCAACGATTGCTTCGTAGTGGTGCTGAAAGTCCGTGCGTAAGGGGTTTTGCTGCATTAGGCGTTGCAATTTTTGTTCTACTGCTTGTCTGAGGTTCTGAACGGTGGTGTTTTTTTTCCGGGTACGCGCGAATTCTCGCTTCAGACGCTCGAAGTCTATCTGGCTGATGTCGTAGGGGCGCCGACCTTCAGCCGCAGAACTCATTTTTGGTTCAATGGCCGCATCTACTACCCGCTGTAATTCCATTATGATTTCTGAGATGTCGGCCTGATTGCGGTCTTGCTGGAGGCTTTTGTACACGATGTCAATGGCGTCGCGGTCTTTGCGATATGTGTTGACGTTTGGCACGTTGACGCAGGCTTTGTACTTTTTGAATACTTCGCGGCACATGACTTCGAAGCGTTTGCGGGTTTCGTCGTTTTCGTTGACGGCTTCTTTGCAGGCTACAATAGCCGCGTTGCGCTGGAAGCCCGTTTTTTCGATGATGTCATCCAGTGGTGCGTTGCGTTTGTCGAGGAAGTTTCGCACCAGGGCGATGGCTTCGGCGAGGTCTGATAGGAGTTCTTCTTCGGGTTTTGCAGGGTCGGTCGGTGCGCTATCTCCATCCGGTTGCGTGCCGGCGAAGGTTGCGAGTGCCTGGCGCAGGTGTACGAGGACGCCGCAGTAATCTACGATCAGGCCGTTGTTTTTGTTTTCGTTCACGCGGTTGGCGCGGGCAATGGCTTGCATGAGGGTGTGTGCTTTGAGTGGTTTGTCGAGGTAGAGTGTTGACAGGCACGGGACATCGAAACCCGTTAGCCACATGGCGCAGACTATGGCGATGCGGAATGGGTGTTCCTCGTCTTTGAAGGCTTCGTCCAGTTCCATGCGTTGCTTGTTGCGGTACTGGGGTTTGTCTCTCAGGGTTTCGGGCAAGTCTATGCCTTCTTTGATGAGTTTGCGGTGCGGGCGGATGTCCAGTTCCCATTTGTCGAATTTTTCGATTTCGCCCTGTTCTTCGCTGATTACGACTGCTATACGGGTCTCACGCATCCATTCGATCTTCTGTCGCAGGTCTATTTTTTCTTCTTCATCCTTTGTCCGCGATAGCCTTGTTTCCAGTTTTCCGATGTATTCATGCCAGTAGAATTCAATCAATCTGTGCATTCGCACGCAGGTTATTTTGTCGATGCAGATCAGCATGGCTTTGCCGGTTTCCCAGGCGGCTGAGTAGTGTCGCGTGAAGTCCCGGGCCAGTTGGTCGAGTCGTTTGCCCGCGGTGATGATGTGGTAGGCGCGTTTGAGTTCTCGTTCGAGGTGCTGTTCTTCGTCGATGTCGCTGATTTCGGCTTCTTCCAATTTTTCGGCGATACGTTCGTTTAAATCATCAACGGCTACGCCGAGTTTGTCGCCGCGTGCGTCGTAGTAGAGGGGTAGCGTGGCTTTGTCTTCTACTGCGCGCTGGAAGTCGTAGGTGGAGACATAGTCGCCGAAGACGCGGCGCGTGATCTGGTCGTCTTTGAAAAGGGGTGTGCCTGTGAAGCCGATGTAGGAGGCGTTGGGCAGGGCAGCGCGCATGTTGGCTGCTAATTCGCCGTATTGGGTGCGGTGCGCTTCGTCAGTGATGACGATGATGTCGTCGCGCTGGGTGTAGCCTTTGTTGGTGTCTATGTCCTGGTTGAATTTCTGGATGAAGGAGAAGATGTGCGATTTGTGTTCTGTCAATAGCTGGTTCAGGTGTGGCCCGTCTGCTGCGCGGCAGGGGTCTCGGTCGTGATCTACGACGCCGCAGCCTGCGAAGGTTTTGTAGATTTGCGTGTCGAGGTCCGTGCGGTCTGTGAGGATGAGGAAGGTGAAATGGCCGCCGAGTTTGCGACGCACTTTGCGGGTGAAGAGTACCATGGAGTAGCTTTTGCCTGCGCCCTGTGTGTGCCAGAAGACGCCGAGTTTGCCCTCTTTGCGGTCGCGCACGGCTTCAATTGCGCGGTTTACGCCGAGGAACTGGTGGTTGCGGGCGAGGATTTTCTTTGTGTCGCCAGAGGTGTCGTCAAAGAGGATGAAGTTTTCTATGATGTCCATGAAGTCGCGTTTGTTGCAGACGCCTTTGAGGAGGGTTTCCATATCGACAACGCCGGGTTCTTCTTCGGATAGGCGTTTCCATTCGTGGAAGTGATCCCATTCGCTGGTGATGGTGCCGAGTTTTGCTTTTTCGCCGTTGCCAAACATGACGATGGTGTTGTGGTGGAAGATGTGGGGGATGGTGTCGCGATAGTCCGAGTAGTTGTCGTTGTACGCGGCTTTGAGGTCCCGGTGGATGTTTTTGCATTCGATGAAGAGGAGGGGCAGGCCGTTGACGAAGCCGATGATGTCTGCCCGTTTGCGGTAGAGGTCGCCCTTTATCCACAATTCGCGCACGCAGAGGAAGTGGTTGTTTTCGGGGGTGTCAAAGTCGAAGATTCGGAGGCGTTCCCGCACCCGCTCGCCGTTGGTATTGTGGAATGTGACGGGTACGCCGTCGCGGATGAAATCGTACTTTTCGCGGTTGGTGGCGACGATGCTCTGTGAAGCAGTGGTGGATGTGATTTGCCGGATGGCGTCGTTGTAGGCGTCTTCGGGCAGGCCGGGGTTCAGCGTTCGCAGGGCGGTGAGTAGATGGCGCGTGAGTACGACTTCGCGGTCAGAGGTGCGACCGAGCAGGCTGTCTGGTCCGAAGTCCTCGTTGTTGTAGGCATAGACGGATTCCCAGCCGAGTTGTTGTTCGAGGTACTCGGCGGTGGTCTGCTGAACGAGGGTGTCTTCGGTGTAGGGGGTTGGGTTCATTTTGCGACTCTGGCTCTCACTCTGGCCTTGACTCTGGCTGTGACTCTGGTCTGTCATCGCGGCAGGGTTTTAGCCGCGATCCAGTAAAATCAATACTTGTAATGAAGGTCAATCACCAACCAGAGGTTGAAAATCCTCACTCTCCATCGGTTCATATCCATCCCAGCGACCACGCATTTCAATCAAAACGCGCTGTGTCATTGGAGACGGTGGGGGATTGACTCGCACCACATGCGCCGTGTATTCACCGGGCGATTCAGCCATTGCCCTCGCCATCTCGGAGACGATATAACGCGGGGTCCAGCCGATCATGTGATAGTCCGTTGTCTGAAGTTGCACAGCCAGACCAGTCACTGGGTTGGTCAGTTCCAGTGTTACGTAAAGTTCTTCTCCCGGATTCAGCGCATTCAGTCTTTCTTGCGCGGGGAGGTTTGTGTGTCGCCATCCATGCAGGAAAAACCGGCAGACAAAACTTCCATCGTCGGCTTTCACCAGTTTTGGAAAGACCTCGTAATCGTCGGTTACCCGATAGCCACCGCTTACCGATAGCATCTCGAATGGGTCGGCACTTTCAGACAGGTCGAGTCGCTGAACGTGATCGGCAAAATCCGGTCTGTTCGACTTCATAACCCGATTTTGGAACAGATAAAACAGTTCTGAAGATCGGTAATCTCTATGCAGTTGGGGAAAGCTCGGGAGGGGAGGATAATTCAAATCCTGCTGTACCCGTGCAGCCCCACCCGTATAGCGGAAGCGATACTCCGAATGCTCGACATCTGCGTCCAACCGACCAATCGGGAACCATTGATGGCTCCATACTTTGTCCTGCCATGCTAAAAATAAAGTTTTTGTACTCATATCAGATAAATCTCCTCAGTTGTTCACAATTATAGCTCATCAGCGCAATCGCGAATGTGCGGGCTGAGGGCGTCATCCAATCAGTGGGTACGCGGTTCACAATTTTAGACAAAGAACCCTTGTCGAATTTCTCCAGTTTCAAAATCGCCGGTTGAAATATGTCTGGATAAGCGTGAATCGCCCTTCGAACCAATTCCAGCGGGCTGGGGCCATGTCGCCCGTCCTCCGACCAGTAAATCGCACCGCGTCCTCTTTCCGCATAGTCTCCTATGCGATTTTCGGTCATCAGCCTGTCGCGGCGTTCATCCCGAAGTTCTCGACCCAAAGAAGATGCGTGGTCGAAGGATGGAGAAAGAAACCCACTCCAGCGGTTTTCGATTTGCTGGCGTAGCAGTCCCCAATTTTCGTGATGGCGGTCTGTGTTACCAATTATCGCGTCCAGTACTAAATACTCCGCGAATAAGAGTTTGGCTTTTTCGGCGGCTTCGGGTTGTTCAAAGATGCGCTCTAATGCCAGCCAGATATTCTTCAGTGTGTGGTGTGAATGGTGGAATTTCGCCGTTGGATCGTAATTCTCTATTGTTATTTCCAACAACTCATTACCGTGGAACAACGCCCGACCACCACGAGCAAAGGATTCTGTCACCGAGCCGCGCTCATCTTGAAACTGCGCCAGTTCTACCTTCGCATGCGTAATCCCCACCACAGAGGCAACCTCGGCGGCTATCTTCTCAGCCCAGTGTTCTCCTGTGTTTGGCCGAGGGTACTTGAAGAGCCAGTTTGTATTATCATCAGGCTTGCCATACCAGAACTTCGTTTTACCCCCCATTTCCTCGGGGTTAATTACCCATTCCGGTTCTACTGTAACGATTGGATATGCGTCAGGCATGCGGCAGTTCCGAATATATTACTTCATCCTATTATCTCTGAACCAGGGACCTATACTTTGCACAGTCTTACGGTACAAAAAGTGCTGGTCCATTTTGTCACCAAAATTTCCCTCTCGTTTCTTCATAGCGTTCTTTAGGTTTGAATGGTTAAGTCGAAAATGTTTTATCTTGCGCTGAAAGAAATCTGTCGAATCATCAGCGGCCTCCAGGTCTTGGTATATCCACACCCATGCGCGATGATCAGCCGATTGCAAAAACAGTACCCAGGCCGCGTACGCCTCAGCCGGATCGCATGCGTTGAGAAAAGTTCGCCACCAGTGGTGGGCGCACGCTTCAATCCATCTATGGCGTGCTGATCTCAGAGCAAATTTCGCATGAGTCGTCCGTATCTCGCCATCCGGCCAGGCCCCAGCAACAGGTAGTGAGTTGTTCGCGGTAAAGCCAGCAAGCACTTCCGCAAGGCGGCGGTGCCAAACGAGTGCTGAAGTTCGTTCATTTTTAATAAAGGTATCAAGCCAATCAGATTTTCCATTATACGACGCAGCGATTGCGAGGTCAAAAAGCTTCTGGTCGTTATGACAGGATTCTAATTCAACTAACTCTTTTCGGAGTGCCATTACTTCAGGTGAGTCCGGAACGCTGAAGACCATGTGGATAAGGCGTTCTATACCTGCCTCACCAATGTATCGCGTTGTTAGGTTTGAGCGCAACTTATGCCACAACTGCGCTCCTTTCTCAGGTGCATGAGCAAGCAGAGCCTCACAAAGTGTCAAAAAGACTTGCTCGCCCGAATGACCAAAATGCTGAAAACGCACTATACTTTCGCAATAGCCCTGAAGCCATTGTTCAACGATATCCATTGCATGTATAAGAAACGGTTTGAAAGCTTTTGCGTCAATTCTGATGTTTTCACTAACCAGTTTTGGATCAAAGATTTTAGCTGCTAATCGAACCTCAGTAGGAATATCTCCACGCAGGCGAGTAGCTTTTAGCAGGTGCCATGGTGCCAGTCTCGGTGCAAGTTCTTCAAAAGGCATATCTGCCGTGGCTTCAATAAGGGCATACGTTCCATAATGATTTATATCAACGTTCTCACTTGGATCCCAAGACCAGCCTTCCGCGTCAAGAATCTGACCGAATCGCATCGGATCCGCGCAGGTCAGAATCCGGAATGCTAATCTCCGAAAATCATGGTCTTGGTGTTTAAGGAAGTTCTCAAACCATGACCAAGCGTTTTCTCTAAGCTCAACCCGACCCCGATCCCTTGATAAAAGCATGATTAGATCGTGTTGCTGTTTGGGCAGGCCATCGGCATAGCGTGCGACCAATGCATCGACATCATCTGGTTTGGGGATGTGTAAGACATTCTCGAAGTTGGCTGATATGAACTTTAAGTCTGCATTGATTAGTACTTCTAATTGAGTCTGTGCATCCAGATTCGAGACCTCCATTAAAAGAAGGTCGTGAGCTATAGAATCCTCTTCGTCTTTGTCATTGTCGCTGTACCTTAGACGCAATTTTCGGGCTGCTGCTATCTCATCCTCGCCCGCGAGAATAAAGTGACGGGTCGTACGCTTGGCCCTCGACTGTCGAAATTCTGGCGGACAGGTGGATAAACTCTGCAACTTCCGACGAATCAAATCCGCCAGCAGATCTGGCGCACAACGAGCAAGTGCTGGTTCGAGTCTCTCAAAGTCGTAATCCTCACTGGTGTGCTCCATAAACTTGTCCAGCTTTTCGACATCTATGCACTCTGCTGTCTTACGAAGTTTGGCTACAAAGGTGGCTGGAGGCTTGAAGTTTGGGTCAAGCCATAGATCTGCGGTCCGTTGTGCGCGACTAACCAAAGGCAATTCTCGATCAGCAAGAACAATTTCCGCATGGCGTCGTTCCAGCGGGAACCAGCTTTGGCCAGGCTTTCGTAGATAGTCTTTCTTGTAAGAGAACAGGCGGTCCAGGTCAGGCTCAATATCCACCGCTTTGTCTTCGTCAGTCTGGTGTCCGGTGAGCCTGAGTAGAAGTTCGGCGATGCGCCTCGGAAGGTCCGGGTGTATGCCTGGTTCCGGGGTTCGGCGGCAGACTTCTTTAGACAATTCCCGCAAAGCCTTTACTGTGTTGTCAGGATCAACTTCGTTAAGCAGGCAAACCCACTTCAGTCCATCCCAACTCTCACTTTGTCCCCTAACCGCTAAGGAAATAGCTGCTCTCTCGAAAATTGGCAGGGCCTCAGCCAGCGGCAAAACTTCAATGATCGAAGGCACTGTAGATAGCAGTGACCAGGAGACGCTGTCAACCAACTCAAGTTCAACACCGACGACTTTAATCCGTTGCGAGGCATCAATACCTATCAGGCGTTTCAGTCGATCTGAGCGTCGCTTGTCGCGCTCTTCGTTAGCATTCCGCTGCGTATCTACATCACGGGATATCATACTCATCCAACGGCAAGTCCGCTTGATAATATTGGTAAAAGCTGTAGTGTCGTCCTTTGGAATATTTCGTAGTGCGTACACAGCCCAAAATCTAGCGGAACCGTGGGTGTAACTGTCCGAATGCTCAATTGCATCAAGTAGTGCATCAGGGAAATACGGAGCGAGTTTCGCGAGTTCTTGCCGGTGCTCATCGGAAACATTCTGACTTTGTAACCACGCTGTGACGAGTACTCCAGGAACGAGTGACTCTGCCGCACGTCCCTGCTCTACAAGGATTGATACTGACGCACGCAGGATTTCAGCTCTTTCATCAAGACCGGAAATGGGATCAAACCATTCCGCCAACCTATCATCCAGAGTTTCAAAATTTGGCGAGGCTTCTTGATTGAGGTCGTTTAGAAGCGCAGCACCGAGAGCATGTGCAACGACTGTGGGAATAAGTTGCAAGTTACCTGATGAGTCACGGGTAGCGAACCGACCATCAATAATATCGCTGAGCCTTGCATAGATCTCATTTTCGCTAAGGTCGGGACGAGCCACGGTTTTACCGAGCGAACTCAGTGAATATTTATATTCGATATCGTTTCGATGTTTTTGAGCAATTTCTTTCAGCCAGTCCTTCCACTCGTTTTCGCTAAACGACTTGCCGGCTCGAACCCCAAAAGTGTCGCGTCCGTACTCCCATAGCAGGCGATGGTCTGTTATTTGACCCGCTTCGACCAGCTTTTCTCGGAAATGTACTACGAGTTTGAAGAGACGGGGCCTACGAGCCCATTCGATTACTTCAGGATGCAGATCGGCCTGAGTGAGATTCTCGAATGCAAGCATCAGGTCAAGTTCACTTCCTGGTGCTGTATCATAGAAATCTACATCAACCCGCTCGGCTGAAATAGTGAGGCCACTGAGCTTCGACAACTTTTCTTCAAAATGATGAGTTCGAGTGCTGACGATTACCCTTACTTTTTTCTTAAACGGCTTGCCTTGTAAAACCATCAGAAATTGCTGCCATTGAACAGAAGACTCCTGGTTCAGGCCATCAAAGAAGACGGTCAGAATAGGCCCTTCATTGTCCGGACGCTTCAGTAGATTTTCGAGGCGGCGAAGCCAATGGTCCCTGTCCCGTATCCCCTCGCTCATTTGGTGAAGACGATCTGCCAAGAGTTGCTTCACACTGGTTTCAAAGACGTGCCCAGCAACTACCGCAGAGGATGGTATTACCAGAACAATTGGTTGTTTGTCCCTTTTGTCTATCAACCAATGGAGAGTTGCCCAGGTTTTACCGGTGCCTTCCAATCCTACGACTGCAACCGGAGCGTTAGACTTTGTTGATCCAGACCACCAGGTGTTCAGTGCTTTATGCACGGTGCTACGTTTGACCTTCTTCTCCTGATCACCTCCAGCGACATCTTGTCCAAGTTTGGCCTTCGACTCACTGGGCGAGGTCCAAATCTCGTCGAGACATCCGTGAGATAGTGTGCGTAAAGCATCATACCCCAGATACCATGATTGCAAGTCGCGTTGCAACCTTTCGATAGCTTGTCTTGATATGGGTTGAAGGGCGCGAGCTGCCTCACCAGTCTCTTTTGAAAACTCCTTCTCAACCAAATCAGGAGCAAAAGCGCATAATGCCGCGAGTGGTGCTATCTCGTGATCTACCCAATCGATAATCACGATGGGTACTCCAATTTTTTCGCCTTTCTGCCTAAGCGACTGCGATAGCTGCTCAGGAACGGTGCGCGTCGTAACCAATATCCAGGCTTCAAGTGCTTGGTCTCGTTCAAGTGCTTGATCAATCTCTCCACGCAATTCTCGCTCATTCAGATTGCTGGTATCGCTGTACTTTTTGCATTCAAGGCGAAGTCTTCGCCCTTGCTGTCCTGCTGTTCCGGCATCCCCACCGTATTGATAGCCGGATTTGGCAACCGCAATCGGCACATCAAGTAAGCGGCTGAGCAACGCAGCCGCGAGATGTTCGAGATCCGATGGTTTTCCACCTTGCTGAAGCTCCTGCTTCAGCCTTTCATGATGTTGTCGTTCTTTTTTGCTCAAGGACATAGTGCTGGCAGTGTTTTCGATTTGTGGGTGATTTATAAAAAAATAAATGTATAGCCACTACTTCCCGAAATTCATACTGGAACCTCCCCATTCATCAGACGTGGGAGGAGAAGGTCGCGGGCTTGGGTGAGTGTTTGATTGTATTTTGTCAGGCGATGGATCTGCTCATAAATTGCTGTGGTGTGTTGTTCAAATAGTGCGAAGATTTTGTTGTCTGGCACGAGTAGCAGTCGGCTGTGTGCAAAATCACGGTTCAGGCCTGGAACCGCGACATCTGTATTGATGAACTGCGTGTTAAACAAAGCATGATACAGGTGAATAGAACAATACTTGGCTTCAATGAAATATACTGTGTCGATTGGATAGAAGTCATCCTGACTCCAGTAAGTGCTTCCGACATTGCCTTTTCTACCCACTATGATCGCGGGGCCGGAAACAAGTGATTTTTCATGTGCTCCGATTATCCCACTTGAACCAAAGACAGGAAACGGTCCAGGTATTCGATCATCTTTTTTGAGTGCCTTTCCGTAATTTAGGGGGGCAATCTCGCTCAGCGGCTTCTTCTCCCACCCCTCCGGTACGCCATCGGTTATGGTGACGTGTTCATGCCCGGGAAAGCGGAGGTGGACGAACCATTCCTTGTAGAGTAGCTGCGCCGACTGTTCCAGCAATTGAATCCGCCGCTGGTTGTTTTCGATCAGGTCGTCGTATGTGGAGACGATAGAGGCAATGCGGTCTTGTTGGCTGAAAGATGGGATAGATACCATAAGTCGCAAAGCATTGTTGCGGTTCAGCCCCGGAACAGCAGCATCTGTGTTCATTTTTTGAAGCGGTAATGTTTTCAACAGATAATAGGCGTATTGAAGCCTGATTCTCCCTTTAAGGACAACATAAAAGGTGGTATCAATTGGAAAGAAATCCTCTTGGCTCCAATGTACAGCGCCAATAGTGCCTTTTCTACCAATGATGACACCCGGCCCTTTAATTAGTGGCGTTTCATGAAAATCTACAACACCTGCTGATCCATACACAGGAAACCTGCCTTTTTTACGATGCCGCGCAGGTAGTCCTTTACCGTATGCAAAGTCGATAAACTCACCCAACTGTTTTTTTATCTTTTTGCTCATATTTCCAACGTCTGAAATGTGGGACGATGCGACAATCCACTTGCCATGAGTTCAGTGGTTTTGGTCCTGTCCACAAGGCGCGAGTAGCCGCGGTACTTAGTCGCTTTCCTTTTTTACTTCCCAAGATGCTTAATTTCAACATTCCCCCAGTATTCCCGGAGATACTCAGCCACTAGGCGTCTGTGGCAATAATGGGGTTTGTCCTCGCTGCATAGCAGGCACGCATCTTCAAGGGTTTCTTGCTTAATCACATTTTCTATTTTTCGGGCGGCCATAAGATCGATAAAGTCGCGTTCATAGGTTTCCCAACTGCCGCGGTTTTTCTTGTATGCGTCCAGTATGTCCTTTGTCGGTGCCAGGCTCGGCAGGTGCGTGTAATCCATGCCGCAAATCTGTTTTAGAAAGTAGGCAAGGTCATTCCTTTTTGCGAATCCCGACAACTGGGACACGTTATTGAGCCGCACATCAACGACTCGCTTGACGCCCGCTGTTTGCAAGTTATTGAAGAACTGTTCTGCGCTCTTTTTGGTGAAGCCAATGGTAAAAATTTTCATTGTGCAGCCTCCTCTTCAACATACGCAATGCGCTGTTCCTGTGCCGCGTATGCCCGGTCTTCCAATTCATCAGCGGTGAGAAACAGATCCTGTGCTGGCAATCGCAACTGCTCAGACAGGCGTTTCATCGTCTTATCATGTGATTCCAGTGATCCATTCTCAAGAATGTGTGTGACATCTACTCCACTTGCCACCAATTCGCGAGCGACGAGAATTGTTCGGTGGCAGTCCAGAGGATCCTTCTCCGCACACATTAAGGCAATGCACCTGCTCTTGCTTCCGCCTCGGACGCGCTTTATTCCGGATTGAAACAGTGGGGTTTCGGCGAGCGTACGGTATTGCACCCGGCCATTCTTGTAACATTGTGGGTCGTCACTGCGTGCGCCGAGTTCCTTGCCGAGAAAAACATAGGCAATACCCTGGGATTTCAGGGCTTCCGTTAGGTCTTCACGATTGAATTGGGGTTGCCAACGGCTGTATGGAACCGACCGCACATCTGCAACAGCATCCACGCCATGCAGTTCCAAGAGGGAGACGAAATCTTCAAGCGCATGCGTCGAGTGACCCACGGTGAATATTCTCGTTTTTGTCATTGTGGTTTCTCCATTACGGCGGCAATCAGCTTGTAGCAGTACGAGTTATACGGTTCGCCCAAACTGATCGTCAAATAACATTCTCCCAGTTCATAATTGCCATCTTCACGTCTGAGGTAAGCTCTTTCAATATCGGGATCAGTGATCCACAGCGCGTAGGAGTTATTGCCAAAACGGAACCGTCCTTGTACGCGGCGCTTCGAATTTCCAAAAGCCTCGCCAGGCGCAAACACGCGCAGACTCAGTTTATCGACGTGGATCAATTTCAGGGAACTTGTTTCGTTCTTTGCATGATGTAGCTGAATTTGATCGTTACTTCCATTGTACGTGCTGTCTCCATTTCGCCACAAAGTTCCGCCTGTTTCGGATAATTTTTGCAGGTCATTCCACGAGTATTTGGCAATTTTTCTCCAATAATACTGCGGGTCAAGTAGCCAGTTTTCTTGCTGGTAATCCTCGGGTTGATGTTTTTGCAATGGAATATCCAGGATATCCAGTAGTCTGGGGTCGCTCCCGTCCTTGTACTGACGTTCATATTCCGATACTTCTTGATGCTCGCGGATGCTCACAGGGCGAATCCAGTCTCCCGGAAAATCATTAATAAGCTCCCGCCCGGCGATGCACCGACCATTTAGTTTTCTCGAGTTTGCCAGACACACAATCCTTTTTGTTGTGGGCATCATGAAAATACCCCGTACTCAATGCGTCCCAGAAGGTCTTCAACTTCTCGAGCACCTAATTCGGTATCTGCATAATCCAGAGGAGAAACACAGCCAAGAGCAGTTAATGGCGTTGCAAACCATTGACGAGCAACTTCCTGTCCTCCCAGGACCTCTACAGCCCGATCATACAGCAGACCAATACGCAGCAGTCGTTCTGATTCATCGATATGCAACCGGCCCTCTTTTTTTCGACGTGTCAGTGTATGTATCGCAATTTTAGTCACAGAGGCCAAAGCTTGTTCAGAAATACCCATAGCATTTTTTAATGCGTCAAATGTCGCTACTGGCAATCCTTTTTTTATTGCTGCAATCATTTCAGATCGGTTTTGAAAACGCCACCCCGCCGATGTCTCATAAGTCGTGGTCTGCCCTTCTGCGATAACCGAAGCACCATCTGTTCTTCGAAATCCCGTTGATGTCCATCTCCAGACTTTCAATTGTTGAGTTTTCATATATTCTCCTTTTTTCCACGAGGCAACAATATACACCGCTTCACACTTCTACCATAGGTGCTCAATTTCAACATTCCCCCAATATTCCCGGAGATACTCGGCAAAGGGATTACAGGTTCTCACATCACATCCAATATCGCTTGCGGGTTTTTGTCTGCGATTAGTAGTAGTGTTCGGGCAGCACCCGATGGACGACGGCGACCCTGCTCCCAATCTTGCAGCGTTCGAACAGATACACCCATCAATTGGGCAAACTGAGTTTGAGAAAGACCCACTTTCGCTCTCGTTTGGGCGATATCAGGTACTGTAATGATACGACCGTGTTCGCCGCGTTTGATTTCCTGTAGGCCAGATAGAATCTCTTGACCGATATTTCTATTCTTTTCATTCATTTTCAATCTCCCTATGCAATAAATGTAGCGAATCATGCGAAATCGTGCCACCTTTGCATATATGGGCAGAGATACTCTATCTCATTTGAGCGTTTTACACCATAGCGGACATATAGGCAAGCGGTACATATCTTTCACATGGCCGCCTATTTATCGATCAAAATATACAGAGCGTGTCTTGTGCCAAACAGGCGATCCACAAATTCAAGTTGTGAATAAGGGGGTAATACAGCATATTGAAGACGAAATAAGGGCATTTGAGGCTGTCCATTTTAAGGAGGTATCATGGATCTGATCCGCGAATCATCCCTTATTCAATACTTTAAGCGAGAAGGCAGAGAGGAAGGTTTTGAGCAAGGGGAAAGAAAAAGCGCGCTTGAAGCTATCCTTGACGTGTTGGAGATTCGATTTGATCTGAGCGAGACGCACCCTATATCTGACCGCATTGCAGCTATTGAAGATGTGCAGCACCTCAAGCAGTTGCACCGTGCGGCGATACAGGTGTCCAATCTCGATGAATTTAGACGCATGTTAGATGCAACGGCGTGACGCGATTGCCCAACAAACTCAAATGTCGTTGTACATCTTTGGGTCTGGATCAATTTCCACGACTTTGCCATCGCGCATGACCACAACTTTGGTGCCGGTCTGGTGCGCGATTAAGTGCGCGCGTTTGGCGGCTCGTATGAGCGCGGCTGTCACGCCTTCTTCATTTGTTAGCTCTTTTTGGGTGGGCATCATGCCGCTGTTATTATAGCAAAACCAATCGTCAACGCAATGTCGGTAAGTGTCCTGAAAGTTCCGCAAGCCCGCGTTGAAACGACGACGTGTAACGGCTTCTGGAACATCATGCCCGCCCTGGCTTACACGCGATTTTACGCGCGTGATCGCTTCTTCGGGCGTTGCAAGAGATAGAAATATGAGCTTTACGGTGTAACCATCAGCGCGCCATTGACGGATCCTTCTCACATAACCCCGTCCAGATAGCGTTGTTTCAATGGCGAAAGTTCTGCCTGCGCGGGCGTGGTTGTCAATTTCCTCCAGCATCAGCCGCCCGGCGCGGATGGCCGCGTCAGCAGGACGAAAGGGAGATAGTCCCGCTGCTATCAGGTCGGCATTGACGAAAATAGGGCAATCTGCCTCGTTGGGCAAATACTCCTGCCCAAAAGTCGTTTTGCCAGCTCCGTTTGGTCCCGCGATGATGATGATTTTCTTATCCTTCATGCATTTTCCCAGAACTGTTTCGTTCTTGCTCTATCTCTTTAATGGTCGGCGACTACCTTCAATATTATTTGTGCAAGTACCTCTTGCACAATTTGGCAGTTGACCCATACGGCAGCACATTTCACACTTCAAAACATCGTCGGAATAGCGCATCAAGCAGTGATGCTTGGGGGTTTGTGCAACGGTGCGTTGCACAATTTGGTAGTCATCCCATGCGGCAGCACACTTCCTACTTCACACTTCCTACTTCACACTTCCTACTTCACACTTCCTACTTCACACTTCCTACTTCACACTTCCTACTTCACACTTCAAATTAGTGCTTCAAAATTCCGTTTGATCGTGGCTGCCAATGATACGGCCTCGACATTGAGTTCGTCCAGTTCCTCGTGGATTTCGCGCAGGGTCTCGGCAAAGTCGAAATTTTCGTCTTCTTCTTCGGGTGCAACGCCGACGTAGCGGCCAGGGGTCAGGCTCCAGTCGTTGGCTTCGATTTCGGCGCGATCTACAAGTTTGACCAGGCCTTCTACGTCGCATAGTTTTGCTTCAGGGAAACGCCTGATGAGCCATTGCGCTTGCTGGTAGAAGTAGTTTACCTGTTTGAGTTGCTCGATTGCAACCTGCCGCGTCTCGTCTGCGGTTCTGCGGGCGCGGGTGATGTCGGTTCTGTTATTGGTTGTGCTCGAGGTCTCGCAGATGTCGGTTATGCGGATGGCGAGTTTGTAGAGGCTGTCCGTGTGTTCGGATAGGTTGCGACTAATTTCGATCAGGGAGGCGAATTCTGCCACCTGTTTGTTCAGGTCGGCGCTGGTATTGGGTGCGGTTTCTGTGATGGCGGTGCGGAATTGCTCAATAGCCTCGGGGAACGCTGTTCGCACTTTGTCGTATTCGGCGAGGGTTTCGGTGTTCTGTCCGTTTTTCGGCAGGGTTTTCAGGGATGGCGCGAACAGGTCGTGCAACTGGGTGAGCGCGTTGAGGAAGTCGGGTAGGGGGTGGATGGTTTCACCATCGTTGATCTCGAAGCACGCATGGCCTTCTTCCAGAATGCTCTGCAGGTAGTTGAATACCAGGTCTCGGAATCGCTCGGTTTCGCCGCGATAGAGATGGACAATGGCGAGGATGTTTTTTTCGTGTTCGGGGCTGAAGTCGTATATTTTTCGCGTGACCTGGCGATAGATGTTGCGGGCGTCGATCATCAGTACTTTGTCGCGATGGGCTTCGGGTCTGGCGCGGTTGAGAAACCACAACTCGCAGGGGACGGTGCGGGTGTAGAAAAAGTTGGAGCGAATGGCGATCATGGCTTCTACATCGCCGGTTTCTACCAGTTTTCGGCGCACTTCGGCTTCGCTGCCGCCAGCACTTGATGCTTGAGAGGACATGACAAAGCCTGCGCGGCCCGTTTCGTTGAGGTAGCCGTAGAAGTAGCTGATCCAGACGTAGTTGCCGTTGCTGACTTTGTTCTCTTTGTTCACGCCAGGCAGACCGAAGGGTAGGCGTGGGTCGGTTTTGATTTTGTCTGCGTCGATTTCATCGACATTGAAGGGCGGATTGGCCATTACGTAGTCGGCTTTGCCGAGCAATTCGTGCGGGTCCTCATAGTAGGTAATGGCCTGGCGGATGTCGCCTTCAAGGCCATGCACTGCGAGGTTCATTCTGGCAAGACGGATGGTGGTGGCGTTTTTTTCTATGCCGCGGAAGGTGAGTTGTTCGGTGGGATGTTGCCCTTGTTC
The DNA here is from genome assembly GCA_022821275.1 of Candidatus Latescibacterota bacterium. Taxonomy (GTDB): domain Bacteria; phylum Latescibacterota; class UBA2968; order UBA2968; family UBA2968; genus VXRD01. The sequence goes on along the minus strand of JAJEDY010000087.1, from coordinate 88,539 downwards.
CTCGACGGTACGCGCACTTTGCACGAACATGCCGCCAGACCCGCAGGCCGGGTCGAGTACTGTGCCGCAGTCGGGTTCGAGCACATGGGCGATCAGGGAGACGAGTGAGACAGGGGTAAAGAATTCGCCGTCGTCGTGGGCTTTGTCGTCGGCGAATTGGGTGAGAAAGTATTCGTAGATGCGTCCGAAGACATCGCCAGAGACTTGTTTTAGTTCGTCGGGGTTGAGTGTGCGGAGGAGTTGGCCGAGTACGTCGTTGTCCAGTTCCTGGTATTCGCTTTTGGGCAATGCCCCCCGGAGGCTTTCGTAGTCGGTTTCAATGGATTCCATTGCAGCGATGACGGCTTTGGCGCGGTCCTCGCTGTCGGGCAGGGCGACGAGGTAATCGAACTGCGCGTTGGGCCGGAGGTAGATGGCGTTTTTCTGGGAGAAGTCCTCTTTGGTGAGTGCTCGTTTTTTACCGCCGCGGGTGGGCAGGTTGGCTTCAATGGCGTCCTTTACAGATAGGTAGCGGCTATACGCATAGCGCAGGAATACCAGGCCCATGACCGGGAGAAAGTATTCGTTGCTGGCATAAGTGGAGTTGGCCCGCAGGTTATCGGCTGCTCCCCACAGGCGTTTTTCAATGACTTCAATGTGTTCGAGTTGTGGCAAGGGTCTTTTCCTTTTTTTAATTTGCAACGCACACTGTGATGTCAGGGGCGATAACTGAGCAGACTCTTTATTTTATTTAATTTGCCAGGCGGGTAGAGAGTATGGCCTATAAATTTCTGCAAGCTGGTTTTATTCAAAATTGTCGTGTCGCCGTGGCTGGCGTCCTGGTCAATTAGTGTAGAGGGAACATCCTCCCAGTTGAATGCACGCCTGCCAAAGGCATCGCGTGGTTCCCAGACGATGACTTTCTCTCCGTCAATTGTCCATCCTTTGGATGCCTCGCCTTCTTTTTTTACATAGGACGCCGGGCGCAATAGACTTTCGAGGGCTGCTTTGACTCTGTCGTATCGCTTTTCCGCATAGTTTTGCCAGGTTACTTTGCGGCACCATTCGGGCGGTGTTTTGCCTGTTCCTTCTGATATAATGTCGCTTATAACCTGAGATGAAATCGCCAGCCAATCATCTGGAAGGTGTCCGGGGTCCATGCGTTCCATAATTTCAGATAGGTATCGTTTATAGAGATGTCCCGTGAGATTGCGACGCATCTTCTGTACATCGCCTTGTAAACGCTGCCGGGTTTCCTCTTCGTGAGAGGGCAGTGCAGTTGTGGTGTATATCATCAGGCTGCGCTTGACGATTTCGTCGGGAAATGATTGGGGTTCGGCATTCATTGCGAGTATGAAGCTCGGATATTCAGAAGCAGGGGGTTGTAATTCCTCTTTGATCATATCCTTGCCGTACTGATTGAAGGCGCGTTGCCCGATATCGTCAAAAACAACGGGAAAACGTTTGTACGACGCTTGCAATCCGCGAAGTCGGGATGTGGTGAAACTCCGTTTATCTACTGTGTTGGCAGAACCGAACATGGATGTCATAAGCATATCAATCAGGCTGGTCTTGCCGCAGTTGGATTTTCCAAAGACGATGCCAAAGGAAGGAAAGCGGACCACATCGCTGTCCCGCACCAGGGCAAGTGACCGCATGTCGCACATGAAGGGAGAGAAATACAGCCATGCCATCAAAGTGAAGTAATCCCGTTGCAGCCGTTTTACATCTCCCTCAAAGGCGGCGTAGTTTTCGAAGTATTCCAGGAGCAGACGCGCATCTGTTTTTACCGGATCATCATCCCATTCCAGCGGGAATATCTCACCCGATAGGGTGGCTTGGCGCGTGGTTCTGTCGATATGGAAGTTGCGCGTATCGACTTCTTCGGCGGACTTGACGAGGACCACGCGATTGATCTGTCGTTTGATGTTCTGGGTGATGCGTTGCTTGCCATTGCGTATGGGAGGCATGACCGATGATAGCGCGGGACCAAGAGAGGCAAGTACCTTCTCTACGCGCTCTACTTGAGCCGGAAAGGAGGTTTCAACTTCATCCGGTGCAGGTGGCTCAATTATGAGTGTGGTCGGTCCGTTGTTCATAGATGGGGTTTCCTGGATCTCTATTTCCGCTCGCGTTATTTTTTCATCGGGTAGCTCGATTTCGTCTGATGCAGAGTCCCGGATGGTGTTGAACATATTATTGTAGTGTTCATAGGCGTTCTCATCATTGTCGAACATGACCAGTGTCTCTGGTTGGTCGCCGGAAAATGCCCGTTCTGAGAGGTTGGCGGATCCAATGATTACTCGTTTTCGGCCATCCGAATTGGATAGCAGGTAGAGCTTTGCGTGGGCTATGGATTTTCTCAGAACTCTGAAGTGGGCTTGCCCCGCGTGTACTTTTTCGAGAATTTGTATGTGCCGTTCGTCTTTGAGGCCCATGATTGCGGCGCGGGTATTGCCGACCACTGTCTTCTGAAATGCGAGAATGTCTTTCATGTCGCGGATAATGCCTTCATAGCCGAATACGCACTCGAAGGTCGTGAAAGCGTATTCATCCAGCATCCTAACGATGGCATCCACGCTCACTGAATAGGTCAATACCCGCAGGGTGTCGAATCCCTCGAATACGTCCCAGTCAAATTTCTTTTCTGAGTTGAATTTCGCGTTTACCACACGAAGGCCACTTCCGTCATCAATTCCGAAAGCCATCTGGCTCTCGCTGGAATCGCCGAATGTCATGCCTTGCTGAGTATCCATTTTTCGTGTCTCCGTTGATACAGGCTTCAATTTGCCAACTCTGCTAAATTGAATGGTCTTTTCATTGCATCTCCCTACCGCGTGCGGTGAGGCGATATTTTTGGTTTCTTGCGGTGGGCGATTCGGGGCGTGTCATTTCCACGAGTCCTGCGGACAGTGCCGGGCGAATGTAGTTGTTGCGGTCAGAATAATCTCCAGCATGAACGCAATGAATGGCGTGCTTTCGCCCTCTGACGAACTCTGTCTGATGGCTTTGTAGTAGTCGTGTCGGGCATGGACCAGGCTTTCTACGGGGATATGGGCGAACAGGGGTTTCCAGCGGGTCAGGATCAGGGTCTGCCAGAGCCTTCCCATTCGTCCGTTGCCGTCCTCAAAGGGGTGAATGAATTCGAATTCGTAATGGAAGACCGAACAGGCAATTAGCGGGTGCTCATCGGTGCTGCCCAGCCATGCCAGCAAGTTTGCCATGAGTTGCGGTACGCGCATAGGGGGTGGGCCGATGTGATGGACTTCGCCACCGCCCATAACGCCAATGTTGGAACGGCGATATTGTCCGGGCGCATCCAATAGGCCGATTATCAGGATTTCGTGGGCGCGCAACAGGTCGGCTTCGCTGGCGGGGTTCCACTGCGGGTATTGATCGTAGGCTTTGATGGCGCTGCGGGCTTCCTGTATGTCTCTGGGTGGCGCGATAACGGGCTTGTCGTCGAGGATTGTGGAGACTTGTTCTTCGCTGAGGATATTGCCTTCAATGGCGAGGGATCCGCGAATCGTGAGGATGCGATTGATTCGTCTCAGGCGCAAGTCCTGCGAGATGCCCGTCGCGCGGCCAATCGCTTCACCGATTTCTTCGATGCGAAAGAGAATGTCGGGTGTGATTGTGTATGGTGGTTTTTCGATTTTCATTGTTTATCCCAGGTGCTCGATATTGCACAGCATGCATCTTAAAGGATTTTTTGAATGTACTTAATCATGCAAGATTGCGCCACCCTTCATATTGCGAACGGGCGGGCAAGGGGCACCGCCCCTACATTTGCAAACACTGGACCGTAGCTTAACACCACGTCACTTGAAAGTTTGATCTTGCTTTTGCCTTTTATCCGTGTTTATCTGTGTTAATCTGTGGTTGCTTTTTCCTTCACACTTCTCACCTCACACTTCTCACTTTCCTTCGTGTTGGCAATCGCGTATGTTGGGGACGAGATCGCACAATTTTACGAGAAGCAAAGGAGCGTTTTATGGAATGGAATTTTGAACAGGTGGCGGGTCCGTTTGGTTTTACGGAAGGTCCAGTGTGGGTAGGTGATGCGCTGTTGTTTACAGATATGCCGGGAGATCGCGCAATGCGCTACGATCACAGGACGGGTGTTTGTGATGTGTGGCGCACGGGTACGAATCGGGCGAATGGTCTGACTACGGATGCACAGGGTCGGGTCTATGGCGCGGAGGGGACATTCAATCCTGTGGGTGACAAATACGAGGATGGTCCCGGGCGTCGCATTGCGCGGTATGAGAGCGATGGCTCGACGACTGTGATTTCCGACAATTTTGAGGGGAACCGTTTTAACAGTCCCAATGATCTCGTGGTGGATGCAAAGGGCCGCGTGTGGTTCACGGATCCGAGATATGGCGATGATAAATCATGTATGGATATCGGTCACGAGTCGGTGTATCGGGCCGTTCCCCAGGCCGATGGTACGTACACGACTGTGCGTGCGACTTTTGATACGACAAAGCCCAATGGCCTGATTGTCACGCCCGATATGAAGACCCTGTATGTGGCGCAGAGCGATTATCTCCCCGAGACTGCTCGGGAACTGCGGGCTTATCCGATTGCGGAAGATGGGTCGCTGGGTGCTTGTGAAGTGCTACACGATTTTGGCGCCCATCGGGGTATAGATGGTATGCGGCTGGATGAGGATCTCAATATTGTCGCGTCTGCGGGTTGGCCGGATGGTGGTCCCGGTCCGATGATCTACGTTTTTGCGCCCGACGGACAGGTGCTCGAAGCACATCCCTTTCCGATTAATCCGACCAATTGCGCGTTTGGCGATGAAGATTTGCAGTCGCTCTATGTCACGGCTATAGATGGGTATTTGTACCGCGCGCGTACCCACCGAAGGGGATTGGGATAGTTTCTCAGTACCACTTTGATTTGTCCACGACATTGGTCAGGTCTTCGCCCGCGAGGAAACGTCGCGCGTTGTCGATGAGTATTTCGTAACGTCGCGCGTTTATGTTGCCGGCGTCTCTGACGGCAATGTGGGGGGTCATCAGTACGTTGGGCAGGTCCCATAGCTTGTGGTCGGAGGGCAGCGGCTCTTGTTCGAATACGTCGAGACCTGCACCGGCTATTGTGCCGGATTCGATGGCGTCGGCGAGGTCGTCTATTTTGCACACTTTGCCGCGTCCGATGTTGATGAAGTACGCCGAGGGTTTCATCAGGGCGAAGCGTCTCGCGTCGAACATGCCTTCGGTTTCGGGTGTGTGTGGGACGGTGGTGATGACAAAGTCTGCACGGGGCAGGCATGCGTCAATTTCGTCCGGGTTGTGGAATTCGACGTAGGGCAGTTCGTATTCGGGTCGCGGTTCGATGCCGATGACGGTCATCCCCAGTTCATTGCACAGGCGCGCTGTTTCGTGTCCAATGCCGCCGACGCCGTTGATGAGCGCTGTTGCGCCAGCGAGGTCTATGTACGGGGATTGGCGCGCGTTTTTGTCCCAGACTCTGCGCCGCTGTGCGTCCATGTACCAGGGTAGTCCACGTGCCAATGCGAGCAGGAACATCAGGATGTGATGGGATATGTGGTCAAAGTATATGCCGCGCGGGTTTGTGATGGTCAGCGGGTGTTCGGTCAGTTCTTTGTAGTAGTAGCCGAAGAAGGGACCGGCATCTGGATTGTGCAGCCAGGCGAGTTTTTCGGCGACGGCGAGGGCATCGGGCGGTATCCAGCCGAATGCGGCGTCGGCGTCTCGTATTGCCTCTATGGCGTCCGCGTCGGTTTCGGGTGAGAGGACGTCGTATTCGGGGAGGTCGTCCGATAGGCGGGTGGCGAATGATCGCTTGAGGTCGTCCTGCGGCGGCATGAATACAAATTTTGGCATTCTAATCCTCCAATCTCCCAGCCCACTTGATACATCCCGTGATGTGCGCGTGGAACCAGTCTTCGTGCCACAGGGCATCGGGATGTCCCAGGGCGGTGTACATGACGCGGCCTTTGCCGTATTCGTGGCACCAGCCCATGGCGTAGTCGTTATCTTCGCGGTTGCCTTTTTCCAGATCTACGGTTTCGTTGTCGATCCGCATCAGGACATGGGTCTTGTTGCGGTCGTAATTTTTAAAGGTGTAGATTTCATCTGTTACCCGAAAATAGTCGCCCAGCATTTTTGTTGCGGGGTGATTGGTGTCTTCGACTATGATCCCCACTTCCTGGTGCCAGGGATGGCCGTTGAACCATCCGCCGAGCATTTCGCCGTATTCGGGCCAGTCATAGCACGTGTCGGTTGCGTTGTGTATGCCGAGGAATGATTTGCCGTTGCGGACAAAATCCAAAATTGCGGTTTTTTGGTCATCGGTAAAGGGCAGGTTCCCGGTTGTCGCAAATGCGAGAATGTCAAATTTTTCCAAATTCTCAGCGGAGATGCGGTCCAACCGATGCGTGGTTAAAACGCGCCAGCCATTTTCTTTTCCAATTGCCTTCAGGGCCACTTCTGCGTCGGGCAAATAGCTGTGTTCAAATCCCGCTGAATGTCGCAGGAATAAGATGTTCATGTTTTTCCTTTCTGTTTAATAAAGGCTCAACAAGCCTTCGGCGCCGGGGACGCGGCGTTTTTCGTATTCTTCAGAGATCCAGCGCGCGTTTGACGGCAAGCCCGGATTGCGATAGGCATATACCACGCACCACCGCGTGTCACTGTTCGGCTGTCGCGGGTTTACGCCGTGCGCGGCAAATGTCCACATGGCGATTACGGTTCCAGGTGGCATAGAGAGCGCATGTACCTGGAGGGGTTCACCCGTTATCGGGTGGGTTTTTCCGCTGAGCCATTGTTCTTGCAATGTTTTGTCCGAGTCAATACGCCCGATTTTTTCGCGGAACAGATGGCTGCCGGGTACGACTTTTAACCCACCGTCGTCAGGTTCAAATCCGTTGACGTAAAAGAAGATGCGAACAAATCCCAGGCTGGGGTCTTCTTCTCCATACCCATGCGTGTGCCAGTGTGTTCCGCGATTGCCCCCGGGGCGATTCAGGCTGACGCAGTGATCATACCGAATATTTTTGCCCAGAATATCTCGTGCCAGTCTGAGCATTTGGGGGTGGCCGATTAGGCTTTCGAGATACCAGTCAAATTCGGCTGCGAACCGATTGGGTTCATGTCCTTCTTGTGCTTGTGGTCTGAGTGATTCAATGTAGGACAGGGATTCTGTCAACTTTTCTCGCGCATCGTCTTTCAGCAGGCCCGGAAAGGCAATATGCCCTTCGCGGTCCATTGCTCGGCGTTCGGAGTCGCCGAATGTAAAGTTGTGAAAGATGGGATCTCTTTCCATAATCCGATCCTCGTTGTTATGCTACGGCTTCTTCGCCCAGGTGTTCAGATAGCCATCCGCGCAAGGGCACGTCTTCGTCCGTTGGAGATGTGAACCCATACCCGCCGGTTGGCGCGTTGCCAAATAATTGTTTGCGAATGGGATCCAACCGGTCCCACCAGTGATCCATCGTTACGTCATCGCGGGGGCGGAACCAGCGATAGCTATATCCGTAAAACAATGCCCGACGCGCTTCTGTCCAGTAATTTGCGCTTACCGAGTGCCAGAGCCTGCGGTCAAAAAACACGGCTGTTCCCGGCTTGACGAGTACGGGTATTGCATCTTTGAGTTCAGATGTGCGGTCGCCGTTGGGAAAGTCGTAGTCGTTGATCAAATGACTGCCCGGTATAATGTAAAAGTTGCCCCGGCCGTCTTCACTACAGTCCGTTAAAAAGTATGCCACTTTGATTGAAATGCGGGGTCGGGGGTCTGTTTCTAATTCATGATTGAGCAGGGCACTGTCTTGATGCCAGCGCAGATTCTTTTCGCCTGTTCCGTTTGATATTGGGGGAGTGACGTTGAGATGCGAGTGATAGATTTGCAAGTTCCAGCTCAAGATATCCCATACTTTTGCAATGGTTCTGGGCCAATCTACCAGTTCGACAAATTCCCAGTCGAGGCCGATAAAGTCTCTGACGCTCAAACGACCGAGTTTATCTATGCCTTCTTTGGGACGCATTTCGGCATCTATGCGATCAACCACGGCGCACAGGCGCGCGACGTGATCGGGGTCAAGTGCATTTTCGACGAAAAAATACCCATCGCGTTCAAATTGCAATCGCTCTTCTTTCGTCAGGCTATGCGCCAGACATGAAGCATCCATGGCTGTCTCCTTTCCGTTTGTTTTAAAACGCTTCCCAAAATGTTTTTCCCCATTCGCTTTTCGCATCGTCCCAGTCGTCGCGCCATTGGTACAGGGTTTCTCGCAGGTCAGCGACTTTGCCAGCGTGCGTTTTGTCGTCTGCGAGATTGTGCAGTTCCATTGGGTCGTTTTCCAGGTCGAATAGCTGCGTTGTGCGATGTCCATTTACCGCGTATTCAATGAGTTTATACCGTTTGTCTTTGACCATGCGCTGCCACTCGCGATACGCAGAGAACAGGGTGTCGCGCACCTGTTCATCGCCGTTGTTGAGTGCGGATACCAGGCTGGTTCCCTCCACGGAGCTTGGCGTGTTGGTGCCGATTAAGTCGCACAGGGTTGGGAAAATATCGTGCAGATACACATAGGCGGATCGTTTTTGATCCGCGGGTACGCCTGGTCCGGAAAATATCAGGGGTACGCGCACGCTGTGTTCGTACATGTTCTGTTTGCCAAAAAGCCCGTGCTGCCCCACGGCGAGTCCATTATCTCCGGCAAAGACGACGATGGTATTGTCCGCCATTCCGCGTGCGCTTATTGTGTCGAGTACGCGTCCCATCTGCGCGTCTAAATGGGTGATCATGGCGTAGTATTCGGCAATGTGTTGCCGCACTTTGTAGGGGTCGCGGGGAAAATCTTCGAGGACTTCATCGCGTACTTTCAGGTCACCGTTGTCGAATGGATGCCCGCCCATAAAGTTCTCGGGTAGCGGAGTATCTTCGGGGTCGTACATGTCCAGATATTTTTGTGGCATTGTGCGCGGGTCGTGAGGTGCCATAAATGAGATGTACATAAAGAAGGGATCGTCGGTGTCGTATTTTTCCAGCCAGTCTATTGCGCCTTCGGCAAATAATTCGCTGGAGTGTTTGCCCGCGGTTACGTGGTCGCCTCTTCGTATTTTCAAGGCGTTTGATTGGTTGGGGTTCGGGCACTGCAGGAGTACGGAGTCGTATTTGCCGGTGGGGTCGTGATTGAATGCGGGCACATTCCAGTGGTCGTCCATGCCTCCAAAAAAGATCTCGGCACCGTCTGAAAAGCTGCGCGCAAAAGATGCGGATCCATTGTGCCATTTGCCCGTGCCCCAGGTGCGATAGCCGTTGTCTTGCAGATGTTCGCCCAACATTACGTGGTCATTGGGAATGCCCTGGCCCGCACCGTCGAGGTGAAAGAGTGTGCGTCCCGTGTGCAACATGGCGCGGCTGGGCATGCATATCGCGCCCGATGTTCCGCCGGGTATGTGCGCGTGTGTAAATGTCGTGCCTTCTGCTACAAGGCGATCCAATGTTGGTGTTTGTACGTCTGTATTGCCCAGCGCGCGAATGGTGTCAAATCGCTGGTCGTCGGTAAAAAAGAAGAGGATGTTGGGTTTTTGTTTGCTCATATTTTTCTCCTGAGGAAGGTGTGAAATGCAACCACAGATGAACACAGATAAACACCGATAAAAGGCAAGGTACGAGATATGATATACGAGAAGTCCTATCTATCAACCGAGCAATAAACGCTTCTCTTGACACAATGTCAAGCCTGCAAAATGGTGTCTCCCTTTCTACTTTCTATTCGCCTGATCGAATGCTATATTGTGGCAATAATCACCACTTTTTCAGGAGTATGTCCATGAAAACAATTTTTTTTGCACTTACCATCTCGTTTGTCATGTTAACGGGCAGTTTGTTTGCCCAACAATTCAATAGAAAGGAACCGGGTATGAGGTATCACATGTATGTCGCTGTCTCTGGAGATAAGAAGCTTTTGCGCTATGATATGGATCCCGATACCGGCGATCTCACGCTTATTGAAGAAGTTCCCGCCAAAGGCGGTATTGGTCCGCTTTGTACCGATCCGCGACAAAAATATCTCTACGCGGCGTTGCGCCAGTCCCAAGAACTCGTTACTTACAGTATTGATCCCGGAACCGGTGCACTTGAGCATATTGCCACTGCGCCTTTTGATGGTGGTTCTTGTTATATCAGTACGGATAAAACCGGGCGGTATCTTTTTTCTGCGTATTACGGCGAGGGCGCGGTCGCCATTAATGCGATTGATAAAAACGGTGCCGTGCTTGCCCCGCATCGCCAGTGGATTCCCACGGATGAACACGCGCATTGCTTTTTCCCCGATCCTTCCAATCAATTCCTGTTTGTGCCGCATACGATGCCAGTCAATGCTGTTTATCAATTTACCTTTGATGAAACCACGGGTGAGTTGGCGCCTAATGAGGTGGTGAAGGTCGATGCGGTTCATGGCGAGGGTCCGCGGCATTACGAGTTTCACCCGAGTTTAGATGTGGTTTATGTTGCGAATGAAAATGGGTCCAGTGTTACGGTGTATGATTTTAACCCGGATAATGGAACGCTTGCACCCCGCCAAAATCTTTCAACGCTGCCAGAGGGTTTTACAGCGCGCAATACCTGTGCCCAAATCCACATTCATCCTTCGGGCAATTTTCTCTATATATCCAATCGCGGGCACAATAGTATCGCGCGCTTTGCTGTGCAGGACGACGGTTCTCTCAAATCTCTGGGTCAAACGCCTACGGAACCCATTCCCCGTCCATTTAATCTGGATCCCGAAGGCAATTTTCTATTCGCTGCGGGGCAACAATCAGATAAGATGGCCGGGTATCGCATCGACGTGGAGACGGGTGATCTCACGCCTCTTAAAATTTATGATGTGGGCAAACAGCCCATGTGGATTATGATTCTCAAACTCGAAGATTAAAAGGGCGAGAAGCGATCGGGACGGCACAGGGGCCGTCCCCTACGATGGTGATGTTTGTAGGGACGACCCCCTGTGGTCGCCCATCCGAGGCTGTTATGGAATCGAAATCTTTCAACAAAATTCTCATTGTTGACGATGACCGCGATGTTTTGTTGGCCGCGCAACTCTTTCTCAAGCAGTATGCCGAACGCGTTGATACTGAGGCAGATCCCAATCGCATTCCCGGTCTGTTGCAAAATGATACTTATGACGTGATTTTGCTCGATATGAATTTTGCACAGGACGCCACGTCGGGTAAGGAGGGGTTTTACTGGCTGAGTCGCATTCTCGAAATTGATTCTTCGGCTGTGGTGATTCTCATTACGGCTTATGGCGGTGTTGAGACCGCTGTGCAGGCTATCAAAGAAGGTGCGACGGATTTTGTGCTCAAGCCGTGGCAAAATGAAAAGTTGCTCGCGACCCTTTCTTCTGCTGCGCGGTTGCGCTGGTCTCGGCTTGAGGTCAATCAGTTGCGCGCCGAACAAGAACAGCTTCGGGCAGATATGGACCGCGAGTTTCCCGATATGGTGGGCACTTCGCGCGCGATGTGTGAAGTTTTTGATACCATTCAAAAAGTGGGTGCTACCGATGCCAATGTGCTCCTTTTGGGCGAGAATGGAACCGGGAAAGATGCTGTTGCCCGCGCTCTGCACCGGCGGTCTCGGCGTGCGTCAGAGGCGTTTATCCGCGTTGATCTCGGCGCTGTTTCAGAGAGCCTTTTTGAAAGCGAACTTTTTGGGCACAAAAAAGGTGCTTTTACAGATGCGAGAGAGGACCGCGCCGGGCGTTTTGAAATTGCGTCGGGTGGCACGCTTTTTTTGGATGAGATTGGCAATCTCTCATTGCCGTTGCAAGCCAAGTTGCTCACGGCACTTGAAAATCGCACGGTTATTCGCTTGGGCACCAACCAGCCCATTGATATTGATGTGCGCTTGATCTGTGCGACCAATATGCCGATTCACGAGATGGTGGTGGGCAATGATTTTCGGCAAGATCTCCTGTATCGCATTAATACTGTTGAACTCCATCTGCCGCCTCTGCGCGACCGCCTTGACGATATTCCCCTGCTCGTTGAGGTGTTTCTCCATACGTACGGTCAGAAGTACAATAAACCGGGTATTGCCATTCAATCCGCAGCACTTGAGCATCTCAAAAATTACACATGGCCGGGCAATATTCGCGAATTGCAGCACGCGATTGAGCGGGCTGTGATTATGAATGAAAATGGTGTCCTCAAGCCGCTGGACTTTCCTCTCAGTGTTTCTGAACCCGCCGCAGGTGACGATATTCATTTTGACGATTACAATCTCGAATATGTGGAAAAGATCGTTATCCGCAAGGCGATTGAAAAACACCGCGGCAATATCAGTCACGCTGCGCGTGAACTCGGTCTTACGCGCAGCGCGCTTTATCGCAGGCTCGAAAAGCATGGTTTATAAACACTTTCGCCTGATATGTGTTTTGCGCGTGGCTCTTCTGTGCATTACCACCTGTCTTTTCTTTTATTGTCTTTTTTTTAGCGAATACTACGCCACGCTCGCTATTATTGGTGCGTGTGTGGTCTACCAGACATGGGCACTTATACATTATGTGGAGCGCACGCAGCGCGATCTCACGCGTTTTTTGCAGGCGATTCGCTATGAGGATTTTGCCCAGTCTTTTACCGGTGCCGGGTTGGGGTCGGCGTACAACAATCTCAAGGATGCGTTTAACGAGGTGCTCGAGGCTTTTCGCAAGACGCGCGCAGAAAGAGAAGAGAATTTTCAGTATCTCCAGACCGTTGTCCAGCATGTGGGCATTGGTCTGATTTGCTATACGCCCGAAGGCCGCATCGAGTTGATGAATACGGCGGCGCAGCGTTTGCTTCGCAAACCCCATATGCGCGATGTGCGCGAATTGGAGACGGTGAGTAAGGCGTTTTCAGAGACGCTGCTCAAACTTCGCTCGGGCGATAAGACGCTGGTCAAAATTCAGGATGAGGACGAATTGCTCCAGATTATCGTTTATGCGACTGAACTGCGGATGCGGGGCGAGTCTTTTATTCTGGCGTCTGTTCAAAATATACAGAGCGAACTCGAAGAGCAGGAGATGGAGGCATGGCAAAAGCTGATTCGGGTGTTGACCCATGAGATCATGAATTCGATCACGCCTATTTCTTCTCTCGCTTCCACCGTGCGCGGTCTTTTGCCCGATTCTGCGCACGCTTCATCGCTCGATCCCGAAACGCTGCCCGATGTTCACACTGCTCTGGAAACGATTCAGTCGCGCAGCGAAGGGTTGCTCCATTTTGTCGAGGCCTATCGCCAACTCACGCACATATCGCGTCCGGATTTTCAAATTTTTCAGATTTCCGAACTGTTTGCTCGCGTTGTTTTTCTGATGCAGGGGGAGTGCGATAAAAATAATATTGCTCTGCATACGGCAATTGATCCCAGGACGCTCGAGCTTACCGCAGATCCCGATTTCATCGAGCAGGTGTTGATCAATTTGATGCGGAATGCTGTGGAAGCTCTTGCGGGTCGTTCCAATGCCCGCGTGGATCTTTCGGCACAACTCGATGGGCGCGGCCGGGTTGTTATCCGCGTGCAGGATAATGGGCCAGGTATTTTAGAGGATGTGCAGGAGCGGATTTTTATTCCTTTTTTCACGACCAAACGCGATGGCTCAGGTATTGGTCTCGCGCTTTCCCGACAGATTATGCGCGTTCATCGCGGTACGATAAGTGTTCAGTCCAGGCCGGAGGAAGAGACTGTTTTTACGTTGAGGTTTTGAGTTGACTCTGCACACGTATATGTGTAAATTATGAAAAAACGCGATCTGGAAAAAGCTTTACGCCAGTTGGGTTGGTATTTTCTCCGTCACGGCAAGAAACACGATATGTGGACAGATGGAGAACGCGAAGAGGCCATTCCTCGTCACAGAGAAATCAACGAGATATTAGCAAGGGTAATTCTTCGCCGAGCAAGGAGAAATTAATATGCGATTTCAAGGTAAAGTTTACAAGGATGGAAAATTTTGGCTTGCGGAAATCCCAATGCTCGACGCTATGACTCAGGGATATACGAAAAAAGAAGCATATGTTATGGTCAAAGACCTGATAGAGACGCTGGTGAATCGTCCAGAATTTTCAGTCGAAGTTCACTCTGTAAAACAGGGTACTTTCGAAGTCAGTTCTTCGGATACACGTGTAATGATTAGCCTTATGCTTCGCCGTCAGCGCGAAAAAAGCGGTCTGTCATTATCTGAAGTTGCCCAACGCCTCGGTGTTCAATCCCGCAATGCTTATGCGCGGTACGAACAGGGCACGTCAGTGCCTACTCTCGAAAAATTTGACCAACTTCTAAAGGCTGTCTCTCCCGATAGCGATTTTGTGATGTACCAGACACAGTAAAATTTGAGCGATGCCCAATAATACAAAAGCCGATGTCTATCTAAACGACATCGGCTTTTGCTGTTTTTTTCAGAACAAACTACGATTCAGCAGAAATAGCTACTGTGTCGTACACTTTCCGTTTTTCACGTAATGGAAGGAGATCTTTACCCTCACACGTTATAAGGGCATAGGTGTAGCCATCTTGAGCTACAAATTCTACTTCATAGCCATCATCAGGATGACATTCTACGACCGTGCCTATTTCGCCACGTACCAACTTGTGTTCCAGCTTATCGATTGTTAATGCCACCACATCTAATAGGCGAATATCATTGATCATTTTTCGCTCTTCTTTCAAATTTTTATGCCAATGACGCAATAGCTTCTGGCTCAATTTCAACGCGCAGGACATCCAAGCCTAAAGATTTCACATCGGCTATCGCTGACTGAATTGCACTATCCATTGTTGTCGCTTCTCGATGAAAATGAATTTGAGGAATATCGGCGATAGTGGCAAGTGTCCCATCGTCAATAATGCCGTAGAGTTTATCCGCTTCTTCTTCTGTCGGATCGGGTGCGATAATCAGAGTGAATTTTTGAACTTTCATGTTTAATTCGACCTTTAGATATGGGGACAACGATTGACAATACGACGGACATCCCGTGCATGTGCTTCAGGATTCTTTGGGGTTGACATAATGCGAACACGACATCCTGCTCGGTCGCTATGTGGACACCAAACAGTACCCCAAATGTGGGCACGGGCATTTGCTTTAATGAGCCGCCATCCTTTGCGCTCTGCATATCTTATCGCTTCGCGAATATGTTTATTAGGATGAATGGGCACTATCCTCAGCTCACAGATTTATATTTTTTATTTAATTGAAAAATATACCACAATCACTATGGCCGGTCAATGTGGGACTTTATTTCGTTCTTGTATTACGTCTGTGTGCCGATTATTATGACAGTGCTACTTGATTGATCACCAAAAGCTGCGAGTTCCTTCTTTATGATACCCAAAGTTATTCACGCTCAACCCCGTGTCGCGCCTTCTCCGATTAACAATAAGCGCGTTGACCGCAATCCCCCACCGTTGCTCTGGCCCGCTGAGAGGGGTGAGGATGTGCGATACGCGGTTCGTTTGTCTCGAGATTCCGGTTTTCCAGAGTGCGGTACTATTGCGGAAGAGGGTTTTCCCTGGGCGATGTTCAATCCGCATCAAGCACTCGCGCCCGGGATATGGTATTGGCAATACGGTACGTCAACAGATGGTGGTCCCTATCGCTGGTCAGATAGGTATGATTTTGAGATTGCTGGGTCAGTTCGGTGTATGGAGACTCCGCTGGCAATGGATGTGATTGCGGCTTGTCCGAAGACGCATCCGCGCCTCTGGGTGTTGCCAGGTGGGGGCGCAGATCTCAAGCGCCATAGCAAGCGGTTTACGTCGCGTGCGGATCAGTTTCTCGATGCGCCTCTCAAGGATGATGCGATGCCGCCGGATAAAGGGGAAGACGAGTATCAGGTTTTCAAATTTCACAGGTGGGGTAGTAAAGCGCTTGCGGGTAGCATGGCTTCGGCGGTGCAGTGGCTTATTCCGGCTTATTTGCTTTCGGGTGATGAATGCTATGCTCGGGAGGCGATACGCCGGGGGCTTCACGTTGCGAATTGGGATGCGGATGGGTACACCAATCCCGTTATCAGCGATTTTGCCGATGGGTCTTGTATGCGGGTTATGGCGGGTGTTTATGACGCTTGCTTTGATCTGCTTACGGAATCCCAGCGTGAATGTCTTCGTGCGGCAATGGTTGTGCGGGCAGAGCGATTTTTTGGGGAGGAGACCAATAAGATTGAGACGCTGGTTTTTCGCAGCCATTTCTGGCAACACCTACTCATACAATTTTCCGAAGTTGCTTTTGCTCTTTTGCACGCGTATCCCGATGCGGCACAATGGGTGCGCTTCGTGTACGAGCTGTGGATTGCCCGCTTTCCCCTTATGGGAGGTGCAGATGGGGGCTGGGCAAATGGCAATTCTTATTTTGGGACGAATGTCGAAACGCTGCTGGTTCTCCCTTCGCGTATTGGAGAACTCAGTGGTATGGATCTTTTTCAGGATGCGTGGTATAAAAATAGTGCCAGTTTTCTGCTTTATACATGGCCGCCCCATTCGCGTTCGGACGGCTTTGGCGATGGTACGGAACTGAAGGCGCGTCCGACGGGTAATCATCTCGATTTTGTAGAGGATATGGCGGTTCGGTTCGACGATTCTTATGCCGCGTGGTATGTGCAGCAGTGGGGGGAAGAGGTAGAAGAGGAGCGCAATCCATTGCTCATCTGGCATAAGCTCAAAGATCAAAAGGCAAGACCGCGCCCGCGTTCGCCCAAAGCATTGCCGCAGGGCAGGTGTTTTGCCGATGTTGGTATTGTGTCGCTGCATACGGATCTCGCAAATACCCGACGAGATCTCATGGTGGGCCTGCGGTCCAGTCCTTATGGCTCACTTCTCCATTCTCACGAGTGTCAGAATGGGTTTAATATTTTTTATGGGGGTGAACCCGTTTTTAGAAATTCGGGCTATTACACGTCTGCAGGTGACGATCATTCGAAACTATGGTACAGGGCCACGCGCGGACACAATTCGGTTCTCATAGATGGCAAGGGGCAGCCCCGAGGTGCTGAGAGCTATGGTATAATTTCCCGTTTCCTCGATGGAAAACACATCGCTTATGCGCTCGGGGATGCGTCTAATGCGTACGGGGATGCAGGTCTCAGGCGTTTTCGCCGGCATCTGGTGCTTTTGAGGCCCAATATTCTGGTGGTTTACGATGATCTGGAAGCCGATCACGACGCCCGCTGGCAATGGCTCGTCCACGGGGACCGGGAAATTATTGCTGATGTCCGCCATCAGCGGTTGTACACGCAGACTCGTACTGCGCGCGGTCAGGTGAATATTTTTGGGTCGCAAAGATCGCATATTGAGGTCGATACGGTTTTTGATCCGCCCGCGGTCAACTGGGGGGGTAATAAGACTTTTCTGGGGAAAAATATGGCGGTTTTTCCCGATCAATGGCATGTCGCGGTTTCGCCCGAGAGGGCGTGTCGTATTATGCGTTTTCTCGCTGTTTTTCAGGTGTGTGATCGGGAAGATGAAACGCGGTTTCGAGATCTTGTTTATAGAGATGGTTGTGTTTATATCGGGGATTGGATTATTCGGGGGCAGATTAGTGCAGATCATGGTCCCGCGCTTGAGATTCGCCATGGGGACAAGGATGTTGCCCTTGGTGTGGATGTTCTTGCGGTGGGTCGAAAACGCCATTGCGCGTCCAATGCCACGGTGCTTGTTGAACCATCAGGTGTTCAAAGGGTGAGGGATACGTTGCCTCAGGAGGCTCAACAATAGTGCTTATGAAACCCAATATTCTCTTTATACACGTCGATCAAATGCACGCCGATGCGATCTCTGCGCTCGGCTGCGAACACGTACACACACCTGCTATTGACGAACTCGTGCGCGAAGGCTATACCTTCACCAAAGCCTACTGCGCCATGCCCCAGTGTTGTCCATCGCGCGCTTGTTGGTACACGGGGCGCATGTCCAAAGAACACGGCGTTGTCGTCAATTCCTATCCCATTGATCCCAATATTCCGGACCTCGGCCAGTGGCTGCGCCGCGAAGACTATGAGTGTGTATACACGGGCAAATGGCACGTCACGGGACGCGATTTGCACGCGAGCTTTGACGTGTTGCAACCCCAGCACGGCATGGGCGAACTCAACGACGGCAATGTCGCCCGATCAGCCGTCGCTTATCTGAAAAATCGCGCGTCTGATAAACCCTTCTTTTTGAGCGTTGGATTTCTCAACCCGCACGATTGTTGCTTTCCTGCGATGTCCCACGGCGGTCCGGGCAAATACGCTTTTGCATCGAAAATTGAGGGTGATCTCCCGCCTCTTCCGGGCAATTTCGACGACGAATACGCCCGGCGCGGTCGGCCCAGTACTCGCCAGTGGTCGCGCCGCGATTGGCAGTATTACATTTATCAGTATTACCGCATGGTCGAGATGGTTGACGCCGAAGTCGGCCGCGTCATGCACGCCCTTCGCGCATCGCCTTACGCTGACAACACCCTCGTCATCTTTACCTCTGACCACGGCGATGGCCTCGGCTTTCACAGCAATACCAGCAAGGGCTTTCTCGAAGAAGAGGCTTTTCGCGTTCCCACCATTGCGTGGTGGCCCGGGCGTATTCCCGAAGGCGTGCGGGATGCCGAGCACCTCGTCTCTGGCGTCGATATTCCCGCTACGATATGCGACTATGCTGGGGCACCGCCCTTGCCTAAGACCACTATTGCGCGTTCATTGCGTCCCATTTTTGAACGGCGCAATGTCCCGTGGCGCGCCTACGTCATCGGCGAAACGTCTATCGGACGGCTATCGGTTGCCGTGCGCGATGCGCGTTACAAAAGCATTATTGAACGGGATAATACGCGTCTCTACGATCTTGAAAATGATCCGCTCGAGACGCAAGACCTCGCCGATGAAGCGCACTGTGCAGATATTGTCGCGCGCCACCGGGCACATTTTCGCGAGTACATATTCCAAATTGAGATGTATCCCGAACCAGAAATCGATCTCGGCAGGCTGAGCAATGTTTATCGCGACTATATCGACTGGTATCTTTCCGTTCTCAACGAGGCCTGACCCCATGGCAATTGACACTATCGGCCCCTATGCCGTTCAACCTATCCGCGATTTTCTCGCGGGTTTCACGCCGGTACAAAAGGCGATCCTGGATGTCGAGTGCGCCACGCTTACTTACGATATTCTCAATTGGTCCTTCGCGCCCGGGCAACCGCCGCCTTGTCCCAATAGCGTGTATGGCTCGGTGACTATTGGGCGCGAACAGGGCGGTGCGTATCGCATTCGCCAGCAAACCCACATTGGCGGCGAACCGACTATTTTTGAGGCGGATGTGATCTGCAATTCCGACGATACCCTCAAATCCTGGACGCTGTACACTTATCGCGCCGATGCCGAGGGCAAGCCGGTTCCGATTTCTGATCTGCGCGAAAGCTGGGAAAATAACAATGGTCATATCCAGTCGGGAGATGGTGCATACAAATACCGCGCAACGCGTCCGGTCTTCAGCCATTGGACGCTCCCCCACATTTTGCTATGTGGAAAGCATCCCCTGCCAATGGCATTTGATCTGATTCAAGACCTGTCCCTTTTGCGATCCAACCACGCGCTCGTTTCCGATGGGTCAGTTGAACTCTCTTTCGGTTCTTACAATACTTATGTTCAATCTGGCGAAGGTATCTTGCCCGTCCACTATTTGCTGGATAAAGACCGCCGCCCGCAACTCATTACTTTCGGCCTTATTGCCTGGGCACTTACCGATATTTTATGAGGAAAACGATGAAAAAAGCCGTTTATGCCGCCAGCTTTGATCCCGTTACCCACGGCCATCTGTGGGTTATTCAGGAGGCTGCGGAGCTTTTCGATCAGCTCGTTGTCGCTATTGGGATCAATCCGGACAAAGACTATACGTTTTCACTGAAGGAAAGGCTGGAGTTGCTTTGTGAGACCACGTCGCGGTTCGATAATGTCGCGGTCGCCAGTTATGAAAATCAATTCCTGGTCAATTACGCACGCGGTATTGGAGCGGGTTATATTGTGCGGGGTATTCGCACGCAGAGCGATTATGAGTTTGAACGCAGGATGCGCTATATTAACAGCGATCTGGACGATACGATTGCGACTATCTTTTTGATGCCCCCGCGGGAGATTGCCGAGATCAGTTCCAGTTTTATCAAGGGGCTGGTGGGTCCCGATGGCTGGCAAGATGTTGTGAGACGCTATGTTCCGGAACCTGTTTTTGAGAAGTTTGTGGAGTATTTTGAGAAGTGAAAAGCAACCACAGATGAACACGGATGGACACAGATGATCAGGGTGGTGTTCCTGTGGTCGCTCGTGGGCGGGATAGCTCCTCTCAGTTCATACTCACCACATCGACCATTGGCTTGCGGGAGCGTTTCATGAGGGCGGTTTCCAGAACTTGATCCATGTGAGATGCAAATACTATTCTTATGTCTTTGCGCGCTGTGTCGGGTATTTCGTGTGCATCTTTGCGGTTCTCTTCGGGTAGGATTACTGTTTTTACACCTGCGCGGTGTGCTGATAGGACTTTATCGCGTACGCCGCCGATGGGCAGTACTTTGCCGCGCAGTGTAATTTCGCCTGTCATTGCCACGTCTTTTCGGATAGGCCGATTGGTAAATACCGATGCGAGTACGGTTGCCATGGTAATGCCTGCCGAGGGGCCGTCTTTGGGTACGGCACCTGCGGGTACGTGGACGTGTACATCTTTTTTTTCGTTAAACTGCGCGTTTAGGCCCAGTTCATGCCAGCGCGACCGCACATAGGTCATGGCCGCGTGCGCAGACTCCTTCATTACGTCGCCGACCTGTCCGGTTAGATTTAATTCGCCTTTGCCGGGTACGACTGTTGCCTCGACAAAGAGGACATCACCACCGGTAGATGTTACGGCCAGTCCGGCGGCGACTCCCACCTCGTGATCTTCTTCGGCTACTTCGTGGCGGAATTTTTGCGGTCCCAGGTATTCGGCGATGTTTTTTTGATGGATGTGTACGCGCCGCTTGCGTCCCTGGGCAAATTTGCGGGCTACTTTGCGCGCTACGGTTGCGATTTCGCGCTCCAGATTTCGCACGCCGGCCTCGCGGGTGTAGTGCTGGATTACTTCTTGCAGGGCCGCTTTGTCGAAGGATGCCTTTTGAGGGGCTAAGCCGTGTTCTGAGATCTGGCGTTTGACCAGGTACCGGCGCGCGATTTCCATTTTTTCAGCTTCGGTATATCCCGAGACTTCCAGTACTTCCATCCGGTCCATCAGTGCCGGTGGTATCGTGTGGAGCGAGTTGGCCGTGGCGAGGAATAAGACTTCTGAGAGGTCAAAGGCGACGTCGAGGTAGTGATCTACAAAGGTGTTGTTTTGCGCCGGGTCCAGGACTTCCAGAAGTGCTGCGGATGGGTCGCCGCGAAAATCTGCGCCGAGTTTGTCGATTTCATCCAGCATGAATACGGGATTTTTTGTGCCAGCGCGTCGCAGGCCCTGTATGATGCGTCCGGGCAGTGCGCCGATGTAGGTGCGGCGGTGTCCTCGGATTTCCGATTCGTCCCGGATGCCGCCCAATGACATTCTGACAAATTCGCGGCCGAGTGCGTGTGCCACGGATTTGCCCAGTGATGTTTTGCCCGTGCCCGGGGGGCCGACCAATAACAAAATAGGCCCGCGCATGTCGTCTTTTAATTGGCGCACGGAGAGGTACTCCAGGATGCGCTCTTTGGGTTTTTCCAATCCATAGTGGTCTGCATTTAAGACGCGCTCGGCTTCTTTGATGTCTAATTGATCGCTTGTCTTTTTGTTCCAGGGGAGTTCGACGAGCCAGTCCAGATAGGTGCGCGATACGGTGTATTCGGCAGAGGCTTCGGGCATGCGCGCCATGCGTTTTAGTTCGCGTTCGGCTTCTGTTTTTGCTTCTTCGGACATGCCTGCGGCTTCGATCTTTTCGCGCAGTTCTTCGATTTCGGCGCCGATGTCCTCTCCTTCGCCCAGTTCATCTTGAATTGCCCGCAGTTGCTGGCGCAAAAAGTACTCTTTTTGTGCGTCTTCCATGGATCCCGCGGCTTCCGAACTGATTTTTTCCCGCAGTTCCAGAATTTCGACTTCGCGATTCAAGCATTGGTTGATGGCTTCCAGTCGCCGATACAGATTGCGCTCGGATAGTATTTTTTGTTGTTCTTCAAAACCCACGTTGAGTTGTGAGGCGATGAAGTCTGCTTTGTGGGTTATCTCTGTGAGGGCGTCTAAGGCTGCTCCGACTTCTCTGGGTACATTGGGGGCGAGTGCCACTGCTTTTTTGAACTGGCCGAATATGTTGCGCGCGAGGGCTTCCAGTTCTGTGTTGTGTTCTATGTCTGATGTTATTTTTTCAATTTGCGCCACGGGATAAGGTTGCGATTGCAATACATCTACGAGTGATAGTCGCGCCATGCCCTGTACGAGCACTTGCATGCGGCCATCGGGCATTTCCGCCGATCGCGCAATGTAGATTGCAGTGCCTACGGGGTATAGAGACTCTCGGCGGATGTCTTCTTCGGTTTCGCTTTCTTCCAGTTCTCCAAAGATGGTGAGTACTTTGTGCCCGGCGTCTATTGCCGCCTGGGCGGCTTTTACTGCGCGTTCGTCTTCCAATAACAAGGGGGCAGCCATCAGGGGATAGATTACCACTTCTGATGTTACCAGCATGGGTAATTCGGATGGGATGCTATACGCTTCGATTGCGTTTACGCTTGTGAGGGGGTTGTCGTTTGACATGATTATGTGCTCCTGAGAATGTTGGTATATTAACTTCCCATTTTTAGAAGCAATATCCGTGCCTGAAATCCTAAATTTAGCTAATTACTTTATTTACAACTAAATACCAATATTTGTTCCAATATTTAATCCAAGGGGTGCCGATTTTGCTACCCGATTTCAGTCATAATGGCAGGTGTGTCACGCTCAGACTGATGTTATTTCACGCTGGAAACGCGTTGTGGGTTTCGGTATATTGGAGAGGATAAACATTTGGTTCTTCCCGAGAAAACTATGTCTTCTTACCATACGCTCGTTATTGGCGCGGGGATTAATGGCCTGTGTACATGCTATCATCTCTTGCGCCAGGGCATACGCGATGTTGGCCTGATTGAACAATTTGCGCTCGCTCATGGCCGGGGCAGTTCGCACGGGGATTCGCGCATTACCCGCAGTGCTTATGTGAATGCAGATTATGTGCGTCTGATGCAAATCGCGCACGGCGAGTCGTGGCCCCAGCTCGAGCGCGATGCTGGCGTTCAGCTTATCTATCCCACGCCGGGCTGTTTTTTTGGTCCAGCAGATGGGAAATACACGAGCTATGCCAGGGCTGTGACAGAGGTGGGTGTGGATGTTGAAGTGCTCACGCCTGAAGAGGGCCGAAAACGCTTTCCGGTTTTTCGCTTTGATAATGCTGCGGGTGTTCTCCACGATCGCACGGCCGGGCTTGTGGCTGCCGCGCAGGCTGTTCAGTCTCTTATCGGTCTGATTCGCAGGCAGGGTGGGGAGATCCGTGAGAATACGACTGTGCAGCACGTTGATATTACCCGGGATCCCATTCGCGTGGAGACGTCTGCGGGAGATTTTGAAACGGAACGCTTGATTGTGACGGCTGGTCCCTGGGTGTCTCACTTGCTTCCGGTTCTCAAGTCGCGCGTTGCCGTGGCGCGCCAGACGGTTGGGTTTTTCCAGCTTGAGGGATCACGGGAGGAGTTTCAACCCGGGGCTTTTCCGGTTTGGGGCTATCTTTTGCGCCAGGGCGATATAAGTTATTACGGTCTTCCGCAATTTGGGCGCGATGGGATCAAGCTGGCCAAACATATTGTCAGCGGCGTTGACGACGATCCCGACGATGTGCCCACGCAGATGCCGGAAGACGCGATTGAGGATCTTCGCACGTTTATTAAAGAGCAATTTGTTCCGCCGGTTGCGCGTTTCATCGATTGGGAGACGTGTCTTTATACCAATACGGGTACTGAGGATTTTATTCTGGATGTCCATCCAGATAATCCCAATGTGGTTATCGGCGCGGGATTTTCTGGACACGGTTTTAAGTTCGGGCCGCTTACGGGGCGCATTTTGTCTGAGCTTAGCCTTAATGGCAAGACATCTATACCCGAATTTGAGGCGGCGAGGGCTATGTTCGAGGTTCCAGGTAATGTTTGAGCGTGTTATTCATCGACGTGTAGTGCGATTCTCCATCGCGCTTCTGACCGTTCTGCTCTCCGCGCCGTTATCCGCGTACGACCGTGACCGCTGGGAAAATTTTACCAGCATGAACTACGTCACGTCTATAGCGGAAAGTCCGACGGTTATTTTTGTGGCGACGACCGGGGGCATTCGCCGCTATGACCGGTTTGCCAAGACCTGGCTGGCTCCGCTGACAACCCGCGATGGCCTGCCGGATAACCGGGTGCAGAGGATTGCTTATGATGGCGATACGGGTGACCTGTGGTTTGAAACGCCTTCGGGTGTGGGCCGATGGCTCACTGGTGTACAGAGCGTTATGCCGGGGGGTAGTCCTCCCGCACATCTCCACAACCCCCGGTCGGTTCCCCGAATTCCACCGGTTTTTCCGCCTTTTGGGTATTATCTCGACGCACACCAGGTCATAGGTCCCCGGCGCAATTATGCGATTACAGATGTGTTGATTGATTCCTGGCGCCACCTCTGGATCGCCACATGGGGTCTGGGCGTGGGACAGGCCGAACTCCTCGATGGTCAGCTTTCGTTTCTCACTTATGGTCCGCTGGAAGAAAATGTCACTGCTATTGTACGCGATGGCGATGTTTTGTGGATTGGGGGTGCGGATACCTATCGCGCACCTGCGCGCGGTATTACCCGCTATCGTCCCGGTACAAGTACGTGGGAATATTTTGAAGCCAACCGCATCATCGGTCTCGACGATCCCCAGATTGTCACGATATTACCCGGGGGTGAGAGTGTGTGGTTTGGTACCCACAATGGTCTGATGCGATATTACAGACGCACGGGGCAATGGTTTACTTATCGCGACACGCGCCTTTGGGGACGGGTGCAGGCGTTGGCACGCGATGACAATATCCTCTGGATCGGCTCGGAGCGCGGTTTGGCTATGCTGGATATTAAAGCTGATTCGCTCGACTATGTGCAGGGTAGCGAGTACGCGATTATTCACGCCCTGGTCACAGGTCCCGATTATATATGGGCAGGTACTGAGAGCGGTCTTTTTCAATGTGCCCGGGGGGATCGCACCTGGCGGCCTGTGGCCCATAATATGGCCAAACGAAGGGTACGCGCGCTGGCTATGCACAACAGCGATCTATGGCTTGCTACAGAAGCCCCATCAGCAGCCGTGCGATACCGTCCGGAAGATAATACCTGGCGCGAGTATCCCCTCGCCGAGATAGGCGGGAGAGACGACATCTCAATTGAGGCCGATAGCAATGAGGTGTGGGTTGCCACGAGTGCAGGGGCTTTTCTTTTAGATGTGCCGCGCCACCTGTGGACACATTACACGATGTACGATGGTCTTGCACACACGCGGGTACAGGTTGTTCTTCGAGATGGCGGGTATGTCTGGTTTGGCACTGCTGAGGGGCTGAGTCGTTTTCGCAGGTGAGTCATGAGTATCCTTTATAAGGTGTATAACTATATTACAATACATAACATTAGAACACCTTTCATATGCAAAAAAATGCGTGACATCCGCTCTTAAATTTGTTACTTTTGACTCTCGCGGTATCCATATAAATCGACACATTAGTAGATTGGCAAGTCTAATGAACCTTCCGTTGGATCATACCATCATTTTCATTTTTTCTGCCAAAAATACACACCGTTGAGTTGATTCGTTCAGCGGCTGTTCATACGCACATGGCGTTTTGAGTGGCCGTTTTTCTTTGTTTGGAAATAAGCATTTATGAAACCTGCCCTCGGACTCATTGAAACGCTGGGTTTTGTCGGCGTTACAGAAGCGGCCGATGCAGCAACCAAAGCCGCGGCCGTTGAGTTGTCTGCTGTTGAACAAATAGAAGGTGGTATTATTTCGATTCGCGTTTTAGGCGATGTTGGCGCGGTGCAGGCTGCGGTTGAAGCCGGTGTGCATGCAGCGCAACAGGTGGGTACTCTGGTGGCATATCATGTGATTCCCAATCCACATGAGGACCTCGTCGATGTTTTTGGGTTGATGGAAAAAACGGATGAAGTAGGCGAAACAGACGAAGGGGATCTCGAAAGTCTGCCCGTACATCGCCTGCGCCAGATTGCTCGTGAAACGCCGGGTATTGCTATTCAGGGGCGGGAAATTTCACGCGCAAATCGCGCGCAGTTGCTGTCCGAACTTCGCAGAGCACAAAGAAACCAAACCGACGCTTAATGTTGGAGCAACCACAATGAATACCGAAACTCTTTGGGAAAAGATCAAGCAAGGTCTTCGCGATGGCGCAGCTACAGCAGCGGAAAAAGCCGAATATTTGGGTAGGCTCGGCCGCGCACGTCTCGATATTGCGCGCACTCGCCACGCCATTCACGATGCATTTACTGAGCTTGGCGGACAAATATACGATGAACTCAAAGATCATGAAGCCGCCGTTCAAGCACAGACAGAAGCGGTTCAAGACCAGATCGCGACCATTGGCAAACTCGAAGAGCAATTACAAAACCAGGAAGCGCAATTCAAAACATTACAAGAATCAGATAGAGAAGATTAGAAACTTCTTCTGGCCCCACCAGAAGTTAGAGCCTCGTTGCCGTGTCGAGAAAAGGAAGGGATTTATCACTGGCAATCGGGTAAAGATAGGAGGTATTCATGTAAGATTCTCCCTTTGTCGTTTCACAGACCTTTGTCCTTTATCCTTGCAGGTGTTATTTACCTGCGCAAATCCCCTGTGCAAAGAAGGAGAGGTTGACGAAGTGCCAAGACTATCTAAAAGACCTTATGCTCGCGAAGATGAATCACTGGATCAGTATTTGCAGGAAATTGGCGAAGTTGCGTTGCTTACAGCAGATCAGGAAGTCGTGCTGGCCAAACGGATAAAGAAGGGCGATCAAGGTGCCCTGGAAGAGTTGACCACAGCCAACCTGAGATTTGTGGTAAGTGTCGCCAAACAATATCAGAATCAGGGCCTTTCGATGGGCGACCTGATAAATGAAGGAAATCTCGGACTCATCAAAGCTGCCAAACGTTTTGATGAAACTAAGGGTTTTAAATTTATTTCTTATGCCGTGTGGTGGATCCGACAGGCGATTTTACAGGCTCTGGCCGAGCAATCTCGCATTGTTCGCCTGCCGCTGAATCGGGTTGGCGCGCTCCACAAAATTGGCAAGGCGTCGAGCGGTCTCGAACAGGAGTACGGGCGCGAACCCAGTCCGGGTGAAATTGCCGATGAACTCGGCATGAATGATTTTGAAGTGCGCGATACGCTCAAAATTTCGAGCCGGCATCTTTCACTGGATGCGCCATTTAAAGATGGCGAAGACAATAATCTGCTCGATGTGCTCGAAGACGGCATGCAACCCCCTCCCGACGACCCCCTTCTCGATGATGCACTCAGACGAGAAATAGAAAAAGCCCTCGCTACCCTCACCCCCCGTGAAGCCGAAGTTATTACACTTTATTTTGGCATCAATCGCGAACAGCCTCTTACCCTCGAGGAGATTGGCGAACGTTTTGGATTGACTCGAGAGCGCGTGCGTCAGATTAAAGAGAAAGCACTTCGGCGATTGCGCCATACCTCGCGCAGCCGTCCGCTAAAATCTTATTTGCATTAATACGGATTGCTATTCAAATAGGCCACAAACGGGTTCGCCCGCTGTGGCCTATTTTTTTAGAACGTTTACTTTGCTCGCGTGTATAGTTACAGGAGATAGCGAATAATTTGAGCTGTTCAGCGAAATATGAAGAAAGGGACTGGTTGACTGACCGCTACTTTCTTGACGGATTCTTCCATAACCCATACATTTGTCCTTCTAAAAATTTTTTTATCTCAACCGGAGAATCGCAAATGTTTAATCGACGTTTTATCTATGCTCTGTTTTTACTTTCCACTGCTTGCACAAGCTTACCACTTTCTAAACCCGCGCTTGTTTTTGCCCAGGATGAAGAAGAGTCAGAACCCGCTATGATAGGCGGTAGCGGGGTGACATCCTGGATTTTGAAAGGGAATAAGCTTTACTATCTCAAATGGGATAGGAAATTTGAACAAGCGCAGATTTATGGTCCCCGAGAGATCGGTGGCGAGGAGGTCAAAGAAGTCTTGCTCATGCAGAGTACGGGCGATTTCGCCTGGATACTGCGGGGCGACGATGTCTATTTTGCCACTGCTAAGCGCGAGGGCACATTTGTCACGCTGGAGGTCGAGCGTCCTGAAGAACTTCCGGATTCAGATGGATCGGAACCGGTTATGATGGCTGGTGGTGGGTCCAGAGCCTGGGTTTTGAAGGCCGATAGTCTCTTTTTTTTGAAATGGGATCCCACGTATGGAAGCGTGCAGATTTATGGACCCGAAGACTTGCCTCCCAATACCTATGGTCCCTCTGAACCCGTTCTTATGCACGGCACAGGTAGCTCAGTATGGGTTTTGCGGGGCAATGAGGTTTTTTATGTTATGGCCCGGGTTGATGGCACATTTGTCGATATTGAAATTGAGCGCCCCGAAGACCTTCCGGAGTGAGAACCCATACTTGCGAGTAGAAACCCTATGAACGAATTTGGACAGCGCAACAAGATCGTCGCTGGTCTGGTATTTTTTGTCACGACTGTTATTTATCTCTCGACATTGGCACCTACTGTTGCATTTTGGGACTGTGGCGAGTTTATTACCACTGCTTATACTCTTGGCATTCCCCATCCCCCCGGCGCGCCGTTCTATACTTTGCTGGGGCGTATCTTTTCCATGTTGCCTTTTGGAGAAATCGCTTTTCGCGTGAATCTCCTGTCGGCTGCTGCTGGCATTGCCACAGTTGTTCTCATCTATTTGTGTACTGTTCGTTTGCTCTCCACATGGTTGGACCGCGAAAATACCATCCAACAAGTCGCTATCCTTGTCGGTGGTGTGGTTGCTTCTCTTAGCACGGCTTTTTCTTTTTCTTTTTGGAATAATGCCATCGAAGCCGAGGTTTATGGTCTGTCGATGTGTATTACTATGCTGGCGGTGTGGGTGGCTCTGCGCTGGGATGACGCGCACAAAGACCACAATAGCGATCGTCTCTTGTTGTTCATTGCCTATCTTTTTGGACTCGGCGCAGGTGTACATCTCCAGTGCTTGCTCACCATTCCCGGTATTCTCATTCTGCTTTTTACCGATTTGATGGAAGATCGGCCACTCCAGCATCAGGTGCTCGTGGTCGTGGGGCTGACTCTCTATCCGTTTTTGTCGATTGTTTTTCCCCTCTCGGTTGCTGCACTTCTGACGGGTGCTATTATCATCGGGTTGCTCATTTTGAGACCTGCGTGGCGCAATCCCCAATTCTGGCTTTTGGGAATTGTTATCGGTGCGCTGGGTTTTTCCACGTACTTCGCCCTTTTTATTCGGTCGGGTCTCAATCCCATGATCGATATGAACGATCCCGAGACCTGGGAAAATTTCAAAGCATTTATGGGGCGTCAGCAATACGGTACGCATCTTGTTTTTCCTCGCCGCGCCGAACCCTGGGCTTTTCAGTTTAATATTCACGTCAAATATTTTCTTCAGCAGTTTCCTTTTTTTGATGGTATTTCCGCATCTTTTCGCCGCGCCGTAGATGTTTATATGAGCCGATATCAGATCATTCAATATTCTCTGATCACACTCGCGCTCGGTATTGGCGGTGCCGTGTATCATCTGCGTAAGGATTGGAAACGCTTTGCTTCCCTTTTTGCCATGTTTGCCCTGATGGGCATGGGTCTCGTGCTCTATCTCAATATGCCCGATCCAGAACCCCGCGAGCGCGAATATATTTTTGTGGGGGCTTATACATTTTTCGGTATATGGATGGGTATTGGTGCAGCGGGTGTTATTGCCTGGATGCAAAACAAGTCGCTGGCGATTCTGGCGGCGGCTCTCATGCTTCTGGTGCCATCGGGTATTCTGGTCAAGAATTATCACGCGCACGATCGCACGGGTGATTTTGTGCCCTATGATTATGCGTATAATATTATGGCAACCTGTGAGCCGAATGCCATTTTGTTTACCAATGGGGATAACGATACGTATCCTCTGTGGTTTTTGCAGGGCGTTGAGGGCGTGCGAACGGATATTCAAATTGTCAATCTCAGTCTGATTAAGACCTCGTGGTATATTAAACAATTGAAGAGGCTCGGTGTTGAAGTGGGTCTCGAGGATGATGAGATTGAAGATTGGCTTGGGGCACTCCCCTGGGATTACGACAGAAGCGTGGAAATAGCAGGTCTTAAACTCGAGGCGGGGGATCTTCCCATCGTCGGGTATCCCACGGGCAGAGGCAGAGAGACGGTGCCCGTTCTGGAACCCCATACTTTGATGATATGGCGCGTTGTGAGAGACAACTGGGAAAAGCGGCCCATTTATTTTGCCGTGACTGTGCCCGATATCAATATGGCGGGTTTGAAGCCCTATTTGTCTATGGAGGGTATGGCGTATAAGCTGGTCAGGACCCGGGGATACGAGCAGTTTGAAGAAGAAAAGATCAGGCGCAATTTGCTCGAGGTCTATCGGTACACCGGCGTTGCGGATAGTACGGTTCACAAAGACCCGGTTGCGCGTCGCCTGCTCGGCAATTATTTGATTCTTTTTGATGGCCTTGTCCGCGCGTACATTCGAATGGGTATGCACGAAGAGGCTTATGATGTTCTCGTGGAGGTCGAAAAACGCGTGCCTCCCTACGCGCTCGATTTTCCGGAGACATGGCAATTTGTTGGCGAACATTATCGCGCTCTGGCTCTCTATTTTTACGAGTCGGGTGATATAACCCGTGCTGTCTCTTCGCTTGAGAATCTGCTCCGCCTTGGTCCGCGGCTTGAAAATCCCGAAGATATACGCAGGCTTATAGACAGATGGAAATCCGGAATCGTACCCGAAGAAACAGATAGTATGAAATCTGTGATGCCATATTGAGGAGGTTTGAGAGACATGCAACGCATCGCTTTGACGGTGCAAGAAGAAGTCGGTTTTGAGCGCAGAGCCTGGCCGGTGACCCGGGGTGTGCCCCTGCCGCGAGGTGTTGCGGCTGAGCCGGAGGCTTTGTGGTTGGCGGATGCTCAGGGCCAGGGCGTGTCCCTGCAGAGCCGTCCCATGAGCCGGTGGCCCGACGGCAGTATCAAGTGGGTTCTGGTCGATTTTCAGGCCGATGTGCCCGCGGCTGGACAGGCGGTTTACTACCTGTGCTGCGGTGGCGAGAGGCGCGATGCGCCTCCGGCGGTTCGGCTGCAAATAAGCGAGGATGATGCGTGTTTGGTGGTGAGTACCGGTCCCTTGCGCTTTGCGGTGAGCAAGCAGTGCTACGGCCTGGTGCAAGCGGTGGGGTTGGGGCGGCAGGAAGCGGGCGATTTTGTCGAGGAGGTCGCCGTGGCGTCTCAGGGGGGCGATAGCTGGGCGGATATTTGCGAGGCTTTTGAGGGGAGGGAGACCCAGCGGCGGATATACGGTATGGGCGGGGTATGCCGGGCGTCGCTGGGGGATGAGGCGTACCGCGTTGAGGTGGAGGAAGCCGGTCCCTTGCGGGCGGTGATTCGCTGCGAGGGTGCCCTACAGGCCGAGGCTCCTATGCACCATTATGGCGGGTACCAGCCCTTCCGTCTGGTGACGCGGATCTATGCTTTTGCCGGGCACACCTTTTTGCGGGTGTTGCACACGATCGTGGTGGCCTGCGACCCGGGGCAGACCGAATTGCGAGAACTGGCCGTGCGGATCCCATTGGATGGGGATGGAAAACGGTGCTACCAGGTGGGAGGGAATCGACCCATGACCGGCGTTTTGGACGCGGATGAGGGTCTGCTGCTGGCTCAGCGCCAGGATCGCCATTTTCGCCTGGCGCGGCGGCGCGGTGGGCGCTCGGAGGTGGTGGCAGAGGGCGAACGGGCTGGCGGCTGGGCGGTGCTGGCGGGCGAGGAGGCCGGGGTCGGGGTGGCTTTGCGCCATATTGTCGAGGAGTACCCCAAGGCTCTGGGCGTAGATGGGGGTGGCATTGATGTGTTTTTGTGGAAAGATCCCGATGGCGGGCGGTTGGATTTCAGGCGCTATGCCGAGGACGTGGCATGGCACGAGGGGGAAGGGGTGTACAGCGATGGCCTGGGGACGGCCAAGACGTCGGAGTTTTTCATCGATTATTTTCGCAGTGCAAGTGGTGAAGAGGCGCGGTTGCAGGCGTTACTCAATTGGCCGCAGGTGGCGGTCGATCCTCTGTGGATGGCGCACTGCGAGGTCACAGGCGGTTTTGCTCCGCTCAATTCAGCCGTTTTTCCGCGGTCCGAGCGGATGCTCGATGGCTTTCTCGACTGGATGGCACGTAGCATTGAGGTCAATCGCTGGTACGGTTTTTTTGACTGGGGCGATGTGCTGGTGGCCTGGGAGGAATCGACCGGTGACTGGCGTTTTCGCGGGCGCTGGGGCTGGTGCAACAGCGAGTGGGATCCGCGCCACGGGGTGTGGATCCAGTACGCCCGCAGCGGTGATGGGCGCTGGTTCCGCCTGGGCGAGGCTATGACCCGACATTCGATGGATGTCGATACCTGCCACTACCATCCCCTCAGACCCTATATGGTGGGTGGCTGTTTCCGCCACAGTATTGACCATTTTGGCGACGAGCCTTGTGCGTCGCATACCTTTATCGATAATTGGATCGATTACTACTATTTGACGGGCGATCTGCGGACGCTGGAGGTGCTCGGGGAAGCTGGGGAGTTTTTTCTGCGTTACCGCTGGAGCGAAGATCCCCGTTTTTCCTTTAGTCTGCGCAGTATTGCCAATGCCTTGCGCGGTCTCCTGTACTTGTGGGAATTAACGGGCGAGGCGCGTTTCAAACAGCGTGCCGAAGAAGTTTTTGAGGTTATTGCCCGAGGCCAAAACGACGATGGCAGTTGGCATAAGCGCTTCCAGGTTTCTACTCCTGACCGGTTGCCCGACCAGGGTCCCTACAGCATGGCGACCGAAGGTACGACCCTGTCTGTGGAGATGGGCACTGCCGCGCCTTTTACCCCGGCTGAGCGCCGTGCGCTGGGCGGTTCTTCTGCTGGCGGTACGCAGGTGTTGCCCTATGCCGAGCAAAAGGGCTACCAGACGCATTATTTAATGGTTGGACTCGAGTTGTTGCACCGGTTGACCGGACGGGACGATGTGGCCCAGTGCTACCGGCGCGCGGTGGATTGGTTTTGTGGCGGTCCCGAAGTTTTCGATGCCGAGATGGCGTGGAAACAGCGCTACGGCGGGGTGCTGTGTCGCCATTTGGGCTATGCGTACCGACTGACGGGTGAACAGGGATATTTGGAGGTGGGACGGCATCTGCTGGCCCGGTTGGCCCGGTCGCAGGATTGGAGCGACGATCCCAAAAAACGCGGTGCCGTGGGGCTGAGTCCTATGTATTTGAGTTTGCTGTTTTTTGGGGTGCCCTATTTGCTGGGTGCTCTGCAAGAGGCAGGGCTGGATGAGTGATTCCGGAGAAATAGTTGCTACATTGTCGCAACTATTGTCTCCACAGTGTAGAGACAATTGATTGAAGCGTTTGGCAATCCGAGATTGTCGTATCACTGATACGACAATTGAATCCAAATATTACGACGAGTGGCGTGTCTCAAAAAAGAGCACGCCTCTTTTTTTTTTCCTGAGAAATATCCCGATCATCCTGATTCGCTTTCAATCTCCCACTGCTCATATATTCTTTTGACCGGGATTTTGTTCTTCCATTGGCGCATGAGCACATAGCCCACGACAAATCCGGCTATGTGGGCGAACCACGCGACGTCGCTTGCGCTGCTGGCATTTGAGGCGTTGAGCAATTGAATGACAAACCATCCACCGAGTACGATTAGTGCTGGTATGCGAAGGATGAAATAAAATACGAGTACCAGAATCCGCGCGCCGGGAAATGCCGCCAGATAGCCTCCCAATATTCCCGCTATTGCGCCGCTGGCGCCCACCATTGGTATGGTGGATTCCGGTTCGGATATCACATGTGATAGTGTTGCGATCACGCCGCAAAATAGATAGAAGAACAAGAACCGCGCATGCCCCAGTGCGGCTTCTATATTGTTCCCAAATATCCACAAATACAGCATGTTGCCGCCCAGATGTAATATGCCGCCGTGCATAAACATCGACGATAATAGCGTGAGATATAGTGGGATGGGTGTGGGAGAGATTGCGTCGGTGCTTTGCATTATTTCAAAGGGGATTGCCCCATATCGCGCGGTGAATACATGAAATCCGATGTCGCCCAATAACCACGCGTACACATAGATGCCCACATTGGTCAGCAAAATGCCGATCATCAATATGGGCACGCTTCCCGAGGGGTGTTCGTCTTTGAGGGGGATCATCATGGCTATTGTACCCTGAATGCCGTGGTGCGCCGCGATTCATTGCCACAGATGTCGCGTACGACGACTTCCAGTTTGTGCGATCCGGGGGGCAGGGGTTTTCGCGGTTTGGCAAAGATGCGATTTTCTTCCGGGTCGTATTCCACAATTAGCGCGTTGCCGTCGATACGCATCACCATATCCTCTTCTCGCCAAATACCCGAAGATGCATCCCATACAGAAGCTGCAACTCTGGGTTGACGGTCTGCGAGTACTGTGCCGTTGGCAGGGGTCACTCCGGAAATTCTGGGGGGTACAGTGTCGGCGAGTAATGCAAATACGCCAAAATTTCGCACGTTTCCCGTTATAGTACTTGCGTCGCGGCCCTTATCGACAAAGGTCCAGGAGTTTCTTCCGTTCCATTTATAAATGCCGAGTTTGTCTATATTGGGATGATCGGGAGGATAGATAAACGCTATTTCCGCCCCTTTGATTGCGACATCTCCGGGCATGATCCGAAACGCGGTTCCCACCATGCGTTTGTCCTTTATCTGGCTTTCGGACACGATGCGTCCATACAGGGTTTCGTAAACGCCCGCTTTCTCAAATCTCACCCGCACCAATCCGTCATCCGAGCGCATTTCTCCGCCGTCTTGTGTGACGGTTTGCTGGATGATTCGCAGTTTCTGCGTTTGTCCGGTTGTTTCAATTTGTACATCGATGTCGTCGGCGTGTTTTTCATCAAATGGTATGACAATTTGATATGTTTTCAAACCTGTTTGTTGAACCGCGAGGGATCGCGTCCATTGTTTGGCGAGTTGTGCTCGCACGGTTGGCTTTTCTATCAGTGTCTGATTTGTTGCGATGTCGATAACTGCAAAGGTGGGGAAATACGATATTTTGCTGGTTATTTTTGGGGATCTGCTTTGCTGTGGTGAATTTTTTTTGGGAAATATTCTATCCGCGTTCTGTACCCGCAGAAATAAGACCGCTTTTGCGTGGTTTCCCTTTACGTCTTCGGCTATAATTTGCAGGCGATGTACGCCCGGGGAGAGTTCATGCCCGATGCCATCGGTTTTTGTGCCCGCAAATAATACGCCTGCGCCCACTTTGTGATCGCCGTAGAAAGGCAGGCGATTGCCCGGTTTGCGATACATACTGTGAAATCGCCCCAGGCCGCGACGGCTCATGTAAAAGTCATAGGCGAGTTCTCCGTGGCGCGTTACGTCGTATCCAAATAGGCCACAGGTTTTTTGAAATATCTCTTCGCCATTTATGAGGAGTCGCATGCGATAAGGGGCCAATCGATTTGTTAGCTGAGAGTCATTTGCGCGGTCAAATGTTTTCAGGCCAATACCAATGAGACCCCAGACTGTTATGGTGTCGGGATGTGTGAAGATCTTTTCTTTTTTTCGATAGGCGAGGCGATATGACACGGGTTTGTGTCTGCCTTTGACCCGTGCGTCTGCGTTTAAGGGCGCGAGGCCGATCGCCTGTATGGTTGGGGGTATCGTGTCTTTGATGTCAAATCCATGGAGCAGGGGATTGATGGGGCGGTGTTTCGCGTCGCGTATTTCAAAATGCAAATGGGGTACGCCAATGCCCGTGCTGCCCGAATAGCCCAGCACTTCTCCGCGTTTGACGGGGATTTGATCGGGGCGAAAATACAGGTTTACGCTGTATGTTCCGCGGCGGTCTTGTTCTTGCTGGACGTATTTTTCGATGTGTTTGGAAAATCCGGATAAGTGCGCCCAGAGCGCGAACTTGCCGTTGTGGAGTTGGACATATACCACCCGGCCGTATCCCCAGGGCGATGTGCGGACCCGCCAGACGTATCCATCGGCAATCGCTGTTACGGGATACCCTTCTTTGCCATAGGTTTTTAAGTCGATGGCCGCGTGTAATCGCCCACCCCGATATTCACCAAAGGTCGATGTCAATGCCGGGGGGGCATCCATGGGCCAGTGATAATTTTCTGCGTGTGCCGTGGTGATGAGGGATAGGAAGATACAAGTTATGGCAGATATACGGCGCATAAAAAATTGGGCATTAGGGATTGGGTTTTAATTTTTGTCGCATTGAGTATAGGGCTTTTGTCCAGCCTCGTCAAGAAAGGGAAGCGCCCGTATTTTAGAAAAAAATCTTGCCAGTACAAAGTCCAACATGTAGATTACAAAACTGGTGTTTTTGCACAATCCTTTAATCCTGATCCTATCTGGAGGAAAGTCCCAATGCTCGCTCAAATGCGTAGTGCTACTTTTATCAAGGCGATGATGATTATTGTTGCGGTTGCTTTTGTCGGTCTTATGGTGTTTGAATGGGGGGCTGATTTTAGCAGTCGGGGTTTTGCCGCTGTTGGTGATAATGTCGGTTCTGTGAATGGTCAGGATATTTCTGTCAAGCAATTTGAAGCCGAAATCCGAAATGACCTTCAGCAGGCCAAGGCGCAGGGCAATCAGGAGCCAGATGTCAGTCAGGTTATTTCTCAGACCTGGGAGCGCGTGGTTACGCAAACCCTGTTTGGGCAACAAATTGAGAAATACGGTATTGTGGTTTCCGATGCTGAGGTCAATCACATCAACCGCACACAACCCGCTGAGTGGATCCAACAGCAGGAATTTTTCCAGACTGACGGCTCATTTGATCCCGCCAAATACAATCAGTTTCTCGACGATCCCGGTACGTATAGCGATCCCCGAATGAAGCAGTTTGTTTTGTTTGCCGAAGAGAATGCGCGAAGCCAGCTGCTTTCGCAGAAGCTCGAGACCCTTATTGTTGGTTCGGTTAAAGTGACCGATGCTGAGGTCGCGCAGGCGTATATCGATCGCAACGAAAAAGTGCGCGTGTCTTATGTCGGGTTTGATGTCAATGCCATTCCCGACTCGCTCGCTCTGGTCGCAGATGCTGAGATTCAAACTTATTATGAAGGCCATCGGGACGAATACGAGGAAGATGCCGCCATACGCGCAGCTTTTGTTTCGGTTTCCAAAACAGCGACCGCACGCGATGAGGCCGAGGCCAAAGCCGAGATTGATCGGGTTTTTGCCGAGGCCAAAGCCGGTGAGGATTTTGCCGAGCTTGCCAGGGCGTATTCCGATGGGCCAAGTGGCCCGCGCGGTGGCGATCTCGGTTTTTTTGGGCGGGGACGCATGGTTAAGCCGTTTGAAGATGCGGCTTTCGCGCTCAGTGAGGGGGAGATATCCGATCCCGTCAAAACGCAGTTTGGCTGGCATGTTATTAAGGTGGAGGCGCAGCGCGGCGCAGGTGATAGCCTTGAGGTTCACGCGCGGCATATTCTCGTCGAGGTGCGCCCCGGGCGCGATACGCTCGATAGTTTGCGCGTGCTTGTCGAAGAGTTTGCAGAGATAGCCGAGGATATCGGGTTTGACGCAGCTATCAATCAGAGAGATTTGCGGAGTCAGGACTCGGAGTTTATTACCGCTGGTAGCTTTTTCCCTTTGCTGGGCAATAGTACGTCGGGGTTGGTCAACAAGTTCCTGCGCGGTTCTCCGGGGGATATTTCCAGTGTTTATGAAAATGACCAGGGTATTCACGTTTTCGCTTTGCGGGAGATCCGAGAGGCGGGTCCCCAGCCTCTGGATGAGGTTAGACCGCAGATTGAGGCGCGTTTGAAGAATAAAAAGAAGGCCGAGGTTGCCGCTGGTCGGCTGGCCGAGGTGATGGGACAGATCAAGACGGGCAAATCACTCGAGGAGGCAGCCGAGTTTTTCAATCTCGCGGTTCAGACGCCGCAGGCTTTTGCGCGCACGGGCTTTGTTCCCAATGTGGGTAGTCGCAATGCTTTTGTGGGTGCGGCATTTCGTTTGTCAACGGGTCAGACCAGCGAGGTCGTCAAGACGGACCGCGGGGCTTATATTTTGCGCGTGGATGAAAAACAGTCTGTTGATAAGACGGGTTTAGAGTCGGCAAAAGTGGCTTTGTTGCAGCAGGTGCTTTCACAAAAACGCCAGGAGGTTTTCACTGCCTGGTTTGCCGATTTGCGCGAGAATGCCGAGATTGTCGATTACCGTCACTTCTTCTATTCCAACTATTAGAGGGTCGGAAACGTGATTCGCCTTGCCTTGGCGCAAATTAATGTCACCGTAGGTGATCTTGCGGGCAACCGGGAAAAAATTCTCGACCACGTTCACAGGGCACGCGATCTGGGGGCGCATGTTGTCGCTTTTCCCGAGCTCGCGATTCCGGGCTATCCGCCCGAAGATTTGCTTTTTAAGCCCCGGTTTATCCAATCCAACCTCGATGTGTTGAATGAACTCGTTCGGGCGACGCAGGGTATTGCTGCGATTTTCGGTTTTGTGGATCGTCACGACGATATCTACAATGCCGCGGCGGTTGCTTGCGATGGGCGCTTGATCGATGTCTATCACAAGACTTACCTGCCCAATTACGGCGTCTTTGACGAAGACCGTTACTTCCAATCTGGGAAGACCGCAGGGGTGTACCGCCTCAATGGCATCACGTTTGGGGTTACGATCTGCGAAGATATCTGGTATCCCGGCGGTCCCGCCCGGGAGCAAGCACTTGCCGGCGATGCCGAGGTGCTGATCAATATTTCTTCCTCTCCTTTCCACGATGGCAAAGAGTTGTTGCGCGAGCAGATGATTGCTACGCGCGCGACGGATAACAGTGCTGTTCTGGCTTTTTGCAATCTCGTCGGCGGGCAGGATGAGTTGATTTTTGATGGGGGTAGTCTGGTTGTCGATCAGGAAGGGCGCGTTGTTGCGCGGTCTCCCCGGTTTGAGGAAGATTTGCTGGTGGCGGATGTTGATGTTGAGGCTGTTTTTCGCAATCGTCTGCACGATTCGCGTCGGCGCAAGGAGAAGCGCGATGTTTCTGCGCCTGTCGCGATTGATTTGCCCGATTTGAATCCCAAATCTGTCTGTCTTTCTCCGTCTGAGAGGCCGGATTTTCCGCGTCCAGATGAGCGTCTCGAGAATATTTACGATGCACTGGTTCTGGGTACGCGCGATTATGTTGTGAAGAATGGGTTTGAGAAGGTTTTTATCGGATTGTCCGGGGGGATTGACTCGGCGCTTGTTACGGCTGTTGCACACGATGCGCTGGGGAGAGAGAATGTGGTGTGTGTGACGATGCCGACCCAGTTCTCGTCAGAGGGTACGTTTAACGATGCCCTGCAGATGGCGGGGAATCTCGATATTCGCATTCTGACGTTGCCGATTCAGAAGTTGTTTGACCAGTATCTCGGTCTTCTTGCCGATGAGTTTGGCGATTTGCCTTCTGATACTGCGGAGGAGAATATCCAGCCGCGCGTTCGGGGGACTTTGCTGATGGCGCTTGCCAATAAGTTCCGCGCGCTCGTGTTGGCGCCGGGGAATAAGAGCGAGTTGAGTATGGGCTATGCCACGCTTTATGGGGATATGGCGGGTGGGTTTGCGGTGATTAAGGATATTTATAAGACGCTTGTTTACGATCTGGCGCATTATCGCAATGGTCTGTCGGATCATCCCGTTATTCCCGTTTCGATTATCGAGCGACCGCCCACGGCTGAGTTGCGCGATAATCAGAAGGATACGGATAGTTTGCCTCCTTATCCGGTGCTGGATCCGATTCTCAAAGCGTATGTGGAGGACGATACGAGTTTGCAAGATATTATCGCGCTGGGCTATGACGAGGAACTCGTCACGCGGGTTATCCACACGGTGGATATCAACGAGTACAAACGCCGTCAGGCGCCGCCAGGTATCAAGATTACACCCCGCGCATTCGGTCGCGATAGGCGCTTGCCGATTACGAATCGATGCAGGGAATATTAGGTGCGAGGGTGCTATGAAGACCCGTGTGATTTTAGCAACGCTATGTTTCTTTTGGATGCTTTTGCAAGGTTTGAAAATGATCAAAAGTTTGTCAAATTTACTGTTAATCAGCAATATTCCTCTGTGAAAGCCGCTGTCGAGACCTGTAGGCGAGTGGGTGGCCTGGCTGAGGGCGTCATAAGCGAGTACGGTTCCTTTGACAGTGTTC
The DNA here is from genome assembly GCA_022821275.1 of Candidatus Latescibacterota bacterium. Taxonomy (GTDB): domain Bacteria; phylum Latescibacterota; class UBA2968; order UBA2968; family UBA2968; genus VXRD01. The sequence goes on along the minus strand of JAJEDY010000087.1, from coordinate 48,125 downwards.
GCGAGATTAATCAACGCGCAGTGATTAATATTTTTCCCGGTCTCGTTGAGATCAACCAACAAGCCCACCGACAGGTGATATTTACAGCCCCTTGCAATATATCAATTAAAAATAAAGCCAATCCAAAAATCCGCACGGATCTCAGCGTTGAAGACAAAAGCACCACATTCAGGATGCAACTCATATTGCCAGTAAAGACTCAGTAGTTGCAAAAGGTGTCCATATAGCCCAAATCGAAAAGGGTGTCAATGAGCCGTCTTGAATTATGCTCCGCGCAGCACGACGGAGTATTTTAATGTTAAAAAAGAGCGAGCCAAAAAGGACTCGCTCTTTTCATTTTTGTGATTCTTGAGAAGGTCACATAGGACGATCCTGGGGGCGTCGGGCGGGAAGCGTTCAGGCGGCTTTTATGTGCAATTTGTTTGTGCAATTTAGGGGTAAGTTCAGAATATTTCTACCCCTCGAAGTCACTGACAAAGATTAAAAAGTCTGGGAACGCAACCTGACCATCGCCATCTAAGTCAGCCTCAGCGACGTAGCCGGAAAATATGTCTCTTGTGCCGAAGGCCTCAGCGAAAAATAAGAAATCGGTAAAATCGACATTGCCATCGCCATTGAAATCAGAGCGTTTCCTGTGGCGTATCACCAGTATCGCTTGCATTTCAGTATCGGAAATAGATGTGCCAAAAATGGAGATAATATCGCCTTTCTCCAAGTCGGAAAAAGGGATAACAAAATTGAGAAAGTCATCGAAGTTACCAGACAGAAATACCGGGACAATATCCTGAATATGCTTTGGGATGTTGACGATGAGAGCCTGTGACGCATCCACGATCATATTTGGGCGACGAGAGACCTGGACAGAAAATGAATGGCTTTCAGCATCGACGCTATCAATGCGGACTTCTGAGAAATCAATGGCTTCTGGCTCTCCCTCCAACATGATTTGCAAATCCGTTACGCTTTGACCATCGACAACCCTTACAAGTGCTGTGGAATCAACACCGCCTGTCAGGGCGTTTATCCCTTTCAAAATGCCCACATCTTTCCTGTTTCCCTGCGCATCAAGCACCTCTTGAAACGCAATCATCGCATAAGCCCCGTCAGGCACATGCTTCAACCTGTATTCCAAATGCTCATTGAAATCTGTAATGCGAAAAATGGCAAGCTCAAACAGGTCAAAGTCCTGTTCACTCGCCAGAGCTTTTAAATATCGTTCAGAATCAATCAGGGCAACCCCACCCTCTCCCATTGTAAGCGGCACAACACCCTCTGGCAAAGTAGCCTTACCAGAAATTATGGCATCTGGCAATTCTGCCGTGCCCCAAAAGTATTGTTGTCGCTCATCAATAGGATCTGAATCATGGCGGCTTATCAGCATCTGATAGGTCGCACCTGCGGGCAGGTCAACCATCCCTGTCAATGTCATGCGGTCTTCACTGACCGCCACACCTGTCCCTTGCGTGGCATTGTAAAGCGATATGGTAAACTCAAAAGGATATGAGTGAATCTGCAAACCCGCAATCCCGTACCTGAATTTCTCCTCCTCCTGCTCGCGCGTTATGAGCGTGTTATATGTAATCTCAAACTTTTGCATCCCACTCGGTACGGGTGGATTCTTCACATCTTCCTGGAGTGTTACGCCGCCTATCACAAATGAGGTTACAGCCGGCTTTATCTCCTGCCCCCATCCAGTACTCCCCATCACACCAGTGGCTATTGCTAACACGAGGATCCTGCGAATATATGTTGACATGGCAGATTTTATTTTAACCTCCCGTTCTTCTCCCATAAGGAAAACCGAGGCCGACACAGACGGAGAGCGCTCGGTTTCTAATACTATTGGTTTTTCCCATTCTATAGTTGGGATCATCGAAAATGGTTTTGTTAATAGATTGAATGCCCTCGGTGTATAGCAATTCTACCTTGATTACCATCGCTTCAGAAAATGTCATTTGCGTGCCAAGTCCTACAATGATACCAAAGTCTGTGGTCTTGAACTCAAAGCGGTCTCTCGAGTGTCTTCTCGCTAACTGACCTTCGCCCTCGCTCCTAACTTTGAATGCCACTGATGGCCCTGCGAGTATAAATAAAGAAGGTGCATGATAGGGGGAGATAAGTGTGATATTGACTAGCCCGGAAAACTCAATATAGTCAACTTCTATGATGAAATCGTATAAGGAGTCATGAGCGCCCTTTTGCACATAGTCACCATTGAGTTGAAAGCCAAATCTGCCCCGTACTGGAAAAGTCCCGGAAACACCCATCTTGAGGGTGGTGCGTGCATTCACTGGACGCCCATCCATTATCTCTCCGCTCAGGGTTGCCAGATTCAGGCCCTCCCTAACAGAGAGTGTCGGTTGCCCAAGAATCGAGGCGGGATAGGACAGGACCGCAAATATCAGAATACCCATAAAGTATCTCATATCTCCTCCCTTGAGTTCAGGGATCCGCTTGTTCCCTATTTTTACGTATCACCAGTGTTGTATCTCTATCATTGCAGTTTTAGACATAGCGGGTGTGAGTTTGTCGCCCCACCCACCTGTCAGATAGACATCTGTCCACTAAAACGGGTCAAGTCCACTGAGGCGTTACACCCTTTAACCCGGCACCCCTTGATTTTCGTCCTTTTAACTTCGCGCGGTTCTGGCGTATCACATTTCTTAGCCTCATACCTGTTGCATTCTTGCGTTTTTGAAGGTCCGTTATAATTTCGTCAATGGATCTTTGGTCAAAGATTGATGGATCAAAAGCATTGAGAATAACGCGTTTCTCTGGAATTTTCGCAATTTGTGTTGCTTTTTCTAAAAGCATAGAATTAACAGACGTGGTTAAAGCAGCATTTTCAAGCGTCCAGCGCAAAGAACCAAACAAAGCTGGTGTATGACGCATCAACTCTATATCACTACCGCGAATACTGACCACGGCAGGTCGGTTGATCTGTTTTGATACAATGGTTGCCAGAAACCCGGCGGGAATCAAAAAAACCCCATGCAAAAGGTCAAAACCAACTTGATTATGCAAATCAACGATATATTCGCCCACAATTCTCACTTGTGCTGGATCAGCAAAATGATTGCCCAAACTCGGAAATGTTCTATGGATAACTACATCTTCCTCCTCAACGGCACTGATGGGTGTATCTACACTTAAGGAACCAGGTGAAACAACATGAACGACTTCTCCCGCCTTTGCCAAATTCCGTGCAATTCGATGAACCGCACTTGCAACGCCACCATTCACCAAGGGAGGATATTGAAAAGTAACCATGCAAATTTTCATTTTCGTCTCCTAATCTGAAGTGGTGTACACTTTAACCGCCAATCACTCATACCTGAGTGCATCCACAGGATTGCGGCGAATCACTTTGAATATGTGTCCCAAAATTGTCACCTGTGCAAAGAAAAATGTTAAGAAACTAACAAAAATAAAAACGCCCAGGCCCAGATCTATGTGATAGACAAAAGTGGTGGTCAACCACTCGTCCATGAACCAGTAGGCCACAGGCCAGGCAATTACATTGGCGACCAAAAGCAATTTGGCAAATTCTTTGGATAGCAACCAGACCAAAGTCCCCTCTGAAGCACCCAACACTTTGCGAATGCCGATCTCCTTCGTTCGCCGAGCAACCGCCAGTGACGCCAACCCGAACAAGCCCAAACACGATATGATGATAGAAAACAAAGCTGAATAGCTAACTATCTCACGCCATCTTTCTTCTTTGTGATATTGTTGGTGCAGATTTTTATCGAGAAATGAAAATCGAAAACGCACATCAGGCACAACGGCTTCCCAGGTTTCTTTCAGCATAGCTATGGTTTCGGGTATTTTATCGGTATAGATGCGAACCAAAAACGCTGGCGAACTATTGAATTGGCGCATCTGCAAGACCGCAGGTTGAATGGGTTCGTACAGAGAATCAGTGTGGAAATCACGCATCACACCGATGATCACGGGATCTGTCAGGTTCGCGCCCTCAATGTTTAGTATTTGCCCCACCGAGATACCATGTGTCTCTAACCGCTTTGCCAATACTTCGTTGATGAGAATGGCTTGATTGCGGTCTTGAGGACGGTCTTCGGAAAAATTGCGGCCTTCGAGCAGAAAGATTTCTAATGTGGAGAGGTAATCGACATCCACCCCAATAATGCGTACCATAAATGTCGAGCCATTTGGCAAATGGCAACCCCTTGAAGACCAGCCATTGGTAAAAGTGCGATCACTTATGGTGACACCTGCGATACGGGAATTCCGTAAAATTTCCTGTTTATACCGTTGAATCATTTCCCAATTTCCAGGCCCGTCAACGATGAGGATTTGTTCTTCGTTATACCCCAGGTCTTTGTTTTGCAGATAATCTTGCTGCTGGACGATAACACCTGTACCGATGATGAGGACAATAGACGCTGTATATTGCAAAACGATCAACATGCGGGTTAAACGATTTTGGCTTTTAATTTTGCCTCCTCTCTGCAAGACTGCCGTCGGCTGTAACCGGGACAGCACCAGGGCTGGATAACTGCCAGCGACAAGCCCTACAACAAACAAAGTGCCCAATAATAAGAGCAGGAATGCGACATCCTCAAAATAGACAATTTGTAAGTTGCGCTGGACAAACCCATTGAAGACAGGCAAAAACACTTCGGCAAGTGCAATGCCCAACAATAACCCCATAAAACTCAACAAGAGAGCTTCGCTCCAGAACTGGCGCATAATCTGGCCTTGATTAGCACCCAATACTTTCCGCAACCCCACTTCTATGATTCTTCCCGATGCCCCGGCTACAGAGAGTGTAACAAAGTTGCTACACGCAATCAGCAATACAATCCAGGCAATTCCCCAGATGATATAAACCCCTGTCAGGCTACCTTTGGATTCGTATTTATTGGGAAGCTCATCATTCCAGTACACATCTTTCAAGGGCTGCAATAGGAGTCGAAAGTCATCATCTCGCAATCTGCTTTTTCCGTCCCAATGATTGAGCTTTTCAAGCATGCCGGGCAATTGTCCTTTGCCTATTTGCATGTAGAGAGATCCATATCTATCCTCTCCAGATGTCGCTAAACCGCTAAAACCAGCAACGCTTTCAGTGCCTTCAGCCAAGACCAATGCTTGAAACTGAAGACTCGATGTTTTGGGCACATCCGCCATAACACCTGTCACCACAAAAGGCTTTTTCTGGAGTGTCAGGGATTGTCCCAGAACATGGCTGTAATTCTCGTTGACATCACCGAAAATCTGTCGCGCAAGGCTTTCGGTCAGCACTACGCCATCGGGACGTGCGAGAGCTGTTGTTGGATCACCCACCAGAAATCGGAAGGTGAACATCTTGAAGAAATCAGTGCTCACAAATCCGACCTGTCTCCAAAATGTTTTTTCTTTAACATTAATCCTTCCCGTAGCTTTCATAAACCGACTGGTGTGTATTACACCCGGAATTTCGTCTTGCAACTCATTGACAACCCAGGGCGGATACAACGTATCAAATAAGTCGAAGGCGTCTGCTTCGCCATTTGGGAGAAACCGTTGCTTCACCACGCGAAATAATTCTCCTTCGTTTTCGTGAAACCGGTCATAAGCCCATTCGTGTTTGACAAACAAAGCCATCATGAGACAACAGGCAAGCCCCAGCCCAAGGCCAAACAGATTGATAAAGGTGTAGAGTTTGTGCCGCATCAAATAACGAATCGCAACGACAAAGTAATTTTTGAACATGATCTTCCCTTTAGAGCCTTTAATTATGCAACAACCATTTCATTTTTTCTGACTATAATGTCAAAGCGCATATATATTGGGCTCATATCCCATGTTAAATTGATGGAAAAAAATATAAATCGTTAAAAGACAGAATGTTATTTTATCACTGCAAAACGTTACAATCAGCATTTTTTATGTATGCATTGTATTTGTTTTTCATTGCGCCTGCTATATCAGTATCCATAGTGCATACTTTAGACTGAGGTCGGTATCTAAAACATCCTCCCATACAGGTAGGCAAATTCTTACAATCCAGACATTCCTTGTCCTTAAAAATATCATGTCCGGCCCATCTCATGTATTTGTTGGTATCAAATTCAGGTTCTCCGTCCTCATTTAATCTGCCCACATGATCTCCAGGGTCCAATTCCAGCGTACACTTGTAAATCTCTGCATCTGGCCCTATAATCAGATTTTTGTTGTCAGCAGCAACACAGGGCATACTCCGGTTTAACAGGGTCAAATCGCCACTTGAGATATCTCGTTCCACACTTGCCCGACGATGTAACTCTGTCGTAGCTTCTGCTGTAAGTTTTGGATCTTTACCCATTCCTTTTTCTTTCCACACGCCCCGGTCCTCTACGAGCCAAATATCCCGAAAATAAACATTTGTGATCTTTTTCAGACTTTCTGGAAATTCATTTAAAAATTTGGTGACGCTTTCTATCATTGTTTTATTGCAGTTCATCCTCATCGTGATTCTAACGTGAGGGGCCAAATCAGATTCGGAAAACGCAATAAGATTTGAGACAATTCTCTCGTAGGTTGGTCCTCCATTAGCCAAAACACGCAACTGATCATGGGATTCTTCTGTACCATCTATTGTGACTTGAAAACTGGTAACATTCATCTCTTTGAGCTTGTCGTATTTTTCTGGCGTTAACAAATAACAATTGGAGGTAAAACTGGTCGTTTGTTTGATATCCCTACCTGATTCCTTGATCAGATTTTGAATCCGCCGCGTCACGCGATACATGCGATCAAATTGGGTGAGGGGTTCGCCGCCAAACCAGCTAATCGGGATCGATTTAACGCGATGAATGCGATTGGCAACATATTTTATCAGACGATCCTCAGCTTCATCATCCATCGTCGCATTGGGAAATGATTCGTAGCAATAAACGCATCGGAAATTGCATTTTAGCGTTGGCAAAATGGTCAATGGGAGAATATCTGTTCTATAACGCGCCGAATAATGTCCCATTTTGATGAGTTCTATTTCATCTGTATCTGCTTCAATGAGAAAACCTTGATCTATCAAGGCTCCACATATTTCTGTTTTTTGCTCTGTTGCTTCATCAAATCCATCGGTCAAGAGATGTTGCACCTCTTCGATCTCGTCGCTTGAGAAAGCAAGAAAAGATGCCTTAAAACCATTGAACAACAGGTGTGCTCCATCTTCGGCGATGGTATAGAGCAAGGCGAGATAGGCCACATGATCGCGTTTTTGTATTTGTGTTTGAGCAGTCATCAGTCACCTCAGTAAAATCTGATTGTTGTTATTGTCTCTGCACGTTTTATAGAGCAAGATGCGTGCCATAAATTATCTAACGCAAAAAAAAAGCACTTGAAAACGATCAAGTGCTTGAAAAACAAAAAGATAAAATTCTTATGTTTTAAGTGCTATAAGAGCAAAAGGAATTGCGTGCAACATTTATGTTACACTTTTGGAACATTCATGTAGCACTTGTGGCTGTCCGTTGACCAACCATGACCGCTAAAAAGCGAGAGGCTGGATACGGGAGATTGGGAATGGATATGTGAAATTAGGGAATGACTACTGAAGATTGAAGGCTGGTTGGGTAGGAGTTGACCGCTATCTGTAAGTAGATACATCTATTGCATATTTGGAGATTAACCGTTGCAGCCTGTGCCGATTCATTCCATTCTGTCTGGCTGCACGGGATACATTGCCGTTGTGCGCTTTGAGGAGACGATCAATAAAAGTTTGCTCAAATTTCTCAATCACAGCGTCTTTGGCTTCCTGAAAAGGCAAATCGGTCTGCACGGAAACAATGTTATCTGCGGTCTGTGTGACCAAATTTTCAGGTAAATCCTCGAGCTTTATTGTATCTGCATCTGACAGGGCGACAGCCCGCTCCATCACATGCATCAATTCTCGCACATTGCCCGGCCAATTATATTCGCACAATACATCCATCGCCTCAGTGGAAATACCTTGAGCCGCTTTTTCAGAGGTCTCAGCAAAGTAGTTCAAAAAGTGATGAGCAAGAAGTTGAATATCTCCCTGCCGTTCCCTGAGAGGTGGCAAGTGAATCTCAAATGTGTTGATTCGATAAAATAAATCTTCTCGGAACTTGCCTTCTTTAATCAACGCTTCAATATGCTGATTGGTCGCTGAGATGAGACGGATGTCGATTTCTATCTCCTCATTGCTTCCCAGCCTGCGAATTTTGTGATCTTCCAAAACGCGCAAGAATTTCACCTGAAGGGGCATGGGCAATTCCCCGATTTCATCGAGGAAAAATGTCCCACCTCTGGCGTGTTCGATTAACCCGACGCGGTTCTGTTTCGCATCTGTGAATGCCCCCTTCGTATGACCAAATAGCTCGCTTTCAACCAGATTCTCTGGTAGGCCCCCGCAGTTGAGAGGTACAAACGGCTTATGGCTCCGATTGCTATTTGCATGAATACACTGCGCCACCAGTTCTTTTCCCGTTCCGCTCTCTCCTGTGATCAGGATATTGGCAGATGTATTACTGATTTTTCGTATCAAATCAAAGACCTGAGTGATCGCTTCACTATTCCCGATGATGTTTTCGAATCGAAACCGCGTGTCCAGCATTTGCTTCAGTGCTCTGTTCTCCATCTTCACACGCCGCAGTTTCAATGCCCGTTCTATGACGATTAAAAATGCATCTGTCTCAAACGGCTTCTGAACAAAGTCGAACGCGCCTGCTCTGATCGCTTTCACTGCACTTTCAATGGTTCCATACCCGGTAAAGACGATCACAATAGCCTCTTGATCGCGTGCCATAATGCTTTGAAGCACAGCCATGCCGTCTATTTTGGGCATTTTCAAATCCACAATGGTCAGGTCGGGGTTTTCTGTCTCGAACAATTCGAGACCATCCTCACCCGATTCTGCTATGACAACAGCATATCCCGCTGCCTCCAGAAACTTCTGGCAACCGCGCAACATATCCGGCTCGTCATCTATTACGAGGATTTTCTCTTTTTGCATATCTCTTACTCTGTTATGGGAAGATAAATCTGGAACTCGGTACCTTTACCTCTTTGACTGCTTACCTCAATCCGGCCTCCGTGCTCCTAGATCAAACCATAACTGACCGAAAGACCCAGGCCGGTTCCTTCACCCACTTCTTTGGTTGTAAAAAAAGGATCAAATAGCTGGGTGAGATGTTCTTCCTCAATGCCTGTGCCTGTATCTCTTATCCGGACCACCACCCAATCTTCATCTGTTTGGTCTGTCTCCAGTGTCGTTGATACGGTCAAAACACCGCCACCGGGCATCGCTTCAATCGCATTGTTAAACAGGTTCAACAACACTTGCTCAATGCGTATGGGATCCAAAAACACTTTGGGCAAACTCTCTTCCAATTCGGCCTGATACACAATGTCCTGATTTTGCAGCGTGTTTTCAACCAGTCTCAAGGCAGTATGTACGGTCTGGTTGACACTGATCCAGTCAGGGCTGAAAGATCCCTGCCGAGAAAAAGCCTGTAGCCCCGATATGATCTGCCCGATCTTATTGTTCTGGCGTTGAATGACCTTCAGCGTCTCGATCAGGTCCTCTGGCAATTTTTGACTTTCGATATTTTGCATCACACTGGCGATATGGAGTTTGATAATGCTCACGGGGTTGTTCACCTCATGTGCAATCCCGCTAATCAATCTACCCACGGCTGCGAGTTTGGTTGATTGTACCAATTGCTCCTCCAAAAGTATGCGCTCTGTCACGTCGCGGATAATGCCAGCAAATAATCGCTTGTCTTTTAAGGGTACCTCACTGACAGCCAGATCCATTGGAAACTCAGTCCCATCTTTACGCAGGCCGTTCACTTGACGTCCTGTTCCGATAATTTTAGGTACGCCGGTTTTGAGATATCTGCCGATATAGCCATCGTGTTCACTGCGGTAGGGTTCGGGCATCAGCATGTTGACCTTGTTTCCGATCACTTCCTCAGCGCGGTAGCCAAATATTTTCTCAGCAGCAGCATTGAATGTTTGTACAATTCCCTGACAGTCAATCGTGATAATCGCGTCAACGGTGGTTTCTAAAATCGCTTTGTAATGGCTTGCCGTCTCTTCAAGGGATGTGAGGATTTGGTCTCTGTGTCCATCCCTGCTTACACCCGCAGGGACATGCCTGTTACTCTGTGGTTCGTCACGAGCGTTCATTATCTTACCTCGGGATTTTGGCTTGATGGACAGGTACATTTTTGTCTTGAATTGCGGGGCATTACATGATACGCTTATTTTGTAGAACAAAAAATAAAAATAAAAGGCATACTTCACCCTCCCAAAAAAAAGCACGCTCAGATTAGAGCGTGTTTTTTCATTTTTCGTTATCCGATTCACTTCACGTTGTGATAGTCCCTGTACCACGCGACAAAATTTGCAAGTCCCGTTTCTATGGGTATTGAGGGATTGTACCCCACATCTCGCATGAGATCCGATACATCTGCTGCACTATCCGGGAAGTCCCCAAGCCTTATGGGCATATCTTTTCGGATCGCTTTTTTGCCCAGCAAGTCCTCTAATAGCGAAAGGAAATACTCTAATTCTATGACATTGGGATTGCCGATATTGTAAATGCGATAGGGACTGGAACTCGATCTTGGGTCGGGGCATTGTCCCGTCCATTCGAGGTCTGGCACTGCGGGATTTGACAAGACGCGAGCTACGCCTTCGACAATGTCGCCGACGTACGTAAAACTCCGACGCATTTTCCCGTGATTATAGACTTTGACCGGTCGATTTTTCAGGATGGCTCTGGTCCACAGATAGGCAACCCCATCCGGCCGTCCCCAGGGTCCATAGACGGAGAAAAAGCGCAATCCCGTCGTGGGAATATCGTATAGATGGCTATACGAATGCGCCATTAGTTCATCGGCTTTTTTGGTCGCAGCGTACAAGCTGAGGGGATGATCGACATTTTGGTGGATGTTAGCCGGTGTGGTGGTGTTCAAGCCATAAACAGAACTGGAGGATGCATAGACCAGGTGTTCGATGCCGTAGTGGCGACATCCTTCCAGGATGTTGAGGAAGCCCATGACATTGCTTTTGACGAAGGCCTGGGGATTTTTCAGGCTATACGGCATACCCGCCTGGCCCGCGAGGTTGATGACGTGAGAAAAGTTCTCTGCGCGGAAGAGGTTTGCTATTCCCTCTTCGTCCTCGAGGTGCATGCGAACAAACTTGAATCCGCTTTCCCGCTTTAGAATAGATAGGCGGTCTTCTTTGAGTTGGGTGTTGTAATAATCGTTTACATTGTCCAATCCGACTACCGAATGACCCATTTCGAGCAGTCGTCTGGAGAGATGAAATCCAATAAATCCCGCAGCACCTGTTACGAGTACGCGTCGCGCAGCATTAGTCATGTTTAATTCTTATCCTTTCAATCGCGGTGAATGCACAGGTTTGGGATTTATATACAGAAAAATAGTCATCCTGTGAAAAAAAAGCACGCTTCTAAACAGAGCGTGCTTTCTTATTTCTATTTTTAAAAATACTATTCAACACCTGACACGCGCAGGCGTATAAATGCCCGTCCCAGTGCAGCTTGTGCGCGTTCTACATCTACATCGGGCGTGCGGTTGCCCAATCGCTCTTGTGCCCGGTCTCGCGCAGCGCGGGCGCGTTCTATGTCGATCTTATCGCTAAATTCAGCGGCTTCTGCGAGGATTGTTGCGCCGTCCCCCGACACATTGGCGAAGCCACCGCTGATGGCGAGGATGCGCTCGGTGCCGTCTGCTTCCCGGAAGCCGACTCGTCCAATGCCCAGTGCGGCCAGCAGGGGCTGGTGGCGCGCCAGTACGCCAAAACTGCCGTCAACGCCCGGTGCTTGAAAATGCTCAATTTCACCGGAGTACACGGTTTTTTCGGGTGTTACGATGTCTAATTGAAAAGTGGCCATTTTTGTTACAGCGTTTTCGCTTTTTCAACTGCTTGCTCAATTGGTCCGACCATGTAAAATGCCTGTTCGGGCAGGTCGTCGTGTACGCCTTCGACGAGTTCTTTAAAGCCGCGTACGGTGTCTTCTATGTTCACGTATTCTCCGGGGATACCCGTGAATACTTCACCCACTGTAAAGGGCTGCGTGAGGAATAGCTGGATGCGTCGTGCGCGCGCCACGACGATGCGGTCTTCGTCCGATAGCTCGTCGATGCCCAGAATGGCGATGATTTCGCGCAGGTCGCGGTATCGCTGAAGGATCTGCTGCACCTGTTGTGCCACATCGTAGTGTTCATCGCCCACGACGCGGGGGTCGAGGATGCGCGATGAAGATGCCAGCGGATCCACTGCGGGGTATAGCACCTGGTCGGCGAGGGCGCGGTCGAGCACGATGCGTCCGTCGAGGTGGGAGAATGCCGTGACCACACCGGGGTCGGTGTAGTCGTCGGCGGGCACGTAGATGGCCTGGACGGATGTGATGGATCCCGTTTGTGTGGTGGTAATGCGTTCCTGCAAGCCACCCATTTCAGTTGCCAGGGTCGGCTGGTATCCCACGGCTGATGGCATGCGGCCCAACAGTGCGGATACTTCTGCGCCAGCGAGAATAAAGCGGAAGATGTTGTCGATAAATAGCAATACGTCCTGGCCGTGTTCATCGCGGAAATTCTCAGCCATTGTCAATCCGGTCAATGCCACGCGCTGGCGTGCGCCGGGGGGTTCGTTCATTTGACCGAAGACCATAGCGGTTTTGTCGATTACGTCGGCTTCGATCATTTCGAGCATCAGGTCATTGCCCTCGCGGGTGCGCTCACCCACGCCGGCAAATACGGAATATCCGCCGTGTCCCGAAGCCACGTTGTTGATGAGTTCTTTTAAGACCACGGTTTTGCCCACGCCCGCTCCGCCGAACAATCCCAATTTACCGCCGCGGGCAAACGGGCAGATCAGGTCCATCACTTTGATGCCGGTTTCGAGCAATTGATCGGATGTCACCTGTTCCTCGTGTTCGGGGGGATCGCGATGCAGGGGCAGTCGCGGCGTGTCGTTGGGTACTGGACCCTTGCCGTCGATGGGATCGCCAATGACGTTGAACAGACGTCCCAGAACATTTTCACCTACGGGCACTGTGATTGGTCCGCCCGTATCCACTACTGCGGTGCCGCGCACCAGTCCGTCTGTGGAATCCATGGCGACACAGCGCACCATATTTTCGCCCAGGTGTTGCTGCACTTCGAGCACCAGCCGGGGATCGGTATTTTCGACTTCTAACGCGTTGTATATGGGGGGCAGGTCGCCTTCAAATGCCACATCGATGACAACGCCCACGATTTCTTTGATCATACCCTGGTTCATAATTGGCCTCTCCACTACTGGGCAACGGCTTCGGCGCCGCCGATAATATCCATCAGTTCCAGTGTAATTGACGACTGACGTTCTTTGTTCATTTCGCGGGTCAGTTCTTCGATTACGTCACCCGCGTTTTTGGTCGCATTGTCCATTGCGCGCATTCGCGCGGCCTGCTCACCGGCGTTGGATTCTAACAGAGCGCGCCATACCTGAAAGTTCACATGGCGCGGGACGAGTGTCTCCAACAACACTTCCGGCGATGGTTCGAATAAATAAACACCTGCTGCTTCGCCTTCGCGGGGTGCAATGGGCAACAATTGTTCCGATACGGGCTGTTGTTGTGCGACTGAGACAAAGGCATTGTAGATGAGCATCACGCGATCGACTTCACCCGATAAAAACCGATTCACCGCGTCTTCGGCGATGGTTATTGCCGAGGCAAAAGACAGGTCGCGAAACACATCTTCATAGTCATTGAGTATCTCGCGATCGCGATTTCTGAAAAAACTGCGCCCTTTGCGCCCCACGGCTATTATGCCATCTTCGGGGGACAGGTCATTGAACGCGTGGCGGCAGGCGTTGGTGTTAAAACTGCCGCACAAACCGCGATCAGAGGTCAACACAATGCGTGCTGTGCGGTCAACTGCGCGTTCTGTCATCAGCGGATGTGAAAGCGATTCCATGTTGCTGAGTCGCTGTAAAACGCGATCCAGTTGCTGTGCATAGGGCCGCGCAGCCGCAATGGCTTCCTGTGCCCGTCGCATGCGAGCCGCTGCCACGAGTTGCATGGCGTTGGTCACGCTCTGGATATTGGTGATGCTTGCAACGCGCGTTCTCAGTTGTCTTAAGGTTGCCACATCCGGTCCTTTGTTCTCTTATACCGAAACGCGGAAGCCGCGTTTGAAGTTCTCAATTATCTCTGTGAGCTTTTCGGCATTTTCGTCGCTCAAGTCTTCGCTTTCGCGGATTTCTTCCATCAACTCACTGTGGCCTATGTGCGCCAGCAATTCTCGCTCGAAGCGCCGCACGTCTTCGGTGGGCAGATCATCGACCAGGTTGGCGGCAAAAAGTGCCACGGTGAGTTCTTCCAGTGACATCGGCGAATACTGGTCTTGTTTGAGGATTTCGATTAGTTTTTCGCCGTGGTTCAACAAATTTTGAGTTGAGGCATCCAGGCCCTCTGTGCCGAACATCGCAAAGGCTTTGACTTCGTTGTAGCGCGAGATGTCGGCTTTGATGGTTCTGGCAACGGCTTTCATCGCGCTCGTCTGTGCCGAACTGCCCACGCGCGATACGGACGCGCCCACGTCCATGGCAGGGCGGATACCCGCGTAGAACAATTCGGGTTTGAGCAGGATCTGCCCATCGGTGATCGATATCACATTGGTGGGCACAAAGGTCGATACATCGCCTTCCAGAATTTCAATGACGGGCAATGCGGTGAGCGAACCCGCGCCCTGTTCGTCACTCATTTTGGCGGCGCGCTCGAGCAGGCGCGAGTGCAAATAAAATACGTCGCCGGGATAGGCTTCGCGGCCCGGCGGGCGGCGCAATACCAGAGACATTTCGCGATAAGCCCACGCCTGTTTGGACAGGTCGTCGTAAATGATCAGCGCGTGTTCGCCCTTGTCGCGGAAATACTCGCCCATTGAGCAGCCCGAATAGGGTGATAGGAATTGAAGCGGAGCGGGTTCACTGGCTGTGGCCGATACGACAATGGTGTATTCCATTGCGCCATTGGCTTCCAGTTCGGCCACGACTTTGGCCACTGTTGAAGCTTTTTGTCCGATGGCGACATAGATGCATTTTACGTCGCTGTTTTTCTGGTTGATGATGGTATCGACGCCAATTGCCGTCTTGCCCGTTTGCCGGTCGCCGATGATCAGTTCGCGCTGTCCCCGTCCGATTGGCACGGTTGAGTCGATTACTTTTAATCCGGTCATCAGGGCTTCGGTTACGGGCTGTCGCTCAATGACGCCGGGTGCCTTGCGTTCAATGGGCAGGGTTGCTTCGGGGTTGATTGGGCCTTTGCCGTCTATTGGCATGCCGAGTGGATTTACCACGCGGCCCAGGAGGGCTTCGCCCACGGGCACTTCGGCAATGCGTCCGGTGCGTTTGGCCTCGTCGCCTTCGCGGATTAATGTGTCATCGCCAAATAACACACAGCCCACGTTGTCTTCTTCGAGGTTGAGTGCCATTCCTATGATATTGTTGGGAAATTCGACCAGTTCACTGGTCTGCACATTGCCCAGCCCCTGCACGCGGGCCACGCCGTCGCCCACCTGCTGTACGGTGCCGCTTTCATAGACATCTATTTCAGTCCTGGAATCCAGGATCTGCTGTTTGAGCAGTGCCGAAATTTCGTCGGGGCGAATCTGTAAATTCGTCGCCATGTTTTGCCTGCCTTCTCTAAAAGCAACCACAGATAAACACCGATGAACACGGATGGTTGCGATTTTGCACATCCCGAAATATCTGCAAGGGATGTACTGCTTTAGCAAGTTAATCAGACACGAGGCGCTGTCGCAACCGGTTGAGTTGCGTCGCCAATGTGCCATCAAATACACGGTCACCGAGTCGCACCACAAACCCGGCCTTTAATTGTTCGTCTATTGTGGTTTCCAATCGCACCTGCTTGCCAGAATAGGTCGAGAGTTTTGCAATTAATTGCGTTTCCTGTTCGGCCGATAGGGGCGCAGCAACCGTCACTTGCGCCGTGGCCTGACCGCGCCGGTCTTCCAATACGGATAGGAAATCCGATAGCAATTCGGGCAGTACGCGCTCGCGGCGATTATCGCACAGTAAGAGCAAAAATCTGAGGGTTACGTCCTCGATTTTTCCGGCGAGCAGATTGTTCAATACCGCGCGCTTTTGTTCGGATTGTATCATCGGGTCTGCGACAAATTCCCGCAGGTCTTCCGAGGCGTGCAATAGGTCCAATAATGCCTGTACATCGGCTTCAACCCGATCCAGTACTCCGCTTTCTTGCGCGGCGTCGATCAGTGCGCTGGTATATCGGATGGAAACGGCTGACTGGCTCACAAAAGACTCCCGAACTCAGGAATGTTCTGGCATGCGGTTGATGAAATCATCTACGATTTTTTTGTTGTGCTCGTCGTCCAAATTTTCCTCCAGCAATTGTCCGGCAGCGAGAATCGCCAGTTCGGCTGTTTGCTGACGCAATGTCTGAAGGGCCTGATTGCGCTCTTGTTGTATGGTGCGACGCGCCTGTTCGAGAAGCTGTTGGGCTTCGGCTTCGGCGCGTGCTTGCACGTCCCGAGCGACCTGTTCGGCGTCTTCGCGCGCTTTGTTAATCGCAGCCTGAGCTTCTGCCTGCGCCTGTGCGAGTGCCTGCTTGTTCTCTTCGGCGGACTTTTCAGCTTCGGCACGCGCTTTTTCGGCTTGCTCAAGTGCTTCGCGGATGCGCGTTTCTCGCTGGTCAAGTGCCGATAATAACGGTCCCCAAACAAATTTTTTCAAGACGAGCAAGACGAGCACAAATGTGATGAGCGTCCAGATGATCAAGCCGGGGTTTGGACTCAACAAATCCATTGTTATGTCTCTCTTTCACCGCGTTTGGTTCGCGCGGTTTATTTTACTTAAACACCAACAATACGCTAAACAATGCCACTGCAGTATTGCTAAACATAAAGAGGTAGAACCAACAACACGCAGATGACTACGCCGAACAATGCCACACCTTCGACCAGTGCTGCAGCAATAATCATCGTTGATCGAATATCGCCAATGGCTTCGGGTTGACGAGAGATGCCTTCTACTGCACCTCGACCAATTTGACCGATGCCCACGCCAGCACCCAGTGCGGCCAACCCAGCACCAATACCAGCGGACAAATAACCGTAAGCTTCAGCGCCAAGACCTTCCACAGTACTCCTCCTTGTGAGTTGATACAATCAGTGCTCCTGATGAATACACAGGCCCACAAACAGGGCGGTCAGGAGCGTGAATACATAAGCTTGAAGAAAACCTATGAAAATTTCCAACAAGTACATTGCCAGTGCAAAAGCGATAGAAAAGGGAGCAACAAAAATTGTTTTAAAAATAAAGATAAGGCCAATAAAAGACAATATTACGACATGACCGGCCAGCATATTGGCAAAGAGTCGAATGCACAGTGCAAATGGTTTGGTCAAGAGGCCCAGAAATTCCAGCGGGATCATGAGCGGTAGCAATGCAATGGGCAAATTAGGGGGAATCAGGCCTTTGAAAAAACCGAATAAGCCGTTGTGTTTGATTCCGGCGCCGAGCATCATTGCAAACGAAATACCCGCCAGTGTGGCCGTGACATTGATATTGCCGGTTGCGGTTTGTCCAAAGGGTATCAAGCCCAATAGATTGCAGAAGAGGATGAAGAAAAAGACCGTCATTAAGAACGGCATGTATTTCGACGCGTCCCGCTCTCCAAAATTGGGCACGGCGATATCGTCGCGGATAAATATGGCGATGGCTTCAATCGCATTGGCAAAGCCCGAGGGAATGAGTCCGCGTCGTTTTGTGGAAATGATCAGGGTGAGAATGAGTAATAGAGAGGCGACCCACATCATGACGAGGTGTCCGGTAATGGACATATCAACGCCAAAAAGCTCAATATGAGGAAGGGGGATATGGAGTGGACCGAGGTGAAGCTCGTGATGGTCTATGATATGCTCGAGGATGAAACTGCCGCCGCTTTGCTGCTCCTCTGCCTGTGCTGCCATCCGTCAGACTCCTGAATTATTGGCTTTGTCGGGCGGGCGCCCGACGAAGAACCGAATCTCTAAAATCTGAAACACTACGTAAAATAAAAATAGTGAAAGAGTCAAGCTAAAAACGTGAAGTTTGACTAATTTTAAGGCGACAAAAAAGAAAATGAGTACAATAATTAGGCGAATCCCCATTCCGCCAAATACGACGGTCATAAATGTGCGGTTGTCCCGACGCATACCCCATATTGCGAGATAGGCGCCAGCGAGTGCATTCAAGGTGCAAATCGCACAACCAATCCCTGCGGCAATGAGGACATTTGTTCCCTGCCACAGGTAGAGCGGGTATCCTCCGAGGATCCATAATACCAGCAGGACTACGGCAATTTGTTTGATAAAAGAACTCACTCATCTTCCTCCGATTTGCGGTCCATTTTTAAGACGACTTTAAAAAAGTTGTAAAATCCCGCGGCAATGCCTACCAGACTACCAATCAGGATAAATATGGGCGATGTGTCAAATTTACCATCTGCCCAGTGTCCCGCAACTACACATAGCAATATTGTCACGATAAATTGAATACCCAGGGTTAAATAGGGTCCGACGCTGCGATAGGCCTGGCCGAGTGATGAGGGTTTGTGAGTATTGGGGTCTTTCATTTTATTTTACCAATGGTGAACCGAATGCCCGCTGCCGGGAAACCAGATGGTATCTACTGTTGCCGAGATTGCCACGCCGAGGATGAATCCGACGAGGATGCCGAGAAATAAGGGCTGGCCTTTGCGGTATAGGGCGATGCCGCCGATTTGCAAGATGAGCAGTTTGCACAGCCATACGAGAAAGATTGTGAAGATCGTTCCCCGCACGGCCTGGGTTTCCATGATGGCGAATCCAACCGGGTGCAAGGGCCACCAGGATACGCGATACCGCAAGAATGTCAAGAGTGCCATTCCGGCTGCGCCAAAGCCGAAGAAGCCAATTCGCTTCCAGTCGGGTGGGTTAAAGGTTTGCATCTGTCGAATCCAGTAGTCGAAGATCCGCGGGTGCGTGCGAAATTCAAATGCTCTGAAGTTATACGCGCCTGTTTCATAGCCCAGATATAGTGTGAATGCGACTGATGAGATGGCCGCTGCTATGCCGGCTAATACCAGGGCAATTGCGACCATGCGTTTGCGTCCTTTTATGGCTGCTGTGATCCACGAGCAATGCGCCATGCTGGCCATGGCGAGGCTTTTGGCGTCTGTAAAATACGCGAAAGAGAATGCAAAATTTGCCATGCTCGCGGCCGGGATATTCGCCGAGCCGAGGGTGTAGAGGGCGAAGGTTGGGGGCATCATGGAGCCGCGCAAATACACGAGTCCGCTTTCGGCAATGACCCGGGCGATGCCGATATACAATATGCCCATGCCGATTAGAAAGGGGATGATCACATACCAAGCCATGCCCGCGGTGTGTAGCCATCCGATGATGAATAACAACCCGGCCAGGCCACCTATGCCGGCTGTGCGGTAGGACATGAGTTCTTCGGCGTCGTCTAATTTTTTTCGTCCTCTGATGGCGTGCCAGACGCCTTTGAGGTGTTCGCGTCCCATCCACAGTCCCCAGCATAGCATGCAGGCGAGTGCGCCAAATGCCTGCCAGGCATTGGCTGCGTGTGTGGAGGACCACAAGCCGGGTGTTCCAATGGTGTATCCGATGCGGTTAAAGGTATAGACTTCGGCTACGACGAGTAAGTAAAAGAACCAGATTGAGAACAATACATCCAGGCTGGTCCAGTAGGCAAAGCCCACGATGAAGAATTGTATTCCGATATAGAAGTACCGATCTGGAATATATCGGCTGATGTGCAAGAATGTGACGCCTTCGCCCGC
Source organism: Candidatus Latescibacterota bacterium (assembly GCA_022821275.1). GTDB lineage: Bacteria > Latescibacterota > UBA2968 > UBA2968 > UBA2968 > VXRD01. The sequence goes on along the minus strand of JAJEDY010000087.1, from coordinate 28,288 downwards.
TCGCGTGATGGGTATTTTGGGGAAGTCGGGCATGAAATACGACAGGATATTCCAGCAGATTACGGTGAGTGGTATTGCCATGCCGATCCAGAATGCCGGGCGTCCCACGAGAGGAGGCCATATTTTTTTGTTTTCTTCTCGTACGAGTTCCAGCGCGACCTGTGCCGCGGGAAATGGCAGTTTTTCGTGTTCGGACCACTGCCGTCGCAAGATTACGGCAATGCACAGGCAGGTCCAGGTGATTGCGCCTGCAAATGCAAACCACCAGAATAGGGGTACGATCCAGACTTCCCACGGTATTGCATGGCCGGGTGGCAGGCCTTCGAAGAAGAGGCGCATGGCCCCGTTGTCATCTGTGGGGAATAACCAGTGCGGCAGGTGGGGGTGCAGGAATTCGGACCACCGATTTTGGGCGGAGGCAAAATAATAGGGGGTCGCGAGGTGCCCCATGATCAGGCCGGTGAAATTCATGAGGGGGAATAATGCGCCTACCAGTCCCATGGAGAAGACCACGGCCATTTCGAGGGGAGAAAATGCGGCGCGGGGCCAGAATTTTCGCAAGAGTACGTTCAGCCCCAGGGATAGCAGTACAAATGGGATCATGAGTGCCATCGCCATGTAGCTGAAGACCATCTGGTTGATGTGGATTACATAGAGTCCGTAGATGGGCCAGGTGTTTACGGTTATGACGAGTCCCAGTCCCAGCAGGACACAACGCGCGGTTACGCGGTCGCGGTTGGGCAGGGCTTCGGTGTTGTTTACGGGTTGCGCGAGTGCCATGAGATGCCGTGCTCCTGAATGAATCTATCGCTCTTCACTCAGCGTTAAGCGCAAAATTATATCAGGCTGGTTGAGGACCACGTACACTGCGCCGTCTGGTCCGGATATGGCTTCGCGAACCCGTCCCGCGTTTTTCAGGATGACTTCTTCGTGGAGGACGCGGTCCCCATTAATGGAGAGGACGCGCACGTCTTCGTATTTTAAGGATGCTACGAGCAATTTGTTTTGCCATTTGGGGAACATGTTGCCCTGGTAAAAGTTGATGCCGCAGATGGCGATTGATGGTCTCCAATACAGGGTTGGTTGTTCCATCCCGGGGTGGTGCGTGTGGTCGGATACGATTGTGCCGTTGTAGTTGAGGCCGTAGGTGATTTCAGGCCAGCCGTAGTTTTTTCCTCTGGCAACGACATTGAGTTCGTCACCGCCCATTGGGCCGTGTTCGCCGTCCCATATTTTTCCCGTGACGGGATTGACTGCCATGCCCTGGGGATTGCGATGGCCATAGGAATAGATGGTTTTGAGGGCGCCCTCCTGGCTCATAAAGGGATTGTCTTTGGGGATTCGGCCGTCTGTGTGGATGCGGTGGACTTTGCCGTTTGGTCGGGTCAGGTCCTGCGCCTGGTTTTGTATGCCCCGGTCTCCTATTGCAAAGTAGAGGTATCCGTCCGCGTCGAATACGATGCGGGTGCCGTAGTGATGCCGGGTGGTGAGATAGGTTTCATGTGGGGCTTCATAGATTACTTGCTGGTTGACATAGGCGTTGTTCTCGATGTGTCCACGTACGATGCGGGTCATTGCAGGGGACCTGCGCTGCCCTTCTATGTGGGCGATTTCATGGCTGTAGGCGAGGTAGATCCAGCCATTTTCAGCGTAATTTGGGTCTATTGCTACGTCCATTAATCCGCCCTGGCCCTCATGGACGACCTGAGGTGTTCCCGCGACGGGGGGGAGGAGTGTGCCATTTTTTACCATTCGCAATGTGCCCGGACGCTCGGTGATCAATGCGGTTTGTGGGTCGATGAAGTCGATTCCCCAGGGGATTTTCAGGTCCTGGACCCAGATATCGACATTGATGTCGTAGTCGAGTGTTTGTATGAAGTCGGGTGGCGGGGGTTTGGGTTGTCCCACTTCTTTTTCTTGTTGTTCGATGAAATCCACGATCATCGCGATCTGTCTGTTTGTGAGTTGTTTTTCATAGCCCGGCATGCCTAAATCGGTGAGTCCGTTTTTGATGTTGCGGATGCGATAGCCGCGTCCGTCTCCGTATTTCCAGATGCCATCGACCATGCTCGGTGCATTGCCCCCTCTCAGGTCGGGTCCGTGACACTGCGCGCAATATGTCGCGTACAGAGCTTTTCCGTCTTGTGCGAATGCCGGGTGATGTAATAGGCTCAAGATACAGATCAGGATAAGGTATTTCATGCGGGTTCTCCAATTTGGAAGATCAAGATAAAAGGGGCGCGAGTTCGCGGGCAAGCAGGCGTTCGAGGCTGGGGTTGATGTGCCAGAAGTCGCGCAGGGTGCGATATTCCCGAACGAGGGTTGGATCACTTGTTCGGGCGGTTTTTTTTGCGCGGATGAGGATGTTTTTGGGCGTGTGTTTGGAGTCGATGAATTCTATGAGTTCGGTGCGATAGCCCAGTATGCGCAGGATTTGTGCGCGGCAGGCGTCGGTGAGGATGTCGGCGGTGCGTCCTTTGAGGATGCCATGCGCCATTACGGGTGCGAAGACGGATGCGTCGAGTTGTGGGCGCAGTTCGTGCTGGCAGCAGGGCGCTGCGAGGATGACGGGGCTGTTCCACTGTACGGCGCGGGCAATGGCATCGTCGGTTGCTGTGTCGCAGGCGTGCAGGCTAAAGACGATGTCGGGCGGTGTTTGGGGTGTGAAGTCGGCGATGCTGGAATTGTGAAATGCGAGGTCTGTCCAGCCGAGATCACGGGCGAGGGTGCGACATTTGGCGATGAGGGATGGGTTGTGGTCGATGCCGATGAGTTGTGCGGGGATGTTCTGGATGTTGTTCAGGTAGTGATACGCTGCAAATGTGAGATACGCGTTGCCGCAGCCGCAGTCTATGAGGGTGAGGGGGCGTTTCGATGATGGTATGACGGGTTGGAAGTGGTGGAGAAAGGCGTTGATCTGTTTGAATTTGTCGCGCATGGAGGCGCGTACGCGTCCGTTTTGATCCATGATGCCGAGGCCCTGAAGGAAGGCGTCGGGGCGGTTGTCGGATAGGGGGTGGTGTTTGACGCGGTTGTGCGATAGGGCGGGTTGGGTATCTGGACGCGAGGGTTTTGCGCGTTTGAATAGTGCGCGGCCTTTTTTTGTGATGCGAATGTGCAGGTCTTCGTGACTATTTTGTACGTGGATTTGTGCGAAGGGCAAGGCGAGGAGTTCGTCGAGTGCGGCGTTCGCGTCGGTCAAGGGGATGTTTTCCGTGATGTCTTGCGTGCGGCTGTATCGCGCGATCTGGAGGTGGGGCGCGTTTTTGATCTGGACCATGCGGACGGCGACTTTGTTCCAGATTATGCCGCGACGCGGATGGCTCAGGGTAAGCCTGAGAAAGGTTTCGGGGTTTGATACCGCATTGAGAATGGCGGTTTTGTAATTTGTTTCACACCGCATACGCGATTGATCCGTCCTCTCGTCTCGGTGTACTGACTTTGGTCAAGGGGGCAAAGGGGGTGTCGGGGATTCTGGCGTCGTCGAGTTCAACGCCCAGGCCAGGTGCTTCGGGAAGGGGGATATAGCCGCCTTCGCGTTTGTGGGCGCATTTGTACACGGCGTTGTGTTCGGCTTCGTCGTTTTTGGAGTATTCCTGCGTGATGAAGTTGGGGATGCTGGCGTCGAGGTGCAGGGATGCGGCTGTGCCCAGAGGGCTGAGAAAGTTGTGGGTGACGACCGCGCAGTGATAGGATTCGGCTATGGCGGCGATTTTTTTGCAGTGGGTCAGGCCACCTGCCAGGGCAATGTCTGGGCGCACGTACTGGGGACCGCCGTGTTCGAGGAGTTCGCGGAATTCCCATATTGAGGTGAAGCGCTCGCCGTTGCCCAGGGGTACGGGGATGCGTTTGGCGATTTCTGCCTGGGTTGTGATGGTGTCTATCTGGATGGGGTCTTCCATGAAGTAGAGGTGATAGGGAATGAGGGCTTCACCCAGGGCTACGGCGACCATTGGGGTGAGTTTGCGGTGGACTTCGACGATGAGATCCACATCGGGTCCGGCGCCTTCGCGGGCAGCGGCGACGATTTCGATGGCGTTTTTTATAATGCGCGATTGCGCCTGGTTCTGGTATCCGCCTGTGATGGGATCAAATTTGATGGCGGTAAAGCCTTCGGCAACGGCGGCTTTTGCGTTTTTATACATTTGTTCGGGTGTGGGTCCGCCCGCGAGGAGGTGCAGGCGAATTTTGTCGCGGCAGTTGCCGCCGAGGAGTTCCCAGACCGGGACCTGGAAGTGTTTGCCTTTGATGTCGTGCAGGGCGATGTCCATTGCGCTGACTGCGCCGCAGAGCGCGGTGCCGCGAAAGGGTGCCATGCGGTAGAGGTGCTGCCAGTGGTGTTCGATGCGCATGGGGTTTTGTCCGATGAGGTATTCTTTGAAGACTTTCGCGATGGATTGGATGGCTTCGGGATAGCCCCAGCAGGCAGAGGTTCCGATGCCGGAGATGCCGGTGTCGGTTGTGAGGCGGACGACATAGCTGTTGCCGAGGAGGAAGTGTTCGACCTGGTCGATTTTCATATTCTACTCCTTGTATTCTGGTATGGAATTGGTCGCAACTTGGGTTATATTACACGATGGAACGATAATGAGCAATAGAATACGAGGAGGGTAAGATGTCGAATTTGCGTTTTGCAGCAGAGAAGGAACGGCGGGTTGCGCTTGTTACGGGGGGTGCGCGGGGTATTGGTGGGGCAACGGCGGTTCGGTTTGCGGAGGAGGGGCGGGATGTTGTTATTGCCGATGTTCTGGCAAAAGAGGGGGCGGAGACGGTTGAAAGGATTGAGGCACTGGGACAGGAGGCGATGTTTGTGGCGACCGATGTGACGGATGAGGCCGCTGTTCAGGCGTGTGTGGCACAAGCGGTTGCGCGTTTTGGGAGATTGGATATTCTGGTGTGTTGTGCGGGTATTTTGGGGTGGGAGAAGCCGTTTTTTGAGCAGCCTGTGGCGCAGTTTGATAAGGTGATGCGGATCAATGTGTACGGGGTTTATCATTTTCACCAGGCAGCTATTCCCCATATGCTCGCAGGGGGTTGGGGGCGCTGTGTGACGATTACTTCGGGTGCGCGCAATGGCAGTCCCAATCAGGTGCCGTATTCGGTGTCAAAGGGGGCTGTGTATTCATTTATCGGCGCGTTGGGCAATGCGTATTGCAAACAGGGTGTTTTTGTCAATGGGGTGGAGCCGGGGCGGGCGTTGACGGATATGGTGGTGCCGAGGTTTTCGCCCGAGTATGTTGCCAATCCTCCAGGTCAGCCGATGGGGCGGTATTCGGATCCGGAGGAGGTGGCCGAGGTGATCGAGTTTTTGTGTTCTGAGCGCAATACTTATACGTCGGGTTCGGTGTGGAGTGTGAAGGGGGGGAGAGGGTAGGGATCAGGTTACAGAGGCATGCCATTCGTTGAGGCGGGTGAGGAGGTCGCTGGTCAGGTCGGGTTCGTCGCCTGCGATGTTGGTGGTTTCGTTGGGGTCGGTGTTGAGGTTGGTGAGGTGTATTTCGTTGCCGTCGAGCAGGAGTTTGTAGCGGTCGCTTTGAATTACACGGGTGTTGCCTCTGGGACCTTGTGTCCAGAAGAGGTCGCCGTGGGGTGAGGGGGCGTTGTCGGCGATCATTGGCAGAATGTCTGTGCCGTTGAGCTCGTATTGTTCGGGGTCGCCTCCTGCGGCGGTGAGGATGGTGGGGAAAATGTCCATGCCGATGCCGATTTCGTCGATGGTTTTTCCGCTCTGTACGCGCGCGGGCCAACTCATGAGGGTGGGGACGCGGATGCCGCCTTCCCAGAGGGTGCCTTTGTGTCCGCGCAGGCCACCTGTGTCGCCGCCGGGATAGGGAAGGTCTGTGCCGTCGGTCCAGTTGCGCGGTTCGCGCGAGGGTCCGTGGTCGGGTTGAAAGAAGATACAGGTGTTGTCAAAGAGGTCCAATCGCTCGAGTTCGTCGAGGATTTTGCCGATGGCGTCGTCCATGACGGTGAGCATGGCGGTCATGAGTTGTCGCGAGCGGGGTAAGTGGGCAAAGCGTTCCATGTATTCTTCTGGCGCGTGCAGGGGATAGTGCGGGGTGTTGAAGGGGACATACATGAAGAACGGTCGTCCATCGTTTTTGGCTTTTTGGATGTATTCAATGGCTTTGTCGCGCATGAGATCGACGAAGTAGGTGCCGTTGTGATACACTTCTCTGCCGTCTTCCCAGAGATCGTGCCGCGCCTGGTTTTTTGAGGATAGTGCCCAGTAGAAGATGTGGGAGTAGTAGTCGATGCAGCCGTTGGTGAAGCCAAACCAGTGGTCAAAGCCGTGGTTGTGCGGCAAGAAGGGTTCGCGGTTGCCCAGGTGCCATTTGCCCGACATGTAAGTTTGATAGCCCAGTTTTTTGAGTGCTTTGGGTATGGTGGGTAGGTCCGGCGATAGGCCGTCGGCAGTTACGCCTACGTTGCCGGGAATGCCCGCGGCAATGGGATAGCGTCCGGTGAGGATGCCGCAGCGCCCGGCCGAGCAGATCGGGGCATTGGAATACCAGCGGGTGAGTTTGGCACCCCGAGAGGCTATGCGGTCAAAGTTGGGGGTTTGGAAGTCGGTCGCGCCCATGCAAGAGAGGTCGCGGTGTCCCTGGTCGTCACTCATGAATACAATGAAGTTGGGTTTGTCAGACATGGGGTTCCTTTTAAGACGTTTGGGTTTCTCGAAATCGTTTTGCGATCTGTTCGGGTGAGGCTGTGCCGGTTGTGCCGATTTGTTGTACGGTGATGGATGAGGCCAATACGCCTATTTGGGCGGCGTCGGATAGTGATGCGCTGGCACAAAGGGCGGAGACGACAGATGCCGAGACGCTGTCGCCTGCGCCTACAATGTCGATGGGGGGCGGAACTTTTATACCGGGAATATGCGTGAGGTTTTCGTTGTTGGCAACGAGAATGCCGTCGGGTCCAAGGGTGATGAAGACGGGTTTGCCGGTGCGCTGAGAAAAGATGCGGGCACACTGGTTGAGGTCGCGTTCTCTAATGGCGTGAATGGCTTCGTCGCGGTTGGATTTGAGTATGACATTTTTGAAGCTGGTGATGCGGGTGCGAGAGTCGGCGAAGCAGACGGTGTTGGGATGGGTTTTGGAGAGTTTTGCGAGTTCGGCTACGACGCGATCTGTGAGTACGCCGCAGTTGGGTTCCTGTACCTGGTCGAGGGCGATGACGCCATCTACTTTGGGGAAGAGGTTGTGCAGGGTTTTGATGAGTTGGTTTTCGAGGTCGCGGGGTAGTGGCGTTCGATTTTTTATGTCCAGGCGTTCCATTTCAACGCCTGTTTTTTTGTTTATGGGTTTGGTATAGGTGGGGGTAAAGCGGTCGGGCGTTTCGATGAGGTGGGTGATATCTACACCCGTGGCGCGCAGTCCCTGTTTGAGGTCATAGCCCTGACCGTCGCGACCGATTATGCCCAGGGCATAGATGTGTCCAATGCCGAGGGCACAGAGGTTGGAGGTGATGGTGCCGGCTGCGCCGGGCTGGTTGCGAATGGCGACTATTTGGTGCGCTTCAAGGCCGGTTTCGATGGATGTTTCGGCGAGGTCGGGGTCCGTGATGAGATAGCGGTCGAGGAAGTAGTCGCCGATGACGAGGATGGCGAGATTTTGGAATTTGGAGAGGATTTGGTTCAGGGTTTTGAGGGTCATAAAAAGTATCCGCAGATGAACGCAGATAAAAGCAGATGAAAGTCAGAGACAACCATCCTTTGGCTACGCCTGATCGCTTGTTACGATTCCTCATCGCGGTCCAGATCAATGGCTACGGAGTTGATGCAATAGCGCAGGCCCGTGGGGGCGGGTCCGTCGTCGAAGATGTGGCCCAGGTGGGCGTCGCAGCGGGCGCAGGTGACTTCGATGCGGCGCATGCCAAAGCTCAGGTCTTCGTGCTGGTTGATTCGGTCGGGGTCAATGGCGTCAAAAAAGCTGGGCCATCCGCAGTGCGAGTCGAATTTCTGGTCTGAGCGGAAGAGTTCGGCATTGCAGCATACGCAGCGATATACGCCTTCCTCACGGCAGTCCCAGTACATGCCGGTGAAGGCGCGTTCCGTGCCTTTTTGACGGCAGACGTAGTATTGTTCGGGTGTGAGTTCCTCTCGCCATTCTCGGTCTGTTTTGGTGATTTTTTCGTCGTTCATTGAGGGATATTTCCTCTATCAGTTATATACTGTAAACGAAAGCTGTCATTGCGGCGTGGTTCCCTGCTTAAATCATGCAGAGCCTGCCCCGTAGTGTTTTTATACGGGGGACATGCTTGAGCCGCAATCCAGAATGTTTTGATTTTTATTCTGCGCGAATCCTTTTCATGATGCGTTCAATAGCGTCATCGGCGAGTGCCTGCATTTCTTCGTCGGTGCGATCCTGGATGGGATGGCCTACAAAGACGCGAGCGGGGTTAAATCCCAGGGCGGTCGATTGGGCATCGGCTGCTTCGCGGAACGGCTCGGATGCGACAAAGACGGTTGGTATGCCGCGCGTTTCCAGGTTGGTCGTGTCGTGCACACTGCACGTTGTACAGGACCCTCAATCGGCTAAGCCTTCGACGACGACATCGCACTCGGTGGCGATTTGTTGCTGGAGTTCGATGGGTGCCGGGCGCGTGAATGTGGGTTTGATGTAGCGGTTGACTTTGAGGTTGCGCTGTGTGAGATGCGTTTCGATGCGGTCGAGGAATACGTCGCCCCGGCTTTTGGATATGTCGAGAAGCCCGATGGTCAGTCCGTCGAGTGATTGCGGGCGTTTTACCCGTTCTCTCTGTGCTGGTTTTTGCTCGGATGTGGGGTCGAGTAAGGTTGTTTTCATGGTGTAATCTCCTTTGTGAGGGATTGGCTGCCACCCCAACTGCTGATGAGGGCAGAGAATAAGCCCGCGTCTCCGCCTGCGCGGACGATGTGCAATGTGTTGTTCCGAAATTTGGGTAGTGTGTCTTTTGTCCGCTGTTTTGAAATGCCTTCGGGGATGCCGCCCGCGCCTTCGAGCAGTTCTGCGACGGGGAGTTGGAGGTACTGATTTAATGTGTCGCGGAATCGGGTTTTTGACCAGCCTGCATCTGCGTATCGGTGGGTGTGTTCTGGCGATATGACCAGTACGGGAGGCGGACTGTTTGCGTGTTTGGGGTGGCCGTCGGCTTTGAGGCAGGCGGCGAAGGATCGGCACAGTGCGTCGGGATCTCGGGATGTCTGATCCATGATGGGGGTGACGCCGCTGGCTGCAAAGAGCGAGACTGTGGATGCGTCGGGTGAGAATCCCCTTTCGACGGCGAGGGATTCCCAGGGGGAATCGTCTTCGCGTTCGGCAAAGCAGAAGGTGTATTTGCCCGGGTTGCCGAGCATGGCGCGATCAATGCCACCGGGGACGCCGCCGCCGATGTTGCGGATGACGAGTTGAAGGGCGCGTCCAATGGTCGCGTTGGCGCGGTTGCCCTGCCCGAGCGCATTGACCCGCGCATTCATGCCGATTTCGCGTGTGATCGGTCCGTTGACGACGATCATGGGGCCTGCAAAAAATGTGGTGGCGAGCAGTCCGTGCATGCAGAAGGCCTCTGTGAGTGCGGTTTCAACCGCTGTGAGGACGACGGAGAGATATTCGGGTTTGCATCCGGCGAGGACAGCGTTGATGGCGACTTTTTCAACGGTACATTTGTTGTAGTTGGGAGGGACAATGCCTACCAATTCGTCGGGGGAGCGGGTTGTTCCCGATAGCATGCGCAATACGCGTTCTTCGGTGGGGGGGACGACGGGCAGACCGTCGCTCCAGCCGCGTGCAAAACAGGTTTCTATTTCGTCTTCGAGAGAGCCGATTTCAATTTGTGTGCTCATCTATTCTTCTCCTTTGAACATACGGTTCTGCGTTTTCATGAATGTAAACGGTACCTCGTTTTCAGGAAAGACAAAAATACAGGGCGCGCCACAACAACCTTGACAAATGGGCGATATATCATTACTCAGAATATCATGGCACTTGCACAACCACAACCCGAACCTGCGCGCCCGCGGCGTATTACTGTTCGATCTATTGTCCTGGGTACGATCACTGCGGCGTTGCTCAATATTTACAGCGATTATACGGGCATGATTTTGGGGTCTGCTTCGCTGGTCAAGTCACAGTTGTCTATGGCTATGCTTTTGCCCTTTGTCGCGTGGCTCGTGATCAATCTCATTCTAAAGCTCGCATGGCCGCGCATGGCTTTGCGCAGTACAGAGCTTCTGGTTATTTACAGTATGTCGTGGATTGTGGGTACGGTTTCGGCAAGTGGATGGACGACTTACTGGGGCGGTGTTGTCAGTACGCCGTTTTATTATGCTTCGCCCGAAAATCGATGGGAAGAAGTCCTTTTTGACTTTTTGCCGTGGTGGTGTTTGCCCCAGGCAACGCCCGAGATTATTCGCACGTATTACGAGGGCCTTCCCGATGGCGCGAGCATTCCCTGGCGCGGCTGGCTGGCTTCTCTGCACTGGTGGTTCGCCGTGTCTATTGCTCTTGTTGTTGCTGGATTGTGCCTTGCGGTCATTTTTCAAAAGCAATGGGAAGAGAACGAGCGTCTCACTTTTCCACTTGCGGCTTTTCCCATTGCATTGACCGAGGGGTTTGATGAACCGGGCCGCGTTATACCCGGTATTTTTCGGAATAAGCTCTTCTGGGTGGGTTTTTTTGTTGTGTTCGGTGTTTTTGCCTGGAATATTCTCGGTTATTTTGCCATCAGTTTGCCTCGGATTGGCATTTACGACGGTTATCTGACCAAAGAGGTGCCCATTGCGCGCAATTTTCCTTCGTTTTATTTGCGTATTTTGCCTCCTGTTTTGGGCCTTACTTATATGTGTAATCTGGACATCCTCTTCAGTTTCTGGGCTTTTCGTCTTATCGCTATTGTCAAAGAAGGGGTGATGGCTCGCACGGGATTTAATGTGGGCCTTTCCGGGCAACAGGCAGAGGCGAGTGAGATTTTGATTTTAGAATCTCATGGTGCTTTCATCTTTCTGGCGGTGTGGGCAATATGGGTCGCGCGCGGCCATTTGCGAGATGTTCTTCGCGCAGCCGTGACGGGAGAGGCAGATGACGGTCTGGTGTCTTATCGTCTGGCGCTGCTCGGTTTTATTGCGGCGACTATTTTTGTTTTTGGCTGGTTCGTCGCGGTGGGTTTGTCTCCTTTTCTCGCCCTTTTTCACCTTTTACTGCTTTATGCAGCGTATTTTACCGTGGCAAAATACACCGCGGCGAGCGGCTTTTCTTATCTTTTTCCGGTTGGGGGCAAAGGGGGGCAAATTGTCGAGATTTTTACGGGGACGGCAACGCTTACGCAACAAAATACCGTTGCGTTGGGGGTGATTAATTCGAGTGCTTTTTTTGGCAACTCGCGCATTCCCGCATGGCCCGCGCTACCCCATCATCTCAAACTTTTGGGGAATGATGTGCGCCGCCGATGGGTTTTCTGGATCGTTCTGCTGGCTTTTGCCTCGGGTTTCTTCGGGTCGTGTCTTTTTATTGTGCATTTGGGATATAATTACGCGGGTCAGAATCTGGGGCTGTCGGGTTTTAGCGGGTCCAATATTCGCACGTACGATCGCATGGTTGCCGCTATTGTTGGCGCAGATAAAACGGTTTTTGATCCGGGTAAAATAGCGGTCTGGATTTTTGGGTTTGGGCAAGCTGGTCTGCTTATGCTCCTTCGCAATCGCATCCCGTGGTGGCCCTTGCATCCCCTGGGTCTGGCTTTTCAAAAGATGTCGGGTTCTCGGGTCTATGCTTTCAGTATTTTTCTGACATGGGCGTCTAAACTCATTATTCTGCGCATTGGTGGCATTTCGCTCTATCGGTGCTGTATCCCTTTGTTCTTTGGCCTTGTGATCGGTTATGTCGTCGGTGTGGGCGTGTCTTCGGTTGTCGATTTTACCTTTTTTCCAGAAGAAGGGCATTCTGTTCACGGGTGGTGATGTGAAGTGTGAAGGAGGAATAACCGTAGGGGCGAGGCATGCCTCGCCCGTCATCGCTGCCCCTGCATGGTCTAAGCAGGGGTTGTAATACGGGGCTGCGATCCAGGAGGTGTGAATCGTCACTATGTCTGACCGTTATCCCATTCCCGCGGAAACATGCCGCGTGGAAGATGAAATCAAGCGCGGTCGATTTATCACTACTCTGACGCATACACCGGCACGAGAAGACGCTCTGATATTTATCGATCAAATTCGCGCTGAATTTGCAGACGCTTCACACAATTGCTGGGCTTTTTTGGTGGGGCCGCCAGGTACAACGGGCAATGTGGGAATGAGCGATGCCACAAGAAGGTCATTGACATATATGATGCATATGTTTACATTTGCTTCATGGAGAAACAATCAGCAATTATGGAAACCTCATTCTGGGTCTTGGGACATCGCATTGATGTTCTGTCTTACCTTTTCCGTTTTTTTAATCTTTTCGTTCCCGAAGAGGTTCGTTCCGAAGTACTTGCCCCTGATCTTCGCTATCCACAACGAGTTTATGGCTATCAGGAAATGTTCACTATTTTAGAAGATGAGGGCTTGCTTTCAGTTCGTAATCCCGCCAGGCCTTTGCCTCAATTCCATGATGGTGAGGCGTCTGCGATTGCATTAGCACAAGAAATGAATTGGTGGCTGCTTATAAACGAGCAACGCGCACTCACATTTGCACGGCAACATAACATCAAAGCAGTTACTGTACCTGAATTTGTGGTTTATCTTTATGATGCACATATTCTGTCCTACAACAGTGCTTCAAGTAAACTGGATGCTATTGCTTCTAATACTGGACATTATGTCATGCAAGTTGCCCGACAGGCATTGCTGGCGGCTCAAAATCGCGATGAAAGGTAAAGAAAAAAATGGATACTATATCTTCTCCTAAACGGATAACGAAATCCGTTCGTCTAACGTCAGAGGAAGCCGAGCAATTGTCTGAACTGGTTGGAGAAACCGCTTATTCTGAAGCCGCACTTATGCGACAGTGGGTATTGGATGGTATGAAACAATTCAGAATTTCAGAAGCTGTCCGTGCTTATCAGGAAAATCATATTGACCTGCGGACTGCCGCAAAACTCGCCCATCTACCTGTGGCTATTCTTTTAGAGGAAATGGCATCTCGCAAGGTAGCGGTTCTCGACCACGAAAATGCATTCGGCCCAGGGCTCGGTGCCCTTCGTAACGCTTTTGGAACAGATGCTGTTACAGATCGAGAATAAATAAACCGCTCGTAATGGGTGCACTACCTGAGTGGTCGTTTACGCATGCCGCAGCAATCTGGGCAAGCGCGTGTTGGGGTTGATGCCGATGGCGTGTTTGCCATTTAAGAGGGCGGTGAGGTCTGCGCCTAAAAATTCGTGTCGCCAACCCGTGTGCAATGGATTATCCGTTGCATTTTTTTTTGAAGAGATGTATGCTTTAACTTCTGTTCGAGATGCTACCATTGCGATGTCGATGCCTTCTGATAGACATTGTCCGCGCAGAAATGCCATGGCGAGATCGAGACGCGCATCTTCAAAGGGATTGGGGCGCACAGGTGGGGATATGGGCGGGCAATTTTTTTCGTCGATTGCCAATCCGCGCTGCACAGCGTTGAGGAGGCTGTTGGCGTACTGATTTACAGTTGATCTTGGGATACCCCGCAATTGTTTCAGCGATCGGATTGATCGCGATTTGCGCCGGGCAATTTGCACGATGGCGTCATCGCTTATCACGCGGTTTCTGGGTCGATCTACCTGTCGCGCCTTTTGTTCGCGCCAGGTGGCCAGTTCGCGCACGATGGCCATATCGCGTCTCGAAAGCCGTCCCGTGCCTTTTACGCGCGTATATTGTTCTTCGGGGGCGCGGTCGTCGTACAATTTGGCAATATCGTACTGACGCATCTCTTCTGCCAACCAGTTTTCTCGGTTTCGTCGATGAATGTCGGTCAGGAGATGTTCGCGCAGGGCGGGCAAATGTCGCACGTCATCTATGGCATAGGCGAGTTGTTTGTCCGATAATGGTCGCCGCAACCAGTTTGTGCGCGTTTCTGTTTTGGGCAATTGTATATTGAGACACTGGCGCAATAAATTGCCCAGCGATAGATTTGAACTCAAACCTATGAAGCCCGCTGCACAACGCGTGTCAAATATATTGCGGGGGATAGCATCTGTTATGCGTCTCAATATCCAGAGGTCTTGCTGGGCATCGTGTAAAATTTTAACGGTGTGGGGGTCTGATAATAAGGTGCCCAGAGGCGATAGATCCGATAATGTGACGGCATCTATCAGGTGGCTATCATTTTCTGCAAGCCCCACCTGTACAATGCCCAGGCGCGGATAATAGGTTTGCTCCCAGACAAATTCCGTGTCAATGCCCACGCAGGGCGCGTCCAGGGCGCGGTTGACAAGGGTTTCGAGCGCGTCGGGTGTGTTGATTAGTGGCATTTAAAATCCATTCTGATTAACATGTTGAGATCAAGGTATCACATCAGGCGCTTAATATCAAGCAGAGAAAAAGGAGTCTGTATGAACTATCGACAATTAGGTAAAGACGGTGCCGACATCCCGGTTCTTGGCCTGGGTGCCTGGCCCATTGGCGGCGGTATGGGCAATATGGATGATAGGGATTGTATTGATACTGTGCGTACTGCTATTGACAGCGGTATTACTCTGCTCGACACTGCACAGGCATATCGCACCAGCGAAGCCACGTTGGGCAGGGCACTCAAAGATGGCTATCGCGAGCGGTGCTTTCTCGCCACAAAAGTCAGTCGTCAGTATTCTCGCGGGGATATTGAAAGCGCCATTGAAAATAGTCTGCGAAATCTCGACGTCGATTACGTAGATTTGTATCAAATCCACAGTTGGAATCCGCAATATCCCATTGAAGAGAGTATGGAAACCATGGCCCGGCTGCAAGAACAGGGCAAAACGCGCTTTATCGGGGTTTCCAATTTCAATGCGGCACAGATGCAACAGGCGTACGATATTGCTCCATTTCATTCGAATCAACCGCGTTACAATATGTTTGACCGCAATATTGAAGCCGAGGATCTGGATTTTTGCAGACAAACGGGTATTGGTATTCTCGCCCATAGTCCCCTGGGGAAAGGTTTGCTCACGGGCAAGTACGCGCCCGGTCACGTCTTTTCCGAAGACGACGAGCGCGCGAATTCACCCCGTTTTCAAGGCGATTTATTTGCCCGTTATCTCGCAGTGGCAGATCAGTTAAAATCCGTTGCTGCCGATAAAAATATTACGATGGTCCAACTCGCTATTGCCTGGCTTCTTCGCCGCGAGGAAGTCACATGTGTACTCGTTGGTGCAAAAAATTCCGATCAGGTCCAGGAACACGTCGGCGCGGCAGATGTCGCGTTTTCGGATGATGAATTGGAACGGATTGAAAAAATTTTGCAAGATACGCCGAACGGCTTTTAGGAGGTTTATTATGATTATTGATCCCCATCTCCACGTGTGGAGCGATGACGAGGAAGCCTATCCCTATGGTCCCAGCCGACCCCATGAGGCGGGTTCGGTCGAGCTTTTGTTTGAGACGATGGCGGACGCAGGGGTGGATAAAGCGGTTATTGTTCAGCCGATTCACTATCTTTTTGATAATCGCTATGTGGCAGACTGTCTCAAGCGGTATCCAGATAAGCTCGCGGCGCAGGCGCTTGTGGATCCCACATCACCCGATGCCGCAGATGAGTTGGAGCGTTTGCATAGGGAAGAGGGTTTTGGCGGGATGCGCATTCATCTGTCGCGTTATGGAGATCCCGCGGGTCTGGCTGATAGAGACAAGGATCCGCTGTGGGCGCGTGCCCGGGATCTGGGCCTGTGTTTCAATCTGTTTGGCGGGGCTGAGGATCATCAGCCCATCGAATCCATTATTGCCCGGTTTCCCGAGGTCAATGTCGTGGTTGATCACATTGCCGGTATTCCCGTAGATGAACCCGATCCCAAACCCTTGCTGACCAATTTGCTCAATTGGGGACAATATCCCAATGTGTATGTGAAAATTTCCAATGTGGGTCAGCGATCCAATATGCCCTATCCGCACCGCGATACGCACGATATGATCAAGCGCATTTACGATGTGTACGGTCCCGAGCGTTTGATGTGGGGTACGGATTTTCCCCATGTGTTCAGGAGTTGCGGGTACAGAGGGTCTCTGGATTTGATACGCGACCATATGTTCTTTAACGATGACGATCTCGAATGGATTTTGTGTAAGACGATTCTCAAGCTGTGGTCTTTTAATTCAGGGGTTTGATAACGGTGGAAGTTCTCTCAAAATAAAAGAGCCATAACATTTATTTGTTATGGCTCTTTCTGTTATTCGGTCACGCTATCCCAATGCTTCGATATATTCTTCGCCTTTGTGTTCGCGCAGCCAGCTTTTGAGGGGAACGTCGGCTTCTGTGGGTTGCCACCATCCTTTGACGTCTATGCCATCGCCGAGTAGCTGGCGGCGGATGGGGTCGCATTTGCTGAGTATGTTTTCGGGCATGAGGTTGTAATCCAGCCCCCGCAGCCAGCGATAACTGTAGCCAAAGAATAGCACGCGGCGCGTGACGTCGGATGTGTTAATCCCCCGCCGGTGCCACATTCTGCGGTCAAAGAGGACGGCTGTTCCCGCTTTGACACATACGGGCATTACATCGCATTCTTCGGGTTTTGTGTCGCGTTTATGGCTGCGCGGCACAATTTGCATTGCGCCGTGTTCTGGGGTGTCAACATCGCTTAACCAGTAGCTGATTTTCAGGGATAAGCGCGGGTGAGGGCGCTCCATCTCGGGTACGGGTCGCCCCCCGTCTTGATGCCAGCCGCCCTGGCGTATCTCGTCTTTATTTTTCTCGGGTGGATATACGATTAGATGGGAAATGTAGAGCTGGATATTCCATCCCAAAATATCCCATAATAAGGGGAATGTTTTGGGATTATCGAGCAATTCCAGAAAGGCATCGTCTTCCACAACGGTTCGAAATTTGCTCAACAATGCATCTGACTTCAGTCCCTTTGCCTCGCGCTCCTTTGCTTCTACCCGATTGACGGCGTCATTCAATCGCGCGAGCAAGTCGGGGGATAGAGCGTCTTCGACAATCAAAAATCCCTCGTCATTAAATTGCTTGAGTTGCGCTTCTGTCGCGCAGTGTTGCAACCATTTTTTCGCGTCCATGGTATTTTCCTTTATCCTCGCCTGCTGATCATGATGGTGGCGCAGGTGATATTTTGTGCGAGAACCGGTGCGAGTTGTCCAAATTGTCTGCGGTTTTTGTCAATGCGCTCCAATCCCAAAATCGTCAGGTCGTGATTATTTGCCATATCCGTAATTGCTTCGAGGGGTTTGTTGTGGCGCACGACCAGGGCATCGGCTCTGGTGGGTACTTCTTCATTTGCAAATTGCGTCAGTCTGCGCTGTGCGCGGTCACACTGAAAATCGCTCATGTGTTCGGGCAATACCTGCAAAAATGTGACTTCGCGTTTGCCCGTGCGGCACAGACTGCCCAGCAAGCGGGCGCGAAATTTGTCGTGGGCACCGAGACTTCGCGTGGGCACCAGTACGCGATGTACGTTCTTTAAGTGCCAGCCCGGTGGCGCGTGTAACACCACGACATCACAGGCCACAGAACTGATGAGTTCTTCCAGATGGGCACTGTTGACGTCGCTCAAACCCAATAACAAACTCTCGCAGCGGTGCGCGCGAGAAACCCGCACAATCTCGGGCCAGGGTTGTGGTGCGATGGTCATCAGTGCTTCGGGTGCCATTCCAGCGGCAAACGAGGCTGTTACGGCTTCTCTGATTACTGTCTGTGTGTCGCGCAAGGTATGAGGTGGTTCTTCCTCGCGCCATCCCTCTTCTGGGGTAGCTACTACGGATAATACCAATACGCGTCCCACGCCCGGCGGTGCGAGTGCGTGGGCTACTGCGACCATGGCAGAAGCATTTTGAGGATTGGTCACGGGTACGAGGACCAGTGGGCTGCGCCCGCGCATTTGGAGCAGTTGTGGATCGAGTGCTTCGGCAGAGGCATCTACAACGCGCGCGCGCCGCGCCAATAATGCCCAGTACAACAATCCGCCCAGTCCCAGCCACACTGCCGAGATCAAACCGGCGGTCGGCACGGACAGGGCCTGAAAGAGTGCCAATCCAGCGCAACACAGACCACCTGTGACGGGTATGAGCGGAAATAGTGGCGTGTGGAATGGTGCAGGTGTTCGCCGTCGCGTTCGGGCCAGAATGCTGGTCCAGTGCGTCATGGCAAAGGAGATGAGAAAAATCAAACTCGCCGCAGCGCCAGCAGCCGCTACATTTGGTACGACCATCAGCAGGATTGCCATTGTCAGGGCACTGACACAGATTGCGGTTATGGGCGTTTTATGGCGGATGTGTACTTCGCCGATGGGTGCGGGAAGGGTGCGATCTTGCGCCATGGTGAGGGCCACGCGGGAGGCCGCCAGCAAATTGGCCTGTAGTGCCGATAGCATGGACAAGATGGCGGCGACCAGTACGAGCCAGAAACCCGTTTCACCTAAGAAATGTCGCGCCGCGAGAGCCACTACCACTTCGGGATGTTTGGCGCTCAGGGTACCTATCGTATGTCCGGGTGGCACACCTACAGTCGCGATGACAAAGAGCAGGGGCAAATAGACGCCCAGAGCCGCTGCCAGAGATAATAGCATGGCCCGCGGCAATGTGCGTTCGGGGGTGCGTACTTCGCCTGCAACGGCGGCGATGAGGTCAAAACCCTGGAGGGCGATAAAGGTATATCCCATGGCTTTAAAAAATCCGGCTGTACCATGGGTAAGAAATGGTGTCAAGCTGGCGTGTATGGCCCCCAAGCTACGGCCCGTGAGTGCCCATAGACCGCCGCCGATAAGCACGGCAAAGACGATCATTTTTGCAAAATTGATCCAGTTGTCCCCGCCTCCGCTCGTGCGAATGAGGCCGAAGGTATAATAGGCTGTCGCGCAGATGGCCAGTGTTGCGACCATTGCATGTCCAACGAGCCATTCTGGTGCAACGCCAAAGAGAAGACGCGCACATTCTTGCAGTGCTATTGCAGCATAGGATGCAAATCCCAGGGCGTAGAGTACGCCGGCGACGATGGATGCAAACCAGCCCACCCATCCAAAAGCGAAAGCCGCGCGTACGGATAATACGTTTTTGGCAAATGTATAGGTGCCACCGGACTGGGGAAATGCGGTTGACATCTCGGCAAAGCTCAATGCGGTCAGTACTGCGATTACACCATTGGCTGCGAAGACGAGCAGTGTCGCCGGTCCAGTGGTCGCATAGGCCACGCCTGCAAGTGCGAGTATGCCGCCTCCGACAATGGCACCAATACCCACGCCTGTCGCGCCTGCCAGACCGATGGAGCGGTCTATGGTTCCCTGTTTGTTCATGGTTTTATTGCTTTGGGAAAGTCTCCTGGGTGGTGGGGCTTGCCGTTTTCGTTCTGGACGAATTCGGGGGGAAATGCGGTGCATATTTCACCGTTTTTCATGCCCCAGCGGTGTAGGGGACGCATGCGTCCGGCGTTGATTTTGGGGTTTGTCCATACGCCCGCAATGGCTATGCGGCTGTTTGGACTGGGGTTTGGCGGGCTGTAATGCCACAGGCTGCTGTGCCAGCAGACCACGTCGCCCGGGTTGAGTTCGATGTGTTCTGTGCCGCATTGTTCTATGCGCGTTTTTACGAGGTCGCGGGGCAGTTCACCGTGAATGCTGTCTTCGTACATGACATGTTGTACTATCTCACCTTTGTGACTGCCCGGAACAAATTGCATACACCCATTTTCGCGGGTTGCCGGGTCAAGTGCCATCCACGCATTAAAGGGTTCGGTTTCTCCGTCGCGCCAGAGGCCGTTGTCCTGGTGCCAGGGTGTTGCGCTGCCCGTTTTGGCGGGTTTTACAAATACGCTGTTGAATTTGACGATGATGTCGTTGCCCAGGAAATATCGGGCCATGGCGAGCATTTCTCGTCCGGTGTGAAATGTATGCCAGATGAGGGGGGATTCGACGCAGAAATTGCCGAGTTTTCGAAATCTCAGGGCGCGCGCTTCAGGGGTGTCGCCCATGGGGTCCATGGGGTCTGCATTGGGGTTGCCACTTGGCTCGGGTTTGAGCAATTCGTTTTTTATGACGCCGCGCATGTCAAAAGCAATGCCTTCTGGTAAGACGTTGCGCTCGACAAAGAATCCCGTTTCTTCCCATTGGTGTTTTTGTTCGTCGGTGGGTTTCCAATTATTCATGGTATTGATCTCCTTTATGTAGAATGGAAAGACAATACAAATAATCCGACATTTCTGAGTTTGTCAAGTTTTTAGAATTGTCAGGCTATGGATTTTGGGGTTTACAGTGGTCGGGCGATCCGTTAAATTGTTTTTAAACTTAAACATGGAGGTGCGTTATGTTGATTGCTACATCGCGAACAGTGCATACGGGTTTTGAGGAGCAGGACGCTCCTGTGCAGATTCTGGAAGGCGATGTTGCCGCGCTTGCCAAAGGCGAGGTTTATCGCGTTGTTGCTCTCAAGAATGGCGATTTGTTTGTATGTACCGAAACAGGGTCCCAGACAATTGCCACGGGTATTGAGCAGGATATCGAATGCTTGATCATTGTTGACGAAGAGCCTCTGCGTTTGCTTATCGGTACGGGCGAGTCCCATATTTATTGTTATGACGATGGGAAGACGCATCGCGTCGAGTCTTTTGACCAGCTTTCGGTGCGCGATAAGTGGTACACGCCCTGGGGTGGTCCGCCCGATGTGCGCAGTTTTGCCAGGACAACAGATGGCTGGGTTTATGCCGATATTCACGTGGGTAGTGTTATGCGTTCGGCAGATTGCGGTGAGACCTGGGAGCCTGTGACGCCGGATTTGCACGATGACGTACATCAGGTGGCGACTTCGCCCCGTGACGATGACCGCGTGTATGCAAATACGGCGCGTGCGGTATTTGTGAGCGATGACCGCGGGAGGTCGTGGTCCCACCGGTCTGAGGGTTTTCCCTATTATTACGGTCGCGCGATTGCCGTGCATCCCGATGATCCGGATTGCGTGTTGGCTACGGTGAGCAAGGGGCCACACGGAGAGGCTTCAGGGCAGCTTTACAGATCGGATGATGCGGGTGGTACATGGGAACACGTTACAGCGGGTTTTCCAGGAACAGTTCCGCACAATATCGATACCTTTCACATTGCGTTTTCAAAGGATGGGTGTGCATGGGCTGCTGTGGGGCGGACGCTTTATACGAGTGAGGATCGGGGTAGGTCATGGGTGCATGTTTGGGAGGCACCGGAGAAAATACGGATGATTGCATGACATTATCTTTCAGGAGTATCTATGGCACATCACAATTTTACCCCCACGCATTACCACACGACTATCGGATCCCACGATCCGGTTCTCACTATTGCCAGTGGCGATACGCTTTCGACGACGACGGTTTGTGCAGGTGGCAGGGATATGACGGGTGAGCAGGTGACGGAGGGCGGCAATCCCCAGACGGGTCCTTTTTATATTTCGGGTACAGAGCCGGGGGATTCGATTTCGGTTGTGTTTGATTATTTGATGCCCAATCGCTCGCATGGCTATACGTCTGCGCGCGTTGCGCCCAATGTGCTCGATCCGGGTTATGTGCCCAGGTTTGAGGATGATATTTCGCGGGTGTTATGGGGGATTGATTTTGAGAACCGCACGGCACGCCCGGTAGAGGTTTCTCGCGACCGCGATCATACCACGCCCGGTTATGGCAGTCCCGCTACCCGTCCATTGGGCGATCTAATTTTGCCACTCAATCCGCATCCCGGATGTTTTGGGGTTGCGCCGCCGCGGGGGCAGGCGATTTCGACCGCGACGTCATCCACGCACGGTGGGAATATGGATTACAAGCGCTTCAACGAGGGCACGACGGTTTATTTGCCGGTTTTTGTCGAGGGCGCGCTTTTTCACATTGGCGATGGACACGCGCTTCAGGGCGATGGTGAGATTGTGGGTACGGGTGTTGAAATTTCTTTTGATGTCCGTTTTACGGTTCATGTGCACAAGGGCAAGACGATCAATTGGCCGCGGGGTGAAAACGATACGCATATTTTTACGGTGGGCAATGCCCGTCCGCTCGATCAGTGCGTGGAGCACGCGACCACTGAAATGATCCGCTGGCTCGTGTCGGATTTTGGATTGGATGAGCGCACCGTTCATGTGTTGCTGGGTGAGGCGGTTGAATACGATATGGGCAATATGTACGATCCCGCATATACTTTTGTTTGTAAAATTCCCAAGCAAGTCCTCGAAACCCTGGGCGCGTCCCGCGCGTAGTGTGCGATGAAAAAATCTCACTGGATTATTTCCCCATCTGTCGATTTGTGCTGTATTTCGCTCGGATGGCTGGTCTTTTTTGCCGTTCCTTATCTGCTCCCTGACCTCAGTGAGACATTCCGTCTCATTGCGGTCACGTCATTTGTTGCCCACCGGTATTTCACTTTTCCCCTCGTTTATCTCGATCGCATTGAATTTGAACGTCGGCGGCTGATCTACCTCATTACTCCGGTGCTGTGTCTGGGGTTTGTCGCGCTGTGTTATTATTTTCGCGTTGAAGAGCCCGAGATGTTCGCGTTCTGGTATCTTTTTAATTATTTCCATTTTGTCCGTCAGAAGTACGGCATTTTGCGGATTTATTCCGGCAAGGGACAATGGGGACACAAACAGCTCGATGCGTCGGTTTCATATCTCTGGGGCATTGCGGGTTTTGGGTATCTGTTTGCTTTTCAGGCCGATGTCGAAGGTCGCGTTATGCATTATTTGCATACACTTATCGGGACGCCGCTTCCCCAGGTGGGGGCGCAAGGAATATATGTCGCGGCTATTGCTGTTACTATTGCCTGGCTTATTTACGAGTTTCGGGGCGCGCAGATCAACTGGCCCAAATTGCTTTTTTTTGGTTCTGTCGCGTTCATGTATGGCGTTGTGCCCATTTTGTCGTCGGACGCGCTTTTTATTGCGACCAGTTTTAGCCATGCCGCGGAATATATCGCGCTTGTCGCGCTTACGGTTCACAATAAGGCGAGGCTCGATGCGTTTGCGTCGCCTGTGTTGACGCGCGCGGGAAAGCATATTATTCCTTATACTGCGGGTTTTATTGTGGTGGTCAGCATCTTGTTATACGGCCTCAAGTTTCTTTTTCTTCCGGTTTTTCTGGTTTTTACGTATGGGACGTCGTTTATGCATTTTATTTACGATGGCATGATCTGGAAGCTGCGTCGTCCCCGGGTTGCGCGGGAGGTTGGCGCGGCGATGAGCGATGGACGATGAGCGATGGACGATGCGCAGAAACGCCATTTGAAGGATAGCGACCGCGCGGTTGTCTGGCATCCGTTCACGCAGATGCGGGATTATGCGGGTGAGGATCCCATTATTATTTCGCACGGCGATGGTGTTTATCTCGTGGATATTGACGGCAATCGCTATCTGGATGGTTTTTCGTCTATGTGGTGCAATGTGCACGGGCATCGCGTTGCGGATATTGACGATGCTATTCGCGCGCAACTCGATCGCGTGGCGCACAGTACGCTGTTGGGTTTGTCGAATATTCCGGCTGTTCAGCTTGCGGAGAAGCTGGTGCAGATCGCGCCGCGGGGTCTCAGTCGGGTTTTTTTTTCGGATAGTGGCGCAACGGCGGTTGAAGTTGCGGTTAAGATGGCGTTTCAATACTGGCAGCAGCGCGCGCGTCCGCGTCGAGAGAAGGATAGCTTTCTTCACTTGACGGAGAGCTATCACGGCGATACGATTGGTTCGGTGAGCGTGGGGGGGATCGCGCATTTTCACCAGGTGTATCAGCCTTTGCTTTTTTCTTCTGTTTCTGCGCCCGTTCCACATCCGTATCGATGTGAGTACTGCGATGGGTCGTGTGATAGGACGTGTTTTGATACCCTTGAGAAGGTCATTGCCGAACATGCGGATCGCCTCGCGGCTTTTATCGTGGAACCGCTGGTGCAGGGGGCGGGGGGTATGCTCATGCATCCGTCGGGTTTTCTCAAATACGCGGCTGAGTTGTGCGATAGATACGATGTGCTTCTGATTGCGGATGAGGTCGCTACGGGATTTGGTCGGACGGGTAAGATGTTTGCCTGCGAATACGAAGATGTCGCACCCGATTTGCTCTGTCTGGGTAAAGGGCTTACCGGGGGGTATCTTCCGGTGGCGGCGACACTTGCGACGGATGAGATTTACGATGCTTTTTTGGGCGATTATGTGGAGATGAAGACTTTTTTTCACGGGCATACGTACACGGGCAATCCACTCGGTTGTGCGGCTGCGCTTGCGACAATAGAAAAATTTGAGACAGATCGCACGCTGGAGAATTTGCAGTATAAGATCGCGTATCTGGCGGATCAGTTGCACAGGTTCAGGGATTTGGCGCATGTGGGGGATGTTCGTCAAAGGGGTTTTATTGTGGCTGTTGAACTGGTGTTGGATCGGGCAAATAAGACGCCGTATCCCTTTGAGGACCGCACAGGGCATCGGGTGTGTGATGTTGCCCGGGAAAATGGGCTTCTCGTTCGCCCACTGGTCAATACGATTGTTCTTATGCCTCCTTTTGCGATTTCCAAAGGCGAGATAGATCAGATGATAGATATTGTTTGCGATGCGATTGTAGCTGTTACCGAAGGGGATGCGAGGTGACGCGGGGAATTTTTGTGACGGGTACAGATACGGAGATTGGCAAGACGGCTATTACAGCCGGGTTGGCTGCGGTGCTGAAGAAGCGAGGGATCAATGCAGGGGTTATGAAGCCGATTTCTGCGGGTGGTCGCGCAGATGCAGAGTTGTTAAGACGGGCTGTGCGATCGAACGAGTCTCTGGATATTATTAATCCGATTTATTTGCGCGATCCGCTTTCGCCAAATATTGCGGCCAGGCGGGAAGAGAGGGTACTCGATCTGACACCTGTGTTTGACGCATTTGATCGTCTTTCAAGAATTCACGATTGTGTTCTGGTCGAGGGTGTGGGCGGTCTTCTGGTGCCGATTGCGGATGATTTTTTGGTGGCGGATCTCGCTGCGCGTTTCGATTTGCCTCTTCTTATTGTGGCGCGCGCTGCTCTGGGTACGATTAATCATACGTTGCTTACGATTGAGGCGGCGCGGGTACGCGGTCTTCAGGTCAATAGTGTAATTTACAATACGCTGTTGCCGGGGGGGCCAGATGTGTCGGCGCAGATGAGTCCAGGGACTGTGACGCGCATTTCTGGCGTTCCATCGTCGGGTACTGTTCCTCATGATCCAGATGTCGATGTGGATGCGGTTTGTTTGGGTGGGATGGTGGCGTTGGTTGAGGCGCATGTTGATGTGGATTTGATTTTGGGGTGAAAACAGAAAAGCAACCACAGATAAACACGGATGAACACAGAGTCGTGCTTGCGCTCGTCATCGCGGCATGGTTCCCTGCTTAAATCATGCAAGGACATGCTTGAGCCGCGATCCAGAGGTTTTGTTTGTCATTTATAAGAAAGATATTGTGACGACTTTATATACTACGTCATTCAGGGGCATTGGGCAGATTGCGGTGCGGGAGTTGCGGTTTTGTTTTGGGGATCGCCTTTCCAGTGTGCGTACAGACCGCGTGCGAGATTACGATCTGGTGCAGTTCAACTGGCGGGGCAATCCGCTCGCGTTGCGCCAACTGGGCACTGTGGAGGATGTTTTTTTACATCTTGCGGATGTGCCGCTGAGCGGGGAACGCGAGGATCTCAATGCCATAGGTGAGATACCCGATCTGATTCCGGCACTCAGTATTCACAGGCAATTCAATGGGTTGCCCAGAGGGCGGACGAGCTATCGCGTTATTGTTCAGGCATCTATGCAGGGCTGGCAATTTTACCGTCGCAACCAGATGCAGGCGGCGGTTGAACGGGCTGTACATCGCCGGTTTCCCAAATGGCGTCTTGTGCCCGATGATGCCAATCTGGAGCTGTGGTTGCAACAGACCGGCAGGCAGGTGCGTCTGGGGTTGCGCCTTACGGATCGCACGATGCGCCATCGCACGTATAAGACGGCTAATCGTCCGGCGTCGCTGCGTCCCACGATTGCGCGGGCACTCGTTCAGCTTACCCGTCCGGAAGACGGCGATGTTTTTCTGGATCCGATGTGCGGTGCGGGTACGGTTATGATTGAGCGCGCGCTTGCGGGTCGCTATGCTCTGGTTCAAGGTGGGGATATCGACGAGCAAGCTGTTGCGGATACGCTGGAAAATTTTGGCAGTCGCCACAAACCGCGCGATGTTTTTCACTGGGATGCGCGCCAATTGCCTCTGCCCGATCAGTCCGTTGACAAGGTTGCGACCAATCCGCCCTGGGGCCGTCAGGTGGGGTCTGTTTTTGAACTTCGCGCACTCTATGAGTCTGCTTTTGCGGAGATTGACCGGGTTTTGCGCCCCAATGGCATTGTCGTGATTCTTTCGAGCGAGTGGAATGCGATTAAGCGTGCGCTGGCGCGGACCAATTTGACGCTGATTGAACATATCAAGGATATCGCGGTGCTGGGCCGGCGCGCCGATATTTTTGTCGCGCAGAAATTTGCGGTCTAACATTTTTTTTACAGGAGATCAAAGCTATGAATATATCTGAAGATATTGGGACCAGGTTGCTCTTTGAAAATGATCGCGTGCGCGTTTGGGATCTCGCGCTTGCCCCGGGCGAGAGTACGGGGATGCATCGGCACGAGAATGACTATTTGTACGTGGTTATCGGCGGCGGGAAACTACAGGGCGTCTCGTCAGATGGCGTCAAACGCGAGGCCCGCGATATGGAGGATGGGCAGGTGCAGTGGCGAGATGTCGATGGCGAAGATGTTCACGAGGCCATCAATGTGGGTAATGGACCCTGGCGGAATATTATTGTGGAACTGAAAGAATAGGGGTCAGGTGGGCTGATTTCAATCGACAGAGACGACGAGGTTCAAGTTTTCTTTTCGTAGCATGTCCTGTAGTGCAAGCTGAACCCAGAAGCTCTCTGGCTCGCCGAGTTGTCTGGCAATTTTGGCTGCCCTGCTGGGGCTTGGGATTCTTCTTTCTTTTTCTATATCACAAAGGCTTTGAGGAGAAATCCCCAGAAAATCAGCAAACGCTCTTTGGTTTTTTTCTTCTCCTGTTCGATAGCTGGATAGGGCATTCCCGAATGTGAGACATCCAAAGTCTCTCTCCAGTTCAGAAGTTCCATATTGTGCTTTAGTAGTCATGTTTATTGATCTCCTCAACTTCCAGATTATACGTCAAAATGACGTATGTAGCAAGTCCAACTTGCCTTGATATATTTTGAAATGCAGTTGACAATATCGCGGTTGTTGCTACATTTTTTGGTAGTTAGGAATCGTTTTTATACTGAACAGTGTGGATATAGTGGGAGATAGCGTGTGGAAAAATTGACACGGATTACGTTCAATCCCGCTGTCATGGGCGGTAAGGCATGTATTCGGGGGCTACGAGTGACGGTTGGAACTGTCGTGGGGCTTCTGGCAACTGGTCGGACACATGAAGAAATTCTGAAATCCTATCCTTATCTTGAACGAGAAGATATCGATCAAGCTTTGGCTTATGCGCGGGTCGAAGAAATACCTTCGAGATGATCGCCTATGTTTGATCGGATTCTCAGACGAATTCAACAAAAAGTTCGGACGCTTGAATATGTGATGTCAATCCATGCCGAAGAGGAAATGGATGATGACGAACTAACCATTTTTGACGTAGAACACGTTCTGCTCACTGGGGAAATAGTCGAGAGGCAGAAAGACTATCGAACAGGCGAGTGGAAATATCTCGTAGAAGGTCGAACACCTGGTTCGGATGTCGTCATCGTCGTGACCAAGCTGAGTTTAACTGGAAAATTGGTTATCATTACCATTTATGTTGAGTAAAATAACAAGGAGTCAAGCCATGGTGTGCGATATATGTGGGAAAGCGGGGGTGCGTCAGCGTTACGTTTCACGTAGTTATGGGAAAGGCGCATCTCTTCTTGTCATTGAGGGTGTGCCTGTGATGAGTTGTCCTCATTGTGGCGAGAGCTATTTGACAGCGCAAACCCTGCATGAAGTTGATCGCATTAAGCGCGAGCGAGAAGGAGTTGCAACTAAACGCACCGTAGCGGTCGCTGCATTTGCATAATGCGAGGTGAGCTACGTATCAATCTCTAGTGCATCACGGCAAAAGAAGCTATCCATATCAAATCTTACTTGCGATTGTCATTTCGGCATGCTTAAAGCCGCAATCCATAGGCCACCTTGCCAGACTGGACTCCTGCCTCCGCAGGAGTGACAGCCCTTATATGGC
>JAJEDY010000088.1 GCA_022821275.1 Candidatus Latescibacterota bacterium | reverse complement strand
ACCCGAACAGTCTTTGAAAAGTTGTCAAATCAACCGCCTGATGCTAGCCAAAACGCCCCATATCGCCGATATATCCACCCTATTTGCCTAATTTTTTGCTCCGATTCAGGGCTTACCGATAATTTTAAAACAGCTTCTTAGCTTGCTCAACCACTAAAGTTAGTGCGAACTCCATTCGTTGATTCGTCGATTCGTTGATTCGCGTTTTTCGCTACCGGGCGCAGCGAAAGCCGAAGTAGGCCATGCTGCCATTATCCTGAGCTGACGGCTCACCCCCATAGCGGCGGGCACAACGCAGGGAATGAGGGGAGGACTGCCATTGTCCACCCCTGCGCGTGTGTTGATAGTCAAAGCCCTTGTCTGGACCTTTGGGGTTATCGGAGGGGGCGTTTTTGTAATAGTTGGGATCGTACCAATCGGCACACCACTCCCACACATTTCCCGCCATGTCGTAGAGGCCGTAAGCATTGGGGGGGTGGGATTTGACGGCTCTCGTGGGATAAGGCGTTTTGAAAATGCGTCCATAATTGGCCTTTTGTTCGTCGGGCGGATCGTCGCCCCAGGGATATTTGGCCTGGGTGCGGCCCGCGCGGCAGGCGTATTCCCACTCGGCTTCGGTGGGCAAGCGCGCGTCCAGCCATTGGCAATAAGCTTCGGCGTCGTAATAGGTGATGTTGACGACGGGGTGGGTGCCGAATTCAGACATCCAGAACCAGTCTTCGCGCCAGTGTTCGGGCGAAGGGTGAGATGTGGCTCTGGTGAAGGCAAAGTATTCGGTGTTGGTGACTTCGTGGTTCAGGAGTTCGAAATCGGACACTGTGACCAGGCGGATGGGTTTTTCGTTTTCAAAGGTTCCGCCCATAAGAAAGGTTCCGCCCTGGATAGATATAAAACCGAGTTCATCGGGTTGGGGTGGGACAGACGGGTGCCAGGGCTTTGACGGGTCGATGACGACCCAGCCTTTGTCCGATGCCTTCAGGCTGTCGGCAATGGTATTGAGCAGGGTGCGAATCGCGGTTTTGTCGGATGCTTCAGGCGAGAGGTCGAGATAGGTTTTGAGGTGGCGATAAGCATTGGCATTGCGTTTTTGACGGTGATAGAGGCGGCCGAGGGTCAGGTGTGTGGGCGCGTGTTTGGGGTCAATTTTGAGGATTTTGAGGAACTGCTGTTCGGCATAATGGACCTCGCCGTCTTCCAGCGACATGCGAGCCAGATCGTAGCGTGCGGGGATCTCGGCGGGATCGCCTTGTGCATTGGCAAGGGCGACAAAACCCAATAGAAAGATAAAGGTGAAATACAGATGGATGGGCATGGGGATATCCGTAAAGAATACAATTAGTAGATATTGAAAAGTTAAGGGGGTTAAAAGGCGTTGTCAAGCGCGGGAAAGAGGTGTGAAAAAACACTTGACATTGGGAGAAATTTTAATGCATATTATCTATGATATAAGTGAAAATGTGTAAATATATTAGGAATTTGTCATAAATAGACAATAATCAATTATTTATTTGCATTATTAGTTTGGAGTTAAAACCGTCTAAAAACCAGCGGGAGGGCATGGTATAGATGGTTTTTTTTGTACTTGTGTCTGAAAGTTAGAAAAAAATGTTTAGTCAATTATTAGGATATTTACCATTTTTTGTATCGAAACGGCTTGACATCTGAGTACAGGTGCTCTAAATTTTTGATAAGTAACTACTTACTAAGCAGATGTTTTGTAATGTAAAATAATTTGAGCCGGAGAAAGGAGGAGTATTTGAATTGAATGCGATACCGTGTTGTATTCCCCACCATATTCAAAAGGAGGGACAGCTTATGCGGATGTTGAGAAATATGTTTAGAACACTATGCCTCGTTGGGGCGGTTCTAATTTCGGTTTCCACGGCTGGTGCTTTAGAAAAAGGCCAGTCGGGGATCGGATTTTTCGGGAGTGCAAATGTGCCGTTGTTCAAATTTGGCGAATGGTACTCTGCGTCTCCCAAGTTGGGGATTAGCTATAACTATATAGCTTCGTCGAGGATTGTCGCCGAGGTCGAGTATCACTATTCTTCGATGCTGGGTGGCGATCTGGATACGCGAGAGTTCACCTGGCCAATTGACAGCCAGAACTACCGCAGCCCAAATGTCGATCAAGGCGTGACATTCAATAGTGTGGTCGCCAGTGGATTGCTCCATTTCAATGAGTTGGGTGGAGGCACATCGCCTTATATAATGGGTGGCGTCGGGTTCTTCGGATTTTCGAACGAGGTGTCGGGATTGATTTTTCCCGGTCAGTCGGGAACGTCCCTGGATACCAGCGTTCTAAATCCCGCCTTTCACGACAAGGTGGCGGCGCTGACGTTCTCCTTTGGCGGTGGGATCAGCATCGCGGGGTCCGAGCAATTTGTGATCGATCTTCGCCTGCGGTATAATGTGATTATGGGCGAACTCCGTCCCTTAGAGGATTGGGGGCTGGAGAAGGTTTTCCCAATGCAGGCGATAGATCTGTCGGGTGGAATTAAATATTACTGGTAGTTTTCACTAAGGAGGCTTTTCGATGTACAGAAAATGTCTGGGTTTTGTTCTCGTTGTAATTTTTGCCCTCGGTTTTGTCAGCCTGGCCGAAGCGGCGACAACGGGAAAAATTACTGGTCGTATAGTCGATAAGGCTGGAGAAGCTCTGCCGGGTGCCAACGTGCTGGTGGAAGGGACGACTCGTGGGGCAACAACCGATGCAGAGGGGTATTATTTTATTCTTTCCGTAGATCCGGGGAGCTACACGGTGAAGGCGTCGATGGTCGGGTACACGGGTGAGACCAGGTCCGATGTGCGGGTTGCGTCGGATCTGACGACGACTGTTGATTTCTCCCTCAATGAAGCGGCTCTGGAACTGGGTGAGATGACCGTTATTGCAGAGCGGCCTCCGGTAGAGGCAGATGTGACGGAGAGCCGTTATGTGGTGACCGCCGAGGATATTGCAGTGCTGCCCATTATCCGCGACCTGGATGACTTTATCGAGCTGGAGGCGGGTGTCAATACCGATGGCACAAATCGGATCCGCAATGCCTTTCTGGGTGGCGATGGCGGCGAAGTGGCCGAGTATGTGGTAGATGGTGTGCGGCTAACGCACTCGGACGGACGGCGCGGGACGGGCACCCGCGGAGGCACGCAAAACTGGAGCGGCGATGTTAATACGTCGGCGATTTCAGAGATCACGGTGCTGGCCGGCGGGTTGAATGCCGAATACGGCAACACCGGCTCTATCCAGATTGTAACCAAAGACGGTGGGCGGGATTACCACGGACAGTTTCACTATCGGTATTCGCCAGCGCAACAAAAGCACTGGGGCAACAATGCTTACGAGAGCTTCGTGCATCAGGGCCGGCTGAAGTACGGCGATTCTGAATGGGAGAATGAAACAGCCAATGGTCGGAAGGTGCATCAGCGGCCTTCGAGCGATTATACAGATGTGCAAGGGCATTTTTTAGAGGCGTCCCTTTCGGGGCCTATTAACCGCGATCTGTCGTTCTTTGCCACCACAAGGCACGATGTTCAGCCGCGGAACCTGCCCCAGCCGACTGAGCGCGAGCCATTTAACGCGGATGTGAGTTACAAATTGACTTATAGTGCCACACCTGATATCAAGCTCCGTGCAGGTGGGCTGTATTCCAGTCGCAAAGGTCGCTATGCAGATGGTTTCGATTCCAGGGCGATTTTCCTCGATGAACGCGGAAAACTCGGTGGGGAGTGGCAGGTGACGGACAACATGTTCTATGTGTCCAGCATCCACACCCTATCGGCAAAGACGTTCTACGAGGTGCGGCTGTCGTATATTGCCAGCAAGCAGGACACCATTGATATTCCAAGTGTGACGATAAACCCATCCCTGGATAATGACGGGTGGTTTTACACCGATCCCGGGCAGGTGCGGGATCTGCGCGTTGGGCAGCAGAACAAGTTGGCAATCCGGTTTGATCTGGCGAGCCAGGTGACCCGCACGCACTTCTTGAAGGGCGGTTTTACGTTTTATCGCTACAACAACTGGAAGACCGAGACGTATGAAAATGTGGATGGGCGCACCCGGTGGTTGATTTACTGGGGCAAGCGCTATGTGCCAGGTGAGGGGATCACGCCCACCGAAGTCCACGCTTATGTGCAGGACAAGATGGAGTTTGAGGGTTTGATCATCAATGCTGGCTTCCGCTACGAGCGGTATAACGGCGGTGAGGCGTTGCTTTATCCTTACCAGGGAACGCCAATGGGCTACAACTACACGCGTTTCCGAGAGCATGCGCAGTACGGGAATATGCAGCCGATGAACTGGTTTATGCCGCGAATTGGGATCTCGCATCCCATTACGGCCAAGTCGAAGATTCACTTCTTCTATGGAAAATTCCACACCCGTCCGGATTTCCGCCGGATATACCAGCAGAACTGGCAATCCACAGGTCCGCACTCGCTTGACCTAAACAACGACGGGGTTATCAGCCCGCAAGAAGAGAACAATGCGTTGGATCGGAACGACTCGTTTGGCGCGGGCTTTGTGATTGACCAGTTCTACTCCTTGCAGCATTCGCAGGTCTCTACGGCTTTTGAGCTGGGCACAGAGTGGAATTTCATCAGCGATTATTCTCTTCAGGGCACTGCTTATTACCGCATCACCAATGGATTTTTGAGTGTTAATGGTGCGGTATTCCAGGACCCACAGCAGGGTGGCAAGGCGAAGACCCGTTCGCAGGGTCCGAGAGGTCACACCACGACCCGCGGTATCGAACTGGCATTGAAGAAGGGGTTGAAGCACAACTTCTCGTTCAAAGCCGCACTCAACTTTGGCTGGGGCGAGCGCCTGACCATTGGCGGCACCAAGCGGGGCAATATGGGCGCCAGCATCTATCCCGATGCATCCTATGTTGCCGATCCCAACCGGTACTGGGTCAGTCACACAATTGACCCGAATACGGGCGCAGAGATCCCCGATCCACCGACTGGTGCCAAGCTGGAAGAATTGAAGGCAAAAGCGCAGGCTGTGGTTGACCGGGGTCTGGCTGGCGGGTTCGGCCAGGGTGCGATGTATGCGACCAACAATGGAATATTTTATCCCTTGTGGGAGCAGAGCGGGCTGTCCAGTGAGGAGCAAGCAGCATTGCGGGGGCTTTACGCCTTTTCGACGACGGGCTGGAGTGTGGAAGGCGGGCGTAGCGATGCCACGCGGACAAATGGGAGCCTGGTACTGGTTTACGCCAGTCCGCCCGATTTTGGTCCCGGCGAGATGTTCTGGGGCAGCAAGCTGTTTGGCGACGTTCGTGTGAACATGATCTACCGCATCTTCACGGGGCGGATCTTCGATTTCCAGGATCCGAAAACCAGTCTGAACCTGAAGAAAGAGGGTCCCACGATCTCGACGGTTGATTTCAGCTTCCAAAAGGGATTCAACATCAGGGGCATCCGCCCGTTGCTTTATGTGGAGATCGAAAATTTGTTCAACTTCAGAGGCTCGCCATCCACGAGTCCAGACTACGTGCGTTGGGGATTGCTTGAATCACAACCCACGGATCCGTTATTCGTGCAGTTCGGCGGCGATGCCGGTGAGTTGAGCAGATGGACGAGGACCAATCCGCGCCTGGTATTTGCAGGGCTGCGGTTGACCTGGTAAGCAGGCATGGTGCCGCGGTGTGGGCACTGCGCCCATACCGCGGATCTAACTTAGATAGAGGATATGACATGAAAATGTATGCGAAATTTTCTCGCACGGCCGGGGCAATCCTTGTGGGAATCTTTGTGATGTCTCTGGCCTGCGAGGTAGCCGCTCAGAATATTCCTCGGCTGCCGTGGCGCAACCTGCGGCGTAGCAAGCTCTGGACGGGGCTGATGAACACAGGCATGCACGGTCCGGATCGAGATGGAAGCCGGCGCGCCAGCATGGAGGGCGTGGCTTATCCGGGGCGGAACCGCTTGCCCGGCAGTTTGTGGGATAGTCGCGGATGGCCGGGGTCCAACCAGTGGGTGCAAAATTATCTGCTGAGAACGGCCACAGCGCGGAGCCTGGGCACATTTATTATCACCAGACCCGACCCATCGGAATACACGCCCTCGCGCGGAAAGGATCTCGTGGTATCGTTTACGAGCCTGACCACCAGCCCGGACATCACGCCGATGGAGTATCCGGTGAGTACGGAAATCGAAGGGCAACTGGGTGTGGGGATGGATCCTCAGCATCCGCTCAAGGGGATTCCGATAGGGGAGGCCAAGAACTGGTATCCGGGGCAGCCGCATCCTGGCGCGGAAAATATCGTGGAGATCCTCAATTGGGATTTCCACACGTATATGAAGCCAGAGCACAAGCGGTTTGGAGAATTGGTGGCGATTGCCAAGTGGACCACCGAGGCCGGGATACAGGGCACGAAGAAGATTTACCAGTGGACGTTTCGAGACTGGGATGACTTCATCATTGTGGAGAACATATTTGAGAATACCGGAGACTCCGATGGCGATGGCGTTGCCGATCTCAACGGGGGTGCCGGGCTGAATCTCAAGGATGTTTATTTTGCGTTTTACAACTATTTCTGGCCCACAGAAGGCGGTACGGCCAACCGCGACCGCGTAGATAGAGCGCGGGGGTATTACTACTGGTTATTGCGTCGGTCTGAAACGGAGAACTACAATGTAATTCAGGACGATGTGTACCGCTATACCGAGGCGGCCAACTATGGAACGGCTGACCCGAATCACGCGGATGTAGCCGACGCAGTGGGCATGAAGATGAGCTATGCGTTTGACTGGGATTCTCCGCTGACCGCGCATGACGATGCGGGCGATCCCCACCAGCCCGAAAACCAGTGCTGCTGGGGACGGCTGAATTTCCAGGAGCGCGGAGAACTTCTGGCCGGGCAGTATGTGGGGGCTATCCCGATTGACTACACGCCGCCTTTTGTGAACGACGACTACGCAAATTACATAGCTCCAAAGGTGGCAGAGCAACCCTTTGCCGTGCCGTGGTTCACCCACAAGGAAGAACCGGATATCAATCGGCACAGCACAGACGAGATCGGTATTGCGCTGGTGTCGGTGGCCAATCCGGGCGAGCGGGTGAGTACGTTCAATATCGCCGGACGCACGGGCTGGCCGGACAATCCGACTGCGCCGTTGCCAGTGCAGGACAATCCCACGCGACGGGGCGAGACCCCCGAGCAACCCATGTCGCCCAACTGGCATGCGTTTTCTCACACTTACGGTCCCTACGATATGCAAAGGGGTGACCGCGTGAAGATCGTGATGGCTTTTACAGCATCGATGCCAGTAGAGGAAAATATGTGGGGTTGGCAGCGGAATATCCCGCAGAACCAGGCCGATTTGCACACGGATAAGGCCATGCGGAATTTGATGAAGCACGCGCAGCACGCGCAGGCGATGTACGAACTGGGCGGCGATGTGCCGCTCCCGCCGCCGGATATCCACACCTGGATTGAGAATACACCGGCAGCTACGGCCAAAATTAGCTGGCAGAGTATCGACGATCTGGAAGATCCCGATTATGCGGGTACTGCTGAGGCGAAGGATATTGCTGGTTACCGGGTTTACCGCAGCGATTTTTACTTCGACAACTGGCAACTCCTGAAGGATATCAAGGTCGGTGATACGTCGCACAAAGAAGGTGATCGGTATGCGTACACCGATGATACATCTCTGGCTGGATTTGCCTATTACTATGCGGTGACGGCTTATGATACGGGTCACAGCACCTGGACCAGCAGCGATGGCACCAGGACGCTATCCGATTTGCCGCCGGCTGCCCAGCAATCGGTGCAAAGCGGGCTGGAGAGCGGATTGGCTGCTCCCGAGCAGTTCTTCCGGTATTCCTGGATACCCACGAGTCCGGCAGTGGCCGCTTATGCAGAGGCCAACCGCCTGGAAGCGAAGGTGTCTGTGGTGCCCAATCCCTTCTTGGCCGATGGTTCTCACGCCTATGAGGGGTCGGATAAAATTCGGTTTGTGAATTTGCCGTCTAAGTGCAATGTGAAGATTTTCTCGGTTTCCGGGGATCTGATGTCGGAGTTTGACCACGATAATCCAACGGTTGGAGAAGCGGAATATATCCAGCTCACCAAGGCGGTGACGGGACAGGTTCCGGCTGGGGTCTATTTCTTCGTGGTGAAATCCCTGACGCCAGAAAGCAACGGAAAGATCCAGCGCGGGACATTTGTGGTGGTTGGGGGATCTGTCAGGTAACCGGCGGGCGGTGGGTAGTCTCTGCCTATCGCCCCTCTGAATAAGGAGTGCAAGTATGTATAAAAAAGTTTTTGTCATCTGCATGCTCGCCACGACATTGATGGCTATTCCAGCATATGCAGGTGGGCTTATCAAGCGGCCGGACTTGACAATCTTCTCACCTCTTGCAGTGGCGCAAAGCCCTCGAGCCGTGGCAATGGGGAGTGCTTATGCAACAGCTGCAGACGATGTCAATGCCGCGTGGTGGAATCCGGCCGGGATGACGGGTGTGGAGAATGTGGAAGTGTCGCTGAGCCATTCGCAGTGGCTCGTAAATTCTACATTCAACACCGGGGCTATAGCTTATACAAGCGGTGTGCATACCATCGGGGTCAGCATCCTGACTTTTAAGCCAGAGGATGTGGAGGAGACCACGATTTTACAGCCGGGAGGCACGGGGCGAACGCTCAGCCTGGGCACATCGGCTTTTAGTCTCATCTATAGCCGCAAGTTCACGGACAAGCTGTCCTTTGGCGTGCGCTTTATGCTGGCTCGCGAGGACCTTGATCTGACCAATCACACGACTTTTAACGTGGATTTCGGCACCAAGTTCTACACCGGGCTTGGCAGCCTGAGGTTGTCGATGGCACTGCGGAACTTCGGAAAGGACACAGAGGTATTGCGACGGCAGTTCCAGCAACCTCTGTCGTTCAATCTGGGAACCGCTGCCGAGGTCTATGGACAGCAAGGCGATCCGTTTTATATCACCGGGGCGGTTGAGATGAACTTCCTGATCAACTGGGAAGAGCGCTACCATGTGGGCGGAGAAGCCTGGCTGGGCAATATACTGGCGTTGCGCGGAGGGTATATGTTCCGCTACGATTCCTTTGGGCTTACAGCAGGTGCAGGCGTGAAATTGCCCCTGGTCGGGACAAAGATCACGGCGGATGTGGCCTGGCAGCAGTCCAAACACGATCTGAATCAACCCTTGCGGTTTGGGATGGGCTTCGCTTTTTAGTCCGTTGAGTTGAGCATGTAAAAAGGCGACCGAATTTTTCGGTCGCCTTTTTTTCATTTTTCCATCTCTCTATTTTTTATATCTGAACTGGATTTCTTTGGCGGCTTTTTGTCCATTGTTGAGGTCTTCGACTGTGACGGTGAGGCGGTTGTAACCCGCTTTGACTTTTTTCAGGCTGAGTTCAAAATACCCGGTGGTAGATTGTTCGTTGCCG
This sequence comes from Candidatus Latescibacterota bacterium, assembly GCA_022821275.1. Lineage (GTDB taxonomy): Bacteria > Latescibacterota > UBA2968 > UBA2968 > UBA2968 > VXRD01. The sequence goes on along the minus strand of JAJEDY010000088.1, from coordinate 25,134 downwards.
GTCTGTTCGAAGCTGACTGTGACCTGTGTTTTGTCTTTTCGCTGAAATATCCTGGTAAGAGCACCAACGCTACTGCGGACCAGATTGAAGGGGCGTATTGGATCTTCCACGGCAATCGTATAGGTGACGCGATAGCGGGTTTGTCCAAACTCGTTTCGGGTGAGGTTATAGACTTCGTAGTAGGCATAGGCGTTCTGGTCCTTCTGGTAGGCGCGAGAGATCATGGGCACGACCCATACATCGCCTTTGCGGAATTTTTCATCGCCCGGGTTTTCCGAGATGTTCCAGCTTAGCTGGATGTCGCTGAGTTGCAAGGTGTTGGACTGATAAGGTTCAACGTTTACTTGATGGCGATAAATACCCTTGCGTTCGGCAGCGCGGTCGTTTACCTGCACTGTGAGCAGGTAGTTGCCGGGGGGGACATCTATCGGGATGAGGGTGGGAATGAAGGAGCCTTCGGGCCACATGCGGTGACCGATAGACCGGTAAAATATGGCGTCTTGTGCGCGATAAACGTTCGCGTAGGAGGTGTCTGCGAGGATGACGGCGCAGTCGGCGACAATCGTGGAGGTGTCGCCCGAAGCAAAGGTGCCCATTTCTATGGGGTCGATGCCGTAGTAGATCTCCAGGCGGGTGGCGCCATCTGGTCCGCGAAAATCGGCAAAATCGTAGTGGAATCCGAGGCCCGACATGGGGCCGCCGGGCGTGTAAAAGTCGGGGACTTCGCTGACCGTGCGGTTGGCGATGGCCTCGGGGGCGTAATACGCGAGGAGGGAGTACCGGTGCAGGCCAATAGTGGTTTCTTCGTGGGGGAAGTCGGGAAGCGGCGCGTAGGTGTAAACGCCGTTGCCCAACTCGTTGGTGAAGGTGATTTCGATGCCTTCTCCGATGTTGGTATAGACCCAGGTTTCCCAGGGCACAATGGTCATGTCGCCGCGTGAGGTGACGGGCAGAAAGTGGTGCTGGTTTTCGGGGCGCATCTGCCGCCGCTGGTATTCGTCGAGGGCCAACTGCCCTATTTCTCCGACCTCACCGGATGCCTCTCCGTCTGCTCCAAGGGCTTCTGTGAGGACAAATTCGTCCTGGTTGCCCTCAATTGTGCCGGGGGGCACGAGAATATTGCCGCCTTCATCGGTGCGTGCGAGAGCCGAAGGGTCGAGTTCGCCGACGAAAGACTGGTTGGAACGGATGGGATAGACCGGTCCGGTAAAGACTTCATCCATGGCTTCGGGACCATAGAGGGCCAGGGCGAGGCGTTCTTTGACCTGTTCTACGGCGGGCGTGATTTCGGGATTGGTTCTGCCAGAACGCGCGCGGTAGTCGGGGTCGCCATAGCGGATGTAGATGTCTCCCCGCGCATCCCAGGGCGTTTTGGCTTCGGCAAAGTGGTTCCGCGCGTACCACACCCTGCGGTAGTGCTCGATGAGGCGTTCGTTGACTTCGGTGAGCAAATCAAAATCGCGCTTTGCCCAGAATTGTTCGAGGAAGGCGGGGCGCTCGGCTTCGGGGGTTTCTTCGTAGATTTTGAGTTCTTCTTTGGTGCCTACCCTGGCGATGTCGTCGTAATAGGTCCGCTCTGTTTCGGGCAGGGCGGTGATGTATTGTTCAAAGACGTTGAGGGCGTTTTCCGGCTCTCCTTTATCGAAGAGGATCTGCGCGGCGATGGGGAGGAAGCGGGCGCTTTCGAGATGGTATTCGAGGTTTTTGAGGATGGATTCGCTCAGGATCATCTGGTTGTCGCGTTGACGGCCCTGGGCGTTGCGGCGCAGTTCAATATAGGAAGTGCCCAGGAGATAGGCGATTTCGGGATTGTCGGGCTGGTGTATCAATGCCTGTGCAAAAGCCCGCGAGGCAGCGGTGTGGTTCTCGTTCAGGCGGATGTACGCGCGACCGAGGAGAATGTAGGCGGGGGCGTAGGTGGGATCGAGCCGGGTGGCACGCCGAGCCGCGCTGACGGCTTTGCGGGCATGGTAAACTGCCAGAAATCCACCAGCGGCTTTTTTATAGTGGATTTCTGCAATGCCGGTCTGGGCTTCTGGCGAGGCATCATTGAGATTGAGGGCTTCTTTGAATGCCTTCATCGCGTGGTCCAGATATCCCGCCTTGATGTATATGGGAGCAACGGCGAGGTAGGTCTGGATGTTATCGGGATTTTGTTTGATGGCTGCTGTGAGTGCTTTGATGGCCTGGTCTTTTTTGTTGGCTTCAAAGGCAGCCTGGCCCCGGGCAATGAGAGAGTCAATCTGGGTTTCCCGAGCGGCAAGCGGGGCAGAGAGCAAGAAACAGAGCAGGGCGGGTGCAACACATTTGATGGCTGTGTTCATCGCGAAGCCTTTCACAAAAATACTAAAGTTTTGAGAATAAGAGATATTAGAAATATAGGCCATCGGCTTGTCTCACACAAGACCCTGCTCGTGGTATTTGCTTGAATTTCGGGTTGAGAGACGATAAACTTATGATAGAGATCATTTGATTCGAATAAAAAGGGAGAAGCTATGCTATTTACCGATGCACAAATGAGGCAATACGATGAGGAGGGAGCCGTTACGATCGACGGTCCCTTCACGACGGAGGAACTGGATCGCGCCGAAGCGGCATGGGACAGGTTGAAGGCGAGTGGTCGTCCGCCTTATGAAGATCCAGCTTATGTCGATGTTGTCCAGCATCCCTATTTGGAGGAGGTCGCCAGGAAGGTGTTGCGGGCTGAGTCCGTACACCTGTGGTGGGGGTTGTCTCCCCACGAGCGGGCGCCGAGTAGCGCGCCTTTTGCGAGCGTTCACGAGCAATGGGGGCGTGGGTGTCATGTCGATATCCAGGCGACCTGGGAGGATTTTCAGGCGACGCCACGTCGGATGCGCGCTGAGTTGTGGCTCTGGGTCAATGACGTGCCCGAGCATCGGGGGGCGATGCGCATTTTGCCGGGTAGTCATCGTCCGATTATGGAACACTGGAGCCGGGTTTTGACGCCAGAGCACAAGGCGATGTTGCCCCGCGTTCACGGTTTGCGTCCCGAACCGCCAAATACTGCGCCGGCTTATCCCGAGCATGTGCCCGAGTTGGTCGATACGCCCTGGCTGGAACAGGAGCCGGTTGCGGCTGTTGCGCGTCGAGGTCAGATTTTGATTTTGTGCAGCGGGGGCTTGCATTCCGCATGGCAGAACGAGGATACGGTGCCCCGCAAGGCAATGCTGACGGCATGGGTCGCTACGGGCGTGTCCTGCGGGTTGCCGAAGAGTCAGCGCGATGGCGTGATGTCGTTTTTCCCGAGGCTGCGAGAGAAGTTGCGTCCCGAGCGCGCGCATATTGTGCCCGAGAATTTCGACTGGCTGTTCGAGAGCGATTATGAGCCGAAATGGCCCGAGACTTTTTTGGGCGCCATTTAGAATAGAGGAAGATCGATGCGTGCAGTGATCCCGGGGGTTTTTCTCTTTGTAGTAATGGTATGTGGGTGTGCGAAGGATGCACCACAGCCCGTAACTTCCAAAGCGATATATACGGGCGCAGAGGCGTGTGCAACGTGTCATCTGGAGGCTTATAAAGAATGGCAGGGGTCGTTGCATCGGCGGTCAATGCAGGTGCCTTCGGTCGAGACTGTGCGGGGGGATTTTACGCGGAACAATACATATGCGTATAGGGGAATGACTTCTCGTATGTTTGTGCGGGATGGAACCTATTTTATGGAGACGGATGGCGCGAATGGAAAACGGGAAGTCTATCCCGTCGAATACGCAATCGGAGACCGGGATACGCAGTGGTATTTGACCACGCTCGCGGGTGGGCGGATTCAGGTGCTGCCTGTCTATTGGGATGTTCGGGAACAGACTTGGTACGATCCGGTGGAGGGGTTGTTCGACCACCCACAGGGCTTTGCGCCGGGCGATGTCAATTACTGGACGAGTTTTGGGCGGAACTGGAACTTTCAATGTCACGACTGTCACGCCAGCCAGATTGAGAAAAATTACGATCCAGAGACAGGCACTTACGCGACGCGCTGGACAGACCTGAGCATCAATTGCGAAACGTGCCACGGAGCTGGAGGCCCACATGTGGCATTCTGGAAAGCGTTGCCGGATCAGGTGCCGGCGCGGGATACGACGCTGGTAAATTTGCGATTTTTGAGTTCGGAGCAGTCAGTGGAGGTCTGCGCGCAGTGCCACGCGCACAAGCGGATCATCAAGGCGGGATATCAACCGGGCGATCCGTTTTACGACTTTTACGAATTGGAAGTGCTGGATAGCGAAAAGTTCTGGGCAGATGGACGCTACCGCGAATTGAACTACAACACGCTGGCTTTTTTGATGAGTTCGTGTTATACGGCGGGGCATCTGACGTGCGCGGGTTGCCACGATTCTCACCACCTGGGTCCTGTGAGAGCGGAAGGCGAGACCCGTGCCGCAACCTATGACCGGGTGTGCTTGAATTGTCACAGGGTGGATGTGGGAGAACCTGTTGAAAAGCATAGCAATCACAAGACGGTGGGGTGCGTGGATTGCCATATGCCGCCTGTAGAAGAGGTGAAGCGCATTGGGATATACGATCACCGCATTCTGTCGCCGGTACCGGAAAATACGGTTCGATTTGGCATTCCAAATGCGTGTAATGGGTGCCACAGCGATCAGACTCCCGACTGGGCGGCAGGCTGGGTAAAAACGTGGTGGGGATCACAGGCAGATGATGTGGCTCGGGCCGAAGCAATTGCTCTGGGACGGGTGGGAGATCCAAAGGCTCTGGATGGTTTGATCGCGCTTTTGAAAGACCAGAGCATGGTGTTGCGGGCTTCGGCAGCCGTGTTACTGGGCAGGCAGGCAGATGATAGGGCTGAAAAGGCTTTGATAGACGCTCTGGACGATCCGCATCCGATGGTACGCACCCGGGCTGTAGAGGGATTGATGGTTTATGGAAGCGATGCGGGTATTGAGGCCGTGATCGAGAAGTTGGATGATCCCTCGCGATTGGTGCGCATAAGGGCGGCTTCGATGCTGGAGGGGGTGAATCTGCCACGCGATAGGGATAAGCTATCGGAAGCTCTGATGGAATATCGAACCATGGTGACAGATCTTCTTGCCGACGATCCAGAGGCGCAGGTGCAGGTGGGCATTGATGCATTGCAACAGGGGGATGATCGAGCCGGGGAGATTGCGTTCCGGCAGGCTTTGAAGGTCTGGCCCGGAATGCCAGATGCTTATGCAGGGCTTGGTACCGTGTTTATCAGGAATAAGCAATTCTCGGAGGCGGTAAAAATGTGGCGAGAAGCAGCGGCAAGGGATTCGGCTCTGGTTGCACCTTTGCATCACGTCTGCGAGTTGTGGGAGACAGATATTCGGATTCGGCTCAGAACGCACCCCGGCACGGCCCGGGATTATACCGATCTGGGGGATACATATACGCTTCGGGATTCTCTGGATGTGGCAATCTACTGGTACCGAAAAGCCATTGAATCAGATCCCAATTATGCTGTACCTTACCACAATCTGGTACTGGTCTGTGCAGAGGCCGGGCGGGTGGAGGACGCGGAGGCAGCATTGGATGGGTACAGGCAAATCGCGGGAGATGCAAATGCCGTGCGGAAGTTGGAGGTACTGATCCGGGAAAGAAGGCAGAGACTGGATTGATGGAGAAGGCATCGGAAAGGAGGATGCTATGAAGATTTTGAGATGGATTCTGTGTGCGATGGGGATTATGGTGGTGGGAGAGGTTTGTGCTACGGATCAGGTGATGTTGAAGTTGCAGTATCCCGAAGGGCGAGTAGTACGCTATAAGAATAAGTATCGTCTGGACTATTTTAGCGATAAGGCGGAGATGATTTTGAGAGAAGGCTCGTTTACTATGCAGGGGTATGGGGAATGGCGGAGCCGTGAAGTAGTTGAAGGGGTCGATAGCGTGAAAGTGACTGCCAGAGTAGATAAGGCCGGGAGCCAGGCCATATTGACAGGTGAACGGTTGACCTATGAGCAATTTCCCTATACCCTGGATTTGTTGAATGACCTTTCGTTTGCCTGGGAGGTTGCGCCCGGGGGACAGGTGGGCGCGTTTGGGCCCGATTTTCCGGCTTTCAAGGCAAAACGCAAAGATATGATTACGGATTTGCGACAGGTCTGGATGCCCGGTCTCGCGCCCGTGCTGCCCGATCGAGCGGTATCGGTTGGGGATACCTGGGCGGGTGAGCAACGCTTTGAGGTGCCATTTTACGATTTCGATGCCGGTTTAGAGCCGTCGCTCGTGCAGTTTAACAGTGCGTATAAGCTGAAAAAGATCAAAAAACAAAAAGGGCATCGGGTGGTGGAGATTGAGGAAGAGCGCGAGGTACATTATAGAATTTGGTTTCACATTGAGGTGTTGTCGCTGGTGATTGATGGCAAGGGATCGGGAAATGCCGAGTGGGAGATCGATATCGACCGCGGGCTTGTGCTTTCCCACAATATGAAGATCGGTCTGGGATTGCCGCAGGTGCGTATGGCAGGCGATTCAAAGCCTATTGATGATATCAAAGCAGAGATCGAATTGGTTTTTAGCCGGAAGCTGGATAAGCTGGAGAAAGAATAATGAGTCTGGCTTTTGATACATCTGTTGCGATTCAGTCTGCCGGCCGGGGCGTGACCGCTCGCGCCGTGTTGCTGGGTCTGGTACTGGTCTGTGCAGAGGTCGCGGTGATTACGTTTTCGGAGCCGGTGGCGCGGTCGTCGTCTATGAATGTGAGTCACTTCCCGGTGGGTTTTTTCATGTGGTTTGTGGTTGTGGTTCTGGGTTTGAACCCGCTTTTGAAATGGATTTATCCGGGGTATATGCTCTCGCGTTCAGAGCTTTTGACTGTTGCCGCGATGGGATTGATTGGGGCGCATATACCCGGTAGCGGTCTTTTGGGATTTTTCCTGGGGGTGCTGGCTGCGCCTTATTATTTTGCCTCGCCAGAGAATCAATGGGAAGCCCTGTTGCACCCGACTATCCCTTCGTGGTTGGCGCCTTTGAATGAGCGCGGCGCCATGCAGGGATTTTTTGAGGGGCTACCTTCAGGCTCAGTGCCCTGGTCGGCCTGGATTATGCCGTTATTCTGGTGGATGTGTCTGATCGGGGTGCTGACTTTTGTGCTGCTGTGTATGGCGGTGATGCTGAGAAAGCAATGGGTGGAAAACGAGCGTCTGGTTTATCCCCTGATTTCTCCGGTGTCCGATCTGATTGAAGACGACGACATTGGGGGGATATTGTCTGGTCTGATGCGGAACAAGCTGTTCTGGTTCGGATTTGTTTTGGGTTTTGGACTTTTGGCATGGAATTTTGTGTGGTATTTCTGGGATGCCTGGCCCCGTATCAACTTTTTTGGGCGCAAAGATCTGGTATTTATCGACGGGTTTCCCGCGATGACCAACCGGGTCAATTTGTACATTATCGGGTTTGGTTATTTTGCCAATCTGGATGTGTTGTTTAGCCTCTGGTTTTTTTATCTGGTTTATTGGGCACAGAACGGGATTTTCAACCGCATTGGTCTGGATTTGGGGCCGGGAACGGGTGCGGCGAGTGCCTGGGAAAATCTGGGGGCGTTGTTCGCGCTGGTCTGGTGGGCATTGTGGACGGCGCGACATCATCTGCGAGATGTGGTGAGAAAAGCGATCAATACGAAGTACGGAGTAGATGATTCGGGTGAAATGGTGTCTTATCGCACGGCAGTATTCGGCGTGATTCTGGGATCGGGATTTTGTTTGCTATGGCTGTGTATGGCCGGGATAGAATGGTACATCGGCGTTTTGTTTTTGCTCGCGCTCTACGGGGTGTGTTTGGGGCTGGCAAAGGTGGTGTGTGAGAGTGGGTTGCTCTATCTGGCATGGGGGGTGAGTCCGCAGACATTGGTGACCAATTGTTTGGGGTCGGTATCTATGGCGGGGGGGACGATTACAACGCTGGCATTTACAGAGGGGCTGTTTTTTCACGGCAAGGGCCTGTTTATGTCGTCTCTGGCCAATAGTGCGAAGATGGGTGATCTGGCGGGTACCGATCAGAGGCGACTGGGCAAGAGCATGGGGCTGGCACTGCTGGTGGGTATTCCCCTGTGTATTTATTTGAGTCTGGGATGGGGTTATGAACAGGGCGCTTACAATTTTGGGGGATTTCCATTTCGCTATGGCCGCGATAGCGTGTTTGCGCGGGCGGTCAATATGATGCAAAGTCCTCAGGGACCAGCGTCTTCTCGTCTGATATTTTTCGGAGTTGGTGTGGTGGGCATGACGCTGTTGACGGTGTTGCGCTACCGTTTGCCCTGGTGGCCGTTGCATCCGATTGGGTTTGCAGTGGGTGGAAGTGGTCGCGCTACGAAAGCGACGTGGTCTATTTTTATTGCCTGGGCGTGTAAGTTTTTGATTGTGAAAATCGGCGGTGTGACGCTTTATCGGCGGTATCGCCCGTTGTTTACGGGATTGCTATCGGGGTATTCGCTGGGGGTTGGCGTGTCGTTTGCGGTGGATGTGGTGTGGTTTATGGGCCGGGGGCACTGGATTCATTTGTATTGAGGAGGAGTGATTTTGAAAAGATTTGGTTCTTGTCTAATGGTGTGGATGCTGTTTGTCTCAAATGTTGAGCCGTCACAGATGGACTCGGTGCTGGTCGATATTATCAAGGGCAATTATTACGGTGCAATGGTGCGGTGCGAGGATGTGATCGCAGCCGATTCAACAGCAGCGGATGCGTACCGATTTTTGGGGTGGCTTCAGATTGTGACGCGGCAGGGCGATTTGCAAGATGCCGGGGAGAATTTGCGGCGGGCTATTCATCTAAAAATAGAGGATGCAGGAGCGCATAACGATCTTGGGGTGGTGTATTTTTTTCAGCGCAATTACAGTCCGGCGATTGAAGCATTTGAGAAGGCGGTCGCGCTAAAACCCGATGAGACAATGTTTTACCGCAATCTGGGTTTCGTGGCTGAATTAGCGGGGGCGTATTCCGATGCGGAAGAGGCGTTTAAGGCTGTTTTGGAGCGAGATCCGACGGACGATCTGGCGGTTTACGGATATGGGCTTGCGCTGGTCAGGCAAGCGCGTTACGACGAGGCGCTGGAGGCGTTTCAAAAGGCCGTCCACATGTTTGCAGATCGCAAAGAGGCACATTTAGAAATCGGACAACTCATGATGATGCACGGCGAGTATGCGTCTGCTATATCTGCGTACAAACGGGCGACAAAAATCGATTTTGAAGACCCCAAAGGTCACTATGGACTGGCACAGGCTTATCAGGTATCGGGCGATTCGCTATCGGCGCGACAGGTCTGGGAGACGTTTAAATTTTTTGACGAGCGCCATCGGCACACAGTTCGAGATCAGTATGTGTTGCCCGCGCGATTTGATAAGGTAGCCGATTTGCTGGATTTCGGAGACAGGTTTGTGAGATTGGGGCATCACGATAAGGCAGTAGAGGTTTATCGGGAAGCGGTCGATCTGGTGGAAGATCCGGATTTGCCGTGGCGGTTTAGTCCGGAGGTTCCCGTGGTGTATCTGGCGCTGGGACAATCCTATCAGGCGTTGGGGGATGTAGAGCGGGCGCGGCGGTCTTATGATACGGCTTTTGCGCTGGGTGAAGGGGGTATGGTCTCCGATGAGGCATTGAGACACAGGACAGATATGTTTTTGTGTGCCGATGGGTTGTCGCGCGATGTGGTGGAGGGCTATGAGCGGATTGTGGCGATGGATCCGGTTGCGTATGCCGCGTTTTATATTTACGATCAGATTAGTCAGGCACAGGCGAAGACGGGACATTTGAATAAGTGCATCTCGACGTATCAGATCAAGGCAGATCAGGTTGCGTATTCTGCGGGGTTGCTGGTGCGATTGGGTGTGGCACATGCAGTGGCGGGAGATATGGACGCGGCAAAGGCGTTGTACGATCAGGTGATTGGAGGGGTGGACGATCCGAGGGCGTTGTATCTCCAGTTGTCGGTTCTCTACGGTCGGGCGGGACGGAAAGCAGAGGCCGAGGCAATGAAGGCAAAAGCAACCACAGATGAACGCAGATGAACACAGATAGGCGTGCCTATAATTGGATGGGAATATTAGTGATTAGAGTCATCGGTATTCTTTTTTTGCTTTTATATTCGAGTTCGGCTGCCGCAGAGCAATTTGTGGAGGTCGCAGAATCGTCTGGTGTATCGTTTGTGCATCGGACGGGCGCGCGGGGGAATTGGCATTATTTGGAGACCATGGGGTCGGGCTGTGCGGTGTTTGATGCGGATGGGGATGGCGATCTGGATTTGTATTTTGTCAATGGAGAACACGGGCAGACGGGCGGCGAGAACGCGTTTTACCGAAACGATGGCGGGTTTCGTTTTTCCACTGTGCCGGGTGCGCCGGGTGTGGGGTATGGCATGGGGTGTACGGTTGGGGATTATGACAATGATGGCGATCTCGATCTTTATACGACGGGTTACGATGCCAATGTGCTGTATCAAAATGATGGTCGTGGTGGTTTTTTGGAGAAGGAGGCGGGCGTGGTGGGTGGTGGATGGTCTGCAGGTGCCACCTTTTTTGACGCGGATGGGGATGGCGATCTGGATTTGTATGTGGTGCGCTATTTGACGTATGATGTGAAAACCGAGCCGCATTGCGAGCGGGTGGGCGTTCGCACGTATTGCGATCCGGGCTATTTTGAGGGGGCGCCGGATTTGCTTTATCGGAATGAGGGGAATGGACTATTTACAGATGTGTCCTTTGAAGCGGGTGTGGCGGATTCTTCGGGCAAGGGGCTTGGGGTGGTGAGTCTGGATTACGATGGGGATGGGGATACCGATCTCTATGTGGCGAATGATACGACGCCAAACTTTTTGTACCGCAACACGGGTGGACGGTTTGAGAATGTGGGTGTAGTGGCGGGCGTGGCATTTAATGCGCAGGGCCGGACGCAGGCGGGTATGGGGGTCGATGTGGGAGATGTAGATGGGGACGGGCGATCGGATATTTTTGTGACGAATTTCTCTTACGAGACCAATGCGATTTATCAGAGCAGAGCGGGTGGGTTTTTTGCAGAGGGAAGCGCGCTAACCGGAATTGCCGGGGTGTCTCTGTTGCCTCTGGGATTTGGCACTCATTTTTTCGATTATGACAATGATGGTGATCTGGATCTGTTTGTGGCAAATGGGCATATTTTCCCGAATGTGCAGGCGTTTTCCAGGGCTGAGTCCTATTTACAGGCAGATCAAATATTTCGCAATACGGATGGGCAATTTGAGGTGGTCAATGCGGGTATTGAAACGCCTGGGGTGAGCCGCGGGTCGGCAATTGGCGATGTGGATGGGGATGGCGATCTGGATCTGGTGGTGTTGCATTCGGGACAGCGTGCGCGGGTGTTCCGCAACGAAGTGGAAAACTCGGGACACTGGATCGTTGTAAAGCTGGTGGGCGGTATGCAGGGAACGGAACAGGGGTTTTCAAATAGGGATGGGATTGGGGCAGTGGTGCATGTGAGCGCGGGGGGAAAGATCCAGGTGCGCGAGGTTCGGAGCCAGTCGAGCTATTTATCTGTGAGCGATTTGCGGCTGCATTTTGGGCTGGGCAATGCGCGTCGCGTGGATCGCATTGAGGTGCGCTGGATAAGTGGGCGCGTGCAGGTTTTGGAAGATGTTGGGGTGGATCGCGTTGTGGTTGTGGAAGAAAACGCATCCACAGATGAACGCAGATGAACGCAGATGAAAAATCAAAATCAAATGTAGGGGCGGTGCCCCTGTGCCCGCCCATCAAAAGAGATAACCACATAAGGGCGCAGATAAGTGACGCTAAGATACAAGGAGGCTAGCTATGGGTGATGTACTGAGCGATGCGCGGTTGCTGTGGGAACTGGATGTAGAAGGTATTGGCGGGCAGATGATTGTGGCGGATGTGACTGGCGATGGAAAGCTGACGTTTTTGTTGCGGCAGAGTCCGGGACAATTGAAGTCGGATCTCTATATTGATCGGGGATGGAATACGGACGAGGAACGGCATTTGTTCTGCATTACGGCGGTTGACCAGGAGGGCAATCGGCTGTGGCAGGTGGGTGAGCCGCATCGGGGGGCAGATCCGTACTGCGCGCATGGGGGCAACGATTTTCTTACGGCTGATGTAGATGGCGATGGGAAGGCGGAGGTGATTTCGATTGTGTGGGATGTGCTGACGGTTTTTGATGGGGAAACGGGCGAGGTGCAGGCAAAGAAGAAGTTGCCAGCGGATAATTTTTCACAGGTGAAGGCAGGAAATTTGAAGGGCGATCCGACGCGGCAGCAACTCGTGGTGAAGGTCAATGATGGTGCTTATCCGCCTTATGAATACGGCAATCCGACTTATGTTCTGGATAGCGATTTGTCGGAGTTGTGGATGACGCCGCATTATCACGGGGCAGGCCATGCGCCGGTTTTGATCGATGTGGATGGCGATGGGTGTGACGAGATGTTGATCGGATATAATCTGGTGGATAGCGATGGGACTTTGTTGTGGTCAATTCCCGTGGAAAATGCCACGGCAGAGCATGCGGACAATATCAATCCGGTGGATCTCAATGGGGATGGGGAGATTGAAATTGCGTATTCGGGTAGCAGGGATTTTTTTGTGGCGAATACGCGGGGCGAGGTGATCTGGAGACGCCCTCATGAGCATTCGCAGAATACGACGGTGGGGCGTTTTCGCAGTGATATAGATGGGCAGACGATGATTTTGAACGAGAAGTGGATTGGGATGACGTGTTATACGCCCAATGGACAGGCTCTGTGGCAAAAACCCGGTGTGGGATACGCACAACACGCTGTGCGCGGCTGGCGGGAGGACGGGCTGGATCTGGTGATTTATGCCCCGGCTTTAAAGAAGCAACAAGAGGATGTGCCCTATGATAGCGAGCCGGAAGATACACATCTTTACTGGCCGTTTTTGATGGATGGAGATGGCAACCGGGTGATGGAATTTCCCTTTCGCGAGGATTTCAAACAGCCCAAACAGCGCATCCGGGGATTTCGGGCGTACGATTACGGAATCGGATATGGCGCGATGGTATTGGATCTGGATGGGGATGGTAGTGATGAGGTGCTGATTTACGATCGGCGGAAGATTCTGGTCTATGGCGCGCCAGCATAGCATCGACCGCGCAGGAGGTATGCTATGAGGAATCAGTGGATATTGTATCTTCTGTTTTTTCCCCTGCTTCATTGTGCTGGGAATACCGATCTGCTGGATTCCGATTATTCAACGGCTGAAGGCCGCATTGCGTTTGTGGGACCGGGAGACTTTTCATCGTTCAAAATTTTTGTGATGCGTCCCGATGGCGACGGTTTGATGAGGCTTACGAGCGAGAAGGGGGGCTATACCAATCCCTCCTGGTCTCCGAATGCTCGCCGCATTGTATTTACTTCAAACCGGGATGCACTGGGAAATTTCGATATTTATATTTTTAATCTGGAGGATATGGGCATACAGAAGGTGGTCAATTTGCCCGGTCCCGATCTCGGTCCCGCCTGGTCGCCTGATGGTGGAAAGATCGCTTTTCAGGCGAAAAAGGATAATAGGGATAGATGGGATATCTACACGGTCAACCTCGATGGGACAGGATTGCAAAATCTGACAAATTCTCCCAGCAGTGATGAAGCGCCGGACTGGTCACCCGATGGGCGCAGGATTGCTTTTCAATCCCGCCAAGGTCCAAATATCGACATTTTGCTCATGGATTCAGATGGTTCTAACCGGGTCAGGCTTACGGATTTCAATGGTGTTCAGAATATTCATCCAGCCTGGTCGTCAGATGGAACACGCATTGCATTTGCCTCAAATCGGCATCAACCACAGGTGAGGAATCAGTTCCCTGAATGCGAGATTTATACTATGAATTCCGACGGGACTATGGTGCGACGGCTGACCCGGGGTGCGAGTTCCACAGTGGCTTTTTTTTCTCCTACATGGTCTCCCGACAGTCAGAGGATTGCGTTTGAAGTGCGGCGAATCCCTGAGAGACAGGGTGGCCTGGAACACAGGTTGATGATGATGAATGCCGATGGCACAGATTTGCATGAAGTTTCTGTGGATATGGAGGTCTCTGCGCCTCGCTGGTCGCCGAGGCAAACCGAGTAGCGGCGTTGAGGTAAAATAAATGGGGCAGGTGCGAGACGATCGGTTTAAGATTCGCGCGGTGGTTCTGGGGGCGTTTTTTGTGGTGCTGGTGAGCGTTTGGGCTACCTATTCTGAGTTTATTGTGCGGGCCTCCCGATTGAACATGAGCAATTTTGCGCTGGCACTATTTGTGCCCTTTGTACTGTGTGCTCTGATTGTGAATCCGGTGCTCAAAGCGAAAAAGCCCGAGTGGGCGTTCGGGCGTTCGGATTTGCTGGTGGCGTTGACGATGGGGTTGGCCAGTGCGGTGATCCCGGCGGCAGACGGATTGCCGGGGTATTTGTTGGGGATTCTTGCAGCACCGTTTTATTTCGCTACACCGGAGAATGGGTGGGCACCTTACCTGCACAATCACATCAGACCGTGGATGGCGCCCTCGGAAGACGGGCGGGCGATGACATGGTTTTTTGAGGGATTACCGCCCGGACAGGCCGTGCCGTGGGGAGCGTGGGTTTTGCCACTGTTCTGGTGGTTGAGTTTTATCGGTGCAGCGGCGTGTGTGTCGATCTGTCTGGCGGTTTTGTTGCGGCGGCAGTGGGTGGATCACGAGCGATTGGTCTATCCACTGGCAAATGTGGCGGTCGATCTGGTCTCGGCGCCAAAACACGGGATACGGATGATTGGGGGAAGGTTGTTCTGGTCGGGTGCTGTGACGGGATTTGGGATGATCGCCTGGAACATTATGTCGTATTTTTCTCCAGGGGCACCCAAATTTCCCACGGGCAGTTACCGGTCCGGAACATCGCTACCACTGGGCCGCAATTTCCCCGGAATCCGGATCAAGCTCAATTTGTTTACGGTCGGGTTTGTGTATTTTGCCAACCTGGAAGTGTTGTTTAGCGTCTGGTTTTTTTATGTATTGAATGTATTTCAGGTGGGTATCTTAAGGCGTCTGGGATTTGGTTTGAAGAACTCCGATAGTTGGGGATCGTCATACGAGGTGGCTGGCTGGGAGGGGTTCGGGGCGTTGGTCGTATTTGTGGGCTGGGGGTTGTGGATGGCCCGGAGGCACTTTTACACCGCGTTCCGCAGTGCTTTTAGAGGGGATCGGAACGCCGGAGATTCGGACGAGATGATGGGATATCGGGCGGCGGTATGGGGGATGTTGATAGGACTGGGTTACCTGGTGTTGTGGCTACACGCGGCGGGGATGGCCTATGGTGCAGCCATTCTGTGTATTTTAGCAACGCTGGTGACGTATGTGGGAGTAGCCAAGATCGTGGCGGAGACCGGGTTGATTTATGTGCGCACCCCGCTGAGCGGTCAGGCATTTACGATGGCTGCTCTGGGTACGCGTACCCTGTCGGGGGCGACGATGACGGCATTGGCATTTTCCTATGCGTTGATTTCCTATCGGGGACTGTTTATGCCCGGGCTGGTTCACGGGGCAAGACTGGCAGATTTTGTGCGTGGCAATCGACGCCTTCTGCTCTGGGCTGTGGTATTTGGCCTGGTGCTGAGTGCAGTGGTATCGCTTGCATTTACACTTCACCTGGCCTATGTCCACGGAGCCTATCATTTTGATGTGTGGCCCTATAGAAGTGGGAACAAAGCGGCCTTTAATGCGGCGGTTGCCAAGATGAAGACGCCACAGGGGACGGACAGTACCCGACTGATGCTGTTCGGTATCGGTGCCGCGCTGATGGGACTGCTGAGTTTTTTGCGTTATCGGTTTCCGAGGTGGCCGCTTCACCCGATCGGGCTGACCATTCCCGGCACCAATTTTACACGGGAACTGGCGTTTTCGGCCTTTCTGGTTTGGGCGATCAAGGGGTTGTTGCTGAAGGGAGGGGGGATGGTGTTGTACCGCCAGTGGCAGCCTTTTTTTGTAGGTTTGTTGATTGGATATGCGCTGGCAGTAACGCTGTCTTTTGTAGTAGATCTGGTCTGGTTTCCGGGGCAGGGGCATGTGGTGCATGTCTTTTGAGTTCGGGTTTACTGATGGTAGGATAAGAGATATCGCGTCGATGTAGTTTCCATTTTTTCAACTCGGAGGGAGTCATGGCAAACAATGAACAATTGCTGGCGGAGATTGACCTGGCGGGATGTCCGCTGGGGACGGTGCTGGATAAGACAGAACCGGATCAGAGCATCGAGGAGCAATATTTCAAGGGCTGGGGAAATGCGCTGGTCGCGCCCCCCAAGTGGAATATGCTGAGTAACTATCGGGTGGTGAAAGATGGCGACACAGAGGTGTTGGAGCACACTGCCAAGTCGGACCGGTGCCTGGTGACAGGTGCAGCCCTGTGGGGGGATTACGCGGTGGAAGCGCAGGTGCGACAGTTGAACGCCTATACCCAGCCGGGCAATGACGATCCCCATGCGATTGTCGCCCGGTCGGGGGTTATGGTGCGGTATCAGGATTTGAGGCGGTATTATTATTTTTGTATGGAGGGATTTGATCGGTTTGTGCTCTATCGGAGAGAAGACGAGGCGTGGACGATGCTTGCGGATCTGCCCAATGGATTTGATAGGGGACAGTATTACACGCTGAAAGTGGTGTGTGAGGGCGAGCGGTTTGCGTGTTATGTGAATGGCGAGCAGGCATTTGTGGCTTATGACGATCGCTTTCCAACGGGGAAGGTGGGCGTGCGTACAAATACGCGAAGTCGCATGCGCGCAGTCCGCGTCACGACGAGTGGATCTGCCAATGCCGCGTATGTGAGTCGGTTGGATACATACCAAAAGGAGGTGGCAGAGGAGGCGGAGAAGTATCCGAAGCCCGTGCTGTGGAAGCGGATTGATATCGGCGAGTTCTGGCCGTGCGAGGTTCGATACGGCGATTTTAGAGGGGCGGGGCAAAAGGAAATTGTGTTGCAGAAGGAGACGGATGAAGGCGTGCGCATCGCGTGCTTGAATTTTGACGGGGAAGTGCAATACGATCGGACTTTTCCCGCTGCAAAAGGGCTGCAACGAACTGTAGTACACGATCTGGATGGGGATGGGGTGGAAGATTTTATCGGTATTGAGGATGATCGGTTAAAGCTGGTGAGCGGAAAGTCGGGTGAGGTGACGGCAGAAACAGAATTGCCGAGGACGGGACCGTATCGAGGATACCGGAATGCGAGCATGGGAGATGTTTTGCATTCGCTCAGGGTGATCTGGCCGTGTAAAATCAGGAAAACGGAGAAGGCGCAGGATTTGATTTTGCGGGATGGCGACGGCGCGGGTACCGGGTATTCGATCTGGGCATTTGACGAAAATTTGAACCTGCGCTGGCGGCAGGATGCGCACAATGCGTGGTATGGAATGTATATCTGGTTTTACGATGTAGATGGCGACGGGCGGGACGAAATTTTGCCCGGTTACGATCTTTACGATGGGGATGGCAATCATCTCTGGACAATGGAGGGTGCGGAGTACATTGAGGATTCTGGCGGTGCAGGGCATATTGACCACGCTTCTTTTGGGGAATTGGATGGGGATGAGAGCAATGGGCCAGAGGTCGGGATTGCGGGGAGCGATCCGGGATTTTTCCTGGTGGATGCGCGGGATGGCACTTTGTTGCGGCACCACCGGTATGGACATGTGCAGGGGATTTACGCGGGGAATTTTAGACCCGATTTGCCGGGGTTGGAGATGTGGATGGGCGATCGGTGGGGAACTTATGGGGTTATGAATCTGGTGAGTGGGCAGGGAGATCCGCTGTCCCGGATGGAGCCGGATAACACGAGCCAGGGGGGACCTGCTGTGAACTGGGTGGGCGATGGACACGAGTTGTTGTTTGTCAGCACCAGCGCGGAATCATTCGGGTTTTACGACGCGGCGTGTCGCAAGGTGATCAAGCCCGTGTGCGAGGGGGTGCCATTCGATTGGTCGGGTGGGGTTGTGGAAGATGTGGTGGGAGATCCGAGGGATGAAATTACGTATGTGTACGAGGGCGCAATTTATATTTTGACGCAGGACACGCCTTATAAGGGCGATAGGATCTATGCGCCTGAGCGGCGGATGGATATTTCGATACCGGGATGGAAGGAGCACGATGCTTGATATTCGCGGCATGATCGGGTTGTTGGTGGTGTTGGGTTTTGGATGCGGAGAGGAAAAGGTGGCTACGCCATCTGCGGATTATGTCTCTGCATTTTATACGGGTGTGTTCGCGCTGGAGGTGGGTGCTTTTGACCGGGCAGATGCCAGTTTGGGCCGTGCGCTCACAATGGAACCCGATGAGCCTGCTGCGTGGGCAAATCGCGGGGTGTTGCGGTTGCGGCGCGGGGATTACGACGGGGCTGCAGAAGATCTGAAGACAGCGCGTTCACTGATGCCCGAGAGCGGTGATATCGCGATGTTACAGGGATTGGTCGAGCGCAGTAGAGGACAATCCGATGCTGCTATCGCGTTTTTTGAGGCCGCGGCGCAACAAGGGCTTGTGAAAGCACAGTACGCGCTGATGAAGGAGGTTGAGCGGCGTGGAGGAGCAGGTAGCGAACAGGAGGTCTGGGCACAGTTGGAAGCCCTGATCAAACGGGTGCCGGACAATCCTGCGCTGTGGGTTGAGCGGGCGAGGCAGGCGGGTAAACGGAATGATGAAGAGGCTCTGCGCGCATCGGTGGAGAAGTTGGGCGCGTGGGCAGACGGCTGGCCGGATGCGGCGCAGGTACAGTTGCGCCGGTTGCAAGGCGAGGTGGAGGGGGGGAGAACTTTGCAAGCGATGTTTTTGCACAATGTGTTGTTGCGCGATCCGATGTATCGACGCGCTCTGGATGCGCTGATTGTGCCAGCTGAACGCCTGGGAGATCCCGTGGTTGAGTTTTTGAAGCTCAATACGCCCCGTGCTCTCTCATCGCCTGCGGATTTGAACATGTATTTTGAATCCGAATCCGTTGCGGGTTTGGAAGGCAGTGATTGGCAGGTACTCAAGCCTTTCTGGTCGAAAGAAGAAGTAAAGGTGGTTGCGGCAAGTGCTTCTCAAGTGCGGGGAACGGAGGGGATTGCGCTCGATTTCTCGGATGTGTCGAGAATGAATGGGATGCTGACAGTTGATTGGAATAACGATTTTTCGTTAGATCTGGCGCTGGTGGGGGCAGAGGGGTTTCGATTGTTCCGGGGTACTGGAGATGGCGGGGTTGAGGATGTGACGGATTCAATCGGGTTGGACGAAGAAGAGATTGCATATTCCGGCGTGTGGGGGGCGGATGTAGAGATGGATGGGGATGTCGATTTTGTGTTGGGACGTTTTGATGGACCACCTCTCGTGTTGCAAAACAATGGCGATGGTTCGTTTGTGGCGCGAGAACCTTTCGGCAATGTAGATGGATTGAGGGGCTTTGCGTGGGTAGATTGCGATGGAGATGGCGATCCCGATGCGGCGATGCTGGATCGGGAAGGGCAATTGATTGAGGCGATCAACGAGCGAGCGGGTGTCTTTACACCGGGATCAAAAAAGGCGGTGAATGGGGTTGCTCTGAGTGCGGGAGACCTGGATCAAGACGGGCGCTTAGAGCGGGTGGTTGTAGATCGAGATGGCGCTGTGATCGCTGTGTCGCAAGGGGAGATACGCACGCTGATTCAGGGGGATGCAACCGCTGGTCCCGTTCCGCTTTTCATAGCAGATCTGGATAATAATGGTGCGCTGGATCTGGTGTTTGGCAAACGCGCCTATCTGGCGTCGGAGGCGACTTATCATGCTCTGGACCTGCAAGTGAACGCGTCTGGTGTGGCGGATTTGACGGGCGATGGTCGGCTCGATTTGCTGGGTGTTTCGGATACAGGCGAGGCGTTGCAACTGGTGAATCGGGGCAATTTGGCGTATCACTGGCAGGCGATTCGTCCCCTGGGCGGAAAGGCGCTGGGTGATGGGCGGATCAATGCCCTGGGTTTGGGTGCTGAAGTGGAGTTGCGTTCTGGTGCGTTTTACCAGAAGCAAGTGGTGACGGATCCTGTGGTGCATTTTGGGTTGGGGACTTATACGGGGGCAGATCTCGTGCGGATTGTGTGGCCCAATGGGATGCCTCAGGTGGAATTTGATCTGGAGGTGGATCAGGTGGTGCGTGCCGTACAGCGGTTGAAAGGGTCGTGTCCCTGGGTTTTTGCGCACAATGGGTCGGAGATGGGGTTTGTAACGGATTTTTTGTGGCGGTCGCCTCTGGGGATGCGGATCAATGCCCAGGTGGTTGCGGGTATTGCTCAGACGGAAGATTGGGTGAAGATCAGAGGCGATCAGTTGGCTGCACAAAATGGAGTGTACGATATACGGATCACGGGCGAGCTTTGGGAGACGCATTTTGTCGATTGGGTGTCTCTCGTTGCAGTTGATCATCCCGAAGGGACGTCGATTTTTGTAGATGAGCGGTTTGCCAGGGTTGCGCCATCACTTGAGATTTACGCGACTACGCAGCCCCGCTCATTTGTCATTGTGAAAGATGATCGAGGGCGCGATATGACCGATAGGGTGCGGGTGCGGGATGGACAGTATGTGGATACTTTTGGGCGGGGTATGTATCAAGGGGTGACGCGAGAGCACTATGTGGAGGTGGTGGTGGGAGACGAGGTGCCCAGAGAAGGACCTCTGTGGCTGGTCGGTCAGGGATGGATTTACCCGACGGATAGTTCGATCAATGTGGCTCTGGGACAGGGTAGCCATCCGCCGCCCCAGGGACTTTCACTGCATGTATTTGATGGGACTGATTGGCGCGTCGTGTATCCCGATCTGGGTTTTCCTGCCGGAAAGCGGAAGACGGTGTTGATCGATCTGAGTGGTGTTTTTCCGCGAGATATTCCCCGAAAATTTAGATTGCAGACCAATTTGGAGATTTATTGGGATCGTTTGGCGTGGGCCGTGCCGCTGGAAGACAGTGTGATGACGATTCAGTCTGTGCCTTTGGCGCGCGCGCAGTTGCGTTATCGCGGGTTTTCCCAGGTGACGGCAGATGTGAGTTCGCCCGAGGTGCCGGATTATGACGTGCTTAGTGGAACTTCGCAACTGTGGCGAGATCTCGTGGGGTATTACACGCGATATGGAGATGTAGAGCCATTGCTGGCACAGGTCGATGACCGATATGCGATTGTGAATGCGGGAGATGAAATCCAATTGCTGTTTACGGCTTTGCCCAATCCTGGGGATCAGGTGCGAGATTTTGTCTTAAAAGGCGACGGATGGGTTAAGGATGGCGATTATAATACGGCTTTTTCAACGACGGTGTTGCCCTTGCCGGCACATGGGGTTTTGTCTTATGATCGCGCACCTGAAACACTTGAAGATGATCCGGTGTTTAAGCGCAATGCAGAGGACTGGCAGCGGTTTCACACGCGGTATGTGACGCCCGATTGGTTTGATCGTGCGCTGAGGAATGACAGGCCATGAATCGGGAAGACAGCGGGATAGAGGAGAGACGGCCCAATCGCGTCGTACGGATTCTGGTGGTGGTGTTTTTTGGTCTGTTGCTGGTGGCACTGGGCGCGATGAAGTGGGGTGGTGAGCAAGAGGAGAAAGTGAGTGGTACAGGTTCTGAGCGATATGGATTTTACCTGAAGGAAGTTGGGAAGCAAGTGGGAATCGATTTTGTACATGAAGCGCCTGTGCTGGATGCAAAGCTGGATCATATTATGCCGATTATTGCTTCGATGGGCGCGGCGGTATCGGTTGTGGATTACGACCGGGATGGTTGGCAGGATTTGTATGTGGCCAGTAGTCGCAGGGGGAGTTTGAATCGGTTGTATCGCAATATAGAGGGTACGGGTTTCCGCGATGTAGCGAGCGATTTGGGCGTGGCAGATGTGAATAGGGGGGGTGTGAGTATGGGGTCTGTGTGGGGGGATTACGACAACGATGGGTTCGAAGATTTGTTTTTGTATAAATGGGGCCGTCCCGAGTTGTTTCGCAATCTGGATGGTAAGGCGTTTGAGCGCGTGACTGAAACAGCGGGTTTGCCCGGGTGGATCAATGCCGGGAGTGCAATTTGGGTAGATTACGATTGCGATGGTTATCTGGATATTTTTGTGGCGGGTTACTGGCCCGAGTCCCTGAATTTGTGGGATTTGGAGACTACGCGGATGATGCCGGAGAGTTTTGAATATGCGAATAATGGAGGGCGAAAGTATTTGCTGAGGAACTCGGGCGATGGGACATTTGAAGATGTGACTGTACAGGTCGGGATCGCGAGCAGAAGGTGGACACTGGCGGTGGGTGCGGCGGATTTGAACGGCTCTGGATTTCCCGATCTGTTTTTGTCCAATGATTACGGGATTTCCGAATTGTATGTGAACGAAGGCGGAAAGCGGTTTGTCGAGATGGGAGAACAAGCCGGGGTGGGGCGCCAGCCTAAGAGCGGTATGAATGCCGCATTTGGCGATGTGCTGAATCGAGGAGATCTGGCAATTTACGAGACCAATATTTCTCAGGCGGGTGTTCTCATTCAGGGGAATAATTTGTGGGTGCCCATGGGAGACGAGACCTTGCGGTTTGAAAATCTGGCCGGGGCGATGGGCGTGGATCTGGGGGGGTGGAGTTTTGGCGCGCAGTTTGGAGATTTGAACAACGATGGGGCGCTGGATATCGTTTTGACCAATGGATATGTTTCGGCAGACGGAAGTGGGAATTACTGGTACGATTTTTCTCAGGTGGCGGGCGGGCATAGCGCGATTATTTCAGATGCAAAAAATTGGCCTCCGATGCGGGGCAGAAGTCTGGCTGGTCGCCAGACCAAGCGCGTTTGGGTGAACGACGGGGCGGGCCAATTTGTCGAGGTGGCACAGGCGGTGGGTGTGCAGGACCGATTCGACGGGCGGGCTGTGGCGCTGGTAGATTTGTGGAATCGGGGGGTGCTGGACGTGGTGGTGGCCAATCAGCGGGGACCGCTTCTTTTATACCGCAACACGGTTCGGGCAGAGGCAAACTGGATTGGGTTCGATCTATTTGGACAGCAGAGCAATCGCAGTGCGATTGGGGCGCGGGTGCAGGTGTTTTGGAATGGCGAGGTACAGGTGCAGGAGGTGCTGGGCGGTAGCGGCTATGCCGCGCAGAATCAACGCCCGCTGCATTTTGGTTTAGGTGAGGGCGCGGCGGTTGATAGCGTTGCAATACGCTGGCCGTCGGGACATATGCAGATGTTTTACACGCCCGATGTGCGGCGGGTGCATCGGATTTTAGAGAATTGAAATGGATCGTGCGAGTGGATTCTGGAAGTCGGTCTGGACGGGGTTACAAAGCCGCTATCTGTCTCCGGCATTGATTACGTGCATTCTGATTGGGGGGCAGGTAACATTTGGCTTTTTGGAGAGTCTGGGGCAGACGCTGACAGCTATCCTGAGTAGCGTGCTGACGGAATTTGCACTGGGGCGGTTGACGTGGGGTGTGTGGCCAGGGCTGATCAGCGCGTATATCACCGGGATTAGCGTGGGCATTTTGATCCGCTCGCCTCTGTTTTGGCCTTATGCGTTGTGTAGTGTGTTGTCTATTGCATCTAAGTATGTGTTGCGATGGCGCGGCAGACATTTGTGGAATCCGTCCAATTTTGGAGTGAGTATTATGCTGTTTCTCGCTCCTGAAGTGGTGGCGGGGTTGAGCATCCAGTGGGGCAATACGCTGTCGGTAATGGTAATTATCTGGGTTCTGGGGAGTGCTGCACTCTGGCGATTGCGACGGTTTCATATCTGCGCGGTATATGTTATTTCGTTTTTGGCTTTTGCACTTATTCGCTGCGCGTTTACCGGGCAGGCGTATTTGACGAGTATTGCGCCGATTACAGGACCGATGTATCAGTTGTTTATTTTTTTTATGATTACAGATCCCAAAACGACTGTGTTGACGCGAAAGGGGCAGTGTTTTGTCGCGTTTCTGGTGGCTTTTGTCGAGATGATTTTGCGCTTGAATGAAGCGATTTACGCGCCGTTCTACGCGCTGTTTATAGTGGGACCTGCGGCGAATGCGTTTGAGATATGGCGAAAGGCAAAAGCAACCACAGATGAACACGGATAGACACAGATAAAGGAGAGAGGCTGGGGGCTGGAGACTGAGGGCTGGTTGTGTGGTTGTCTCGCGTCTTGCGTTTCACGCCTTTTGATGGGGTGGATTTTTTGGATATAATTGATTTTGTCGTGTTGGGGGTTGGCGGTTTTTTGATTGGCGTGATGCGCGCGGGATTTGGCGGTGGCATTGGTGTGGTGGCTGTGCCGGTTCTCGCGCTCGCAGTGCCCGCAAAGTCCGCACTGGGGCTTGTTTTGCCACTTTCTCTGGCAACCGATGTGATCAGTGCGAGATACTATTGGGGGCATTGGGTTAGCGATCATGTCAAGGCGTTGATGCCCGGCATGGTGCTGGGTATTTTGATTGGTGCAGGTATTTTAGATATTGTGCCAGAGGTCTGGTTTCGGCGCATGTTAGGCGCTCTGGCGTGCGTTTTTGCAGTGCTCCAGGCTATGAAAGATCGGGTGCTGGTCAATGTGAAACCACCGGGACCGTGGATGCGTTTTGGCGTTGGCGTGACTCTGGGGGTGGTTTCCACACTGGTTTCTGCGGGAGGCGTGATTTTGATGTTGTATTTATTGCCGCAGGGCCTGGTCGGGCGCACGTTTGTGGGAACGGCGTGGATTTTTGGTATTGTTTTGAATCTTTTGAAGTTGACGCCTTATGTTTTTTTGGGATTGATTAATTTCCAGAGTTTGGTTATGGATGTGTGGATGTTACCGGCTTTGTTCCTGGGGGCTGCGGTCGGTTTGTTTTTGAACCGACGGTTGTCTCCTGTGTGGTTTAACCGCAGTGTGCTGGTGCTGGTGCTGGGAATTGGTCTGAAATTGATGTTGTCGTGAGGTATTTATTGTATGGAAAGTTCTGAACGCGGTCGTTTCTTGACGCTGTCAAATGCCGTTAGTTTGTTGCGCGTGGTGCTGATCCTGCCCGCCGTGTGGCTTATTGCATTGGGGGCGGATTACGTATGGGAGGCGTTTGGTGTGGTGGCTGTGATGATTGTCAGCGATTGGATAGATGGCTGGCTCGCGCGCAGGTGGGGCGAAATTTCACAGTGGGGGAAGATTCTCGATCCTCTGGCCGATAAAGTGGCTGTTGGTGCGATTACAATTGCCATGGTTGTGTTCAAAG
>JAJEDY010000041.1 GCA_022821275.1 Candidatus Latescibacterota bacterium | reverse complement strand
TTACATTTGTCGGATATTGTCTTGGCGTATTCATCGCATGTCCTTTCTTTTTAAGGTTTTTGGATACCCTAAATTTGGGCAGATGAATACGCTTTTTCAACTCTTTTTTACACTCCCTATAATTTTAAAACAGCTTCTAAGAAATCTCCGCTTTATGAGGGTATGCAGGATATTCTTGAACGAAAAAAATCCGGTCAGTTGAAGTTTCATACGCATGAAAAAATCTGGAATGAATGAAGGAGTATCTCAATGGCTGTTTCGACCCCCATTGATGTGCCAGAATCTTGTCCAACAATAGGCAAGAAACCTGAAAACATACAAAGAGAACTCTGGGAAGCATTTGAGAGTGCTGTTGTGAAAGCGCAAAAGCAGGGCATTCCAGAAGAAGAAATTTTTCAATTTTTGGAAGACGTGATTGACAATCGAGCGGCAGATCAAACCATAGAAGAAATGGAACGCACAGGGGAAAAACCCATTTCATGGGCAAAAGTGAAAGAAGAAGCGGGATTATAGCTTACACAATCGACTTTTGTGGAATTATTTTTTATATATTAGTTTGTTCAGGAGAATTTTTTGCTTATATTTATTAAGTTTATGCATTATTTTGGTTCAAAATCATCTTGTTTTTTATTGTAACCGGAGGAGAGTTATGTCCCAAAGTCAGCCCCGGAATGAACCAGCTACACAACAGGATCTGGAAGCCCTGTTTCTCCGTATTCCCAAACCCGAAGATTTTGAGTTGTCCCCTCAAGAAAAACGGGCACTTGAGGATCTTTTAGCATGGGAAAAAAGGTCTGCAAAAATGCATTGGATTCTGGGACAACCTACGGAAAAATGAGTCATCACTAAATCGCAGCCAAAAATCAAAAAGTCTCGTAAAAAATTACGAGGCTTTTTTGATGTATAAAAATAAGGACCCGCCTGTGAAAGACACCTTTGCAAAAGAACAAAAACTATTAAAATCCTGCCAAGCTCCTTTTTCGTTTTATCAACTTGTAGAAGACCTCTGGCACCCGAAAAGCAATAGCGGATCAGATCCCATGAGTCGTCTATGTACGCTAATGAGAAAGATGAAGGTCAAATCGTTCATTAAGGAAGAATTAGAATTAAACGAGGAATTATTAGAAGAACAGGCTATGGCCACCAAACGATGTAAACAAAAGGTAAGCCTCACTGCGACACGCCTGACATTCTTTCGATCATTGCCTTCTCCCCCAAAATGGAACGATCCAGATAAGTTACCGGACGATCATCTCTTAGGATACGCTGTGATAGCAACACTGAAACTACCTGACGATGAATACAGAACTTACCTATTGGAATCCGTAGTTCGACCTCCCTCCATCTGGATACGTGATGCAGAAGATCGCATTTCCATTGAACCCATCACGAATTACTATGTACATAACAGAAAAACTTTTGAGACAAATATCGGTACAAAAGAAAATTCGAGAACCTTTACTCTGACCGGCAGTTTTTTCGCCCAACAGAACGACATCACCCACGTCTGTGCCCATGCCGCCTTGAGAACGGCAATCAATAGCTCATCTACGCTCAATACTGAAAAACTCACAAACCAAAAGATCAATGAGATTCTGGGAATTGATTTCAGCAGCCCCGAAAAATGCGTAGGTCATATAGATGGTGATCCACCAGGAACCAAAGCAGGGTTGGAGATTCAAGAGTTAGAGGAAGTCATTCGCCAATTGGGTGGGAGAACAATATCAGCAGATTTTGCGGAAAATACGTCGGTAGAATACGACCAATTTATCTATCCATTTGTCGAGTCTGCCTGTCCTGTAATACTGGGAATAGAAGGTTGGAATTTTAATAGGTCCAGGCCTTCAAGAATTAGCCATGCTGTTTCCGTTTTGGGACATACACTCAATTCAGACAGGTGGGAACCTGAAGCCCGCTCTGGATATGGCAGATTTCCAGCGGAATCTTATACACCAATCACTGGCTGGGTTGGACACTATATCATCAATGATGATAACTTTGGTATGTATGTGACTTTGCCGTCTGATATGCTGAGAAACTACCTTGTTCCATCAAAAAATCCCAACTTACACGCTACAAGAGCAGTTGCCATAGTACCTTCTGATGTGCAGCTCTCTGGCCTGTCCGCAGAACGCATGGCTGTATGGATTGCTCAATCTCTAATTGAAGGTCTAAAAGAATCATCGCCTGTTATTTGGCTTGAAAGATTAGCCCAACAATCTAACAGCATAGTGAGTCGAACACTGCTTCAAACAAAAGAATCCTATAGACAATACATTGATAGTCTGATTCAAGATGGCCAGATAACATTAACCCCAGAAATTGAACAGAGATTAGACAATATGCCAGAACATATCTGGGTATCTGAAATCACTCTGCCTCACCTTTACACTGGCAATAAACACAAGCTCGGCGATGTAATCATTCGCGCCAATGCTACTGAAGAGGAACACAGCGCGGTTGAAAGTTTTGAATTGGCATGGTTTCCGGGCTTCATATATTTTGGATCGGATCACCAAATTTTTTCCTGGGATGTGCATACTCATGTGCCACTTATAAGAGAAGAGGAGACAATTCCGCTACTCGAATGGTAACATTACTTTTTTAAAATTAATCTCCATCCCAGAAATCTTTCAAATCGTCGTTCAAATCATCTGTTTTTGTCATATCTCTTTGCCTTGACAGCAAGGACAAACCGTATTAGGATGCACCCCGATATTCACAGGAGAAACAGAATGTCTGACCATTACGACGTCATAGTAGCGGGTGCGGGCATAGGCGGATTGTGTGCGGCATTGCGCGCCCGGGAAAAAGGCGCATCCGTAGCCATCATTGAAAAAGCCGAAACAATCGGCGGATCCGCGGCTGCATCGGGCGGCACAATCTGGTGTGCAACAAACATCGACGAATGGCTCAAAGTGCAGCCCAACGGCGATACGGCACTCGGCACCGCGCTCATCGACCGCTTCTACACAGGCATCGAATGGCTCCGCAAACAGGGCGTATCCCTACAAGCGCGCGAAGACAAACCGTACAAATTTCAACGCACCATCTACCAATTCACACCCGACGCGCGCACCGCAATGGAAATCCTCGGCTATCAGTTCCAGCACATGGGCGGCACCATCCTCACACACACCAGCCTGACCGGCCTCATCGGCGGCAACGGCAAACCCGTCACAGGGGTCAAAACCACACAGACAGAAATGACAGCCCGATCCGTCATCCTATCAACCGGCGGATATCAGGCCAACCCCCAACTGCGCGCGCAATACTTCGGCTCGGAATCCGATCACATGATCGTCCGCGGCGTCCCTCAAAACACCGGCGGCGGATTTCAAAGCGCACTTGAAGCAGGGGCGCAACCCACAGGACCCCTCAACCGCTTCTACGGCCACCTCCTACCCGCACCGCCCGCACAAGTCGGTCTGCACAACTTCCTCGCAGTCAAACCCGACTTCAGCGAATACGCCATCTTAATCAACCTCAGAGGCGAGCGATTCGACGACGAATATCTCGGCGACGAAGTCACCTGCCACACCCTCGTCCAGCAGCCTCAAGCCACAGCCATCCTCATCTTTGACCAGCACATCCGCGACAACCAGGACGCACTCTCCCAATGGCCCACTCCGGACAACGACCGCGTCAAAAACATCCGCGAAGCAGGCGGCGAAGTCCGCGAAGCAGCCTCCCTTGAAGAACTCACCCGCGCACTGAACAATCGCTGGCACATCCCCGCGCATGCCTTCGAAAAAACAATGGCCGAATACGCCACCGCATGCGCCACTGGCAACGGCCAAACCCTCTCAATACCAAAAACCGGCGGCCTCATCCCCCTCAACACACCGCCCTATTACGCCATCCGCACCCTACCCGGCATCACCTTCACCTACGGCGGGGCCAAAGTCAATGCCCAGGCGCAAGTCATAAACAAAAACGACCAGCCCATCCCGGGCCTCTACGCAGCCGGTGCCGACTGTGGGGGCATCTACACCCAGGGCTACACAGGCGGATTGTGCATGGGCCTCGCGTATGGCCTCATCGCAGGCGAAAACGCGGCTGAATACACCGCACCGGGATAGTCAGTCACCATACACCAAATGGAGAAATGCATGCAACCCAACATCCTCTTTGCTTTTGCCGACGACTGGGGGCGTTACGCCAGTGCTTATCGGCGCATAGAAGGTCCCAACTCCCTCAACCAACTCATCGACACCCCCAACTTTGACCGCATAGCCCGCGAAGGCGCATTATTCATCAACGCCTTTGTACCCGCGCCGAGTTGCACCCCCTGCCGAAGCTCGATCCTCTCTGGCCAATACTTCTGGCAAACCGGCCTCGGTGCCATCTTACAAGGCGCGATATGGGACGAAAGCATCCCCACCTACCCCCTCGAACTCGAAAAAGCCGGATACCACATCGGCTACACCTACAAAGTCTGGTCTCCCGGAAAAGCCGCCAACGCCCCTTATGGCGCCGACCGAACCCGCTATGAATCTGCTGGCACCAACTATCGGGGATTCTCGCACTGGGTAACCAGACACGCCGACGAATTGGGCGTTGAAGGCGCCAAACAAGCCCTCCTGAACGAAACCCGCGACAACTTCGATTCATTCCTCGACGCGCGCCCTCAGAACACACCCTTCTGCTACTGGTGGGGACCCACCAACACCCACCGCTCCTGGGAACGCGGCTCGGGCAAAGCCCTGTGGGGTTTAGAACCCGACGACCTCAAAGGCCGCCTGCCCGACTTCCTCCCCGATGTACACGACATCCGAGAAGACGTAGCCGACTACCTGGGCGAATGTCAGGCCGTTGACGCGGGCCTGGGCGTCTTAATCCAGCGCCTCGAAGAAATCGGCGAAGTCGATAACACCCTCATCGTCGTCAGCGGCGATCACGGCATACCGGGCTTTCCCCGCGGCAAATGCAACCTCTACGACATCGGCTGCGAAGTCACCCTTGCCGCGCGCTGGCCCAACAACATCCCCGCGGGACGCACCGTTGAAGACTTCGTCAACCTCATGGACCTCGCCCCCACATTCCTCGAAGCCGCAGGCGCAGACATCCCCAATACCATGACCGGCAAAAGCCTGCTCCCCGTCCTCAAAAGCGACCAGAGCGGCCTGATCGATCCCAACCGCACCTTTGTCATCACCGGACGAGAACGGCACGTTGGCACCGCAAGAGAAGGCCAGCTACCCTATCCGCAACGCGCCATTCGCACGGATGACTTTCTCTACATCCACAACTTTGCACCCGACCGCTGGCCCATGGGCGATCCTCAAGGACTCGACGACCTCCATGCAGAAGCCCCCCCTGCTGAAGAACTGACAAAAAACACCCGCGTCGCCTATCCCGACATGGACGCCAGCCCCACAAAATCCTATATGATTCACCACCGCGCAGAACAAGACGTACAGGAACTATTCGAAATCGGCTTTGGCAAACGTCCCCAGGAGGAACTCTACGACCTGCGCGTTGACCCCCACTACATGAACAACATCGCCGACGATCCCGAATACGAACCCATCCGCAAAGAACTCTCTACCACACTCATGAAAATCCTGCGCGAACAAAACGACCCGCGCCTCGTCGAATCGCCCTGTCGCTTTGAACACGCGCCTTATGCTGGACCCGTTGACGAAAATTGGTAAAAAAAACGGCTTCTCGATTGAGAAGCCGTTTTTTAATATACCTCATCGTGATGTAATCTCTTTCATGAGATCATCGGGCGTTGTTGGCGAAGCCCTTCCTTCTCGAAACTCTCGATTCGCCTCTTTAATATCCCGGGCGAGTTCATCCCGTGAATTTTCCTGAGTTTTAGTTTCACTCTTCTGGGTCAATTGGTCTTCCTTGTGCCAAATATGATTTTAAATGGTTCATGATGAGCCGTTTAACTCGTTTTGCAAGTTGAAAGGCTTTTGTCGCGTGTTGGTGATTAAGATCGAAATCTCCAGGATATCGAAATTCGACACCGTAAGGCGTTAGTGCATCTGCGGGTTCTAATTTTAGAGATATTGACTGATCAATTTTGAGTACCAGATTTCTCAATTTTGAGATATCGTGTGTTTTGGGAAATTCTACTTGATGACGCACCAATAAGGCTTTGATGAATTTCTCTGCTGACTGTTGTGCGTGAAATGCGATAGTCTCAAAACTTTTTAGATCACTCTTCAGAAGTATTTCCGTTGCTCTCAGATCATTTTCCGCCTTATCCAGCCACTGCTGCACAAAATCCCATCGAACTTGCTCAGGAGATCTCATAAAGCACCTGACCGTATTTGTGAGCAGGGAACGCCATGCCTCCAATAACTTCTTTGGTTTCTTCAAATTCTCGGCTTCCCATAACCCATAAGTCCAATTCGCAGGGCAAAGAACCCAATGCTCGGCGAAAACGGCGCATTTCATCTCGTTTTGCCACCGGATCTTTTTCAATTACCAGAATGTCATAATCACTATCGACATTGGCCGTTCCCCGAGCGCGAGAACCGTACAAAATAACCTTGCGGATTCGATGTTCCCCATCTATCGAGAGCAACCTATCTTTTAATTCATTTGTGATGCTCAAATCTCGATCCGTAAGAGCCATCTCGCATTATCCTTTTAATGAGGTGCGTACTTTGTAAAGTACGCACCCTATAGACAATCCTAATGAAACACCACCATCTTCGTCTCCGTCATCTCCTCCACCGCGTACTTCGGCCCCTCCTTGCCCATCCCGCTATCCTTCAGCCCGCCGTAGGGCATCAAATCCGCGCGCCACTGCGTACCCCAATTGACGTGGATATTGCCCGAATGGACCTCTCGTGCAAACCGCATTGCCCAGTGGATATTCTCCGTAAACAGTGCCGCACTCAAACCGTAATTCGTATCATTGGCCATCGCAATCGCAGCGTCGATATCGTCAAACCGCGTAATACCCACCGCAGGCCCGAACAACTCATCGCACGAAATTTTCATACTCGGATCCACATCGGCGAGAATCGTCGGCTGATAAATCGCACCATCGCGCTCGCCGCCCGTCACCAGACGCGCGCCAGCCCCCACCGCATCCTGAATCCACGCCTGCACGCGCTCGGCATCGCGCTCCCTCACCATCGGACCCATCATCACGCCATCATCTATGGGATTGCCCGTCGCCAGCGCCTCGACCTTTGGCGTCAACGCATCGATAAAATCGCCGTAAACCGCATCATTGACAATCACCCGCTGCGCTGAAATGCATACCTGCCCGGCATTGGCAAAACCCGTCGTCGCCGTCGCAGCAGCCACCTGATCCAGATCTGCATCGGGCATCACAATCAAAGGCGCATTGGACCCGAGTTCCATCGTCACCTTCTTCAACCCCGCCATATTGCAAATCTCCTCACCCACATCGCGGCTACCCGTAAAACTGATCTTGCGCACGCGGGTATCCGAACACAGCGCATGGCCCAACTCATTCCCCGGACCCGTAATACACTGCACAGCCTCAGCAGGCACCCCGGCCTCCACCAAAATCTCCACCAGCTTCAGCGCCGAAAGCGGCGTATCCGTTGCCGGCTTCACAATCACCGCATTGCCCGCAGCCAGTGCAGGACCCACCTTGTGACACACCAGATTCAGGGGAAAATTAAACGGCGTAATCGCCAGCACCACCCCACACGGCACGCGCAGCGTAAAACCAAACTGATCGCGCACCCCCGAGCCGCCATCCAGCGGAATGGTCTCGCCGTATAACCGCTTGGCCTCTTCTGCAGACAGCGTCATCGTCTCAATCGCCCGCCCGGCCTCGCCGATACCCTCGGCCAGAACCTTGCCCTCTTCCAGCGTAATCGTACGCCCCAAATCCTCAACCCGTTCCTGCATCAAATTCACGGCACGATGCAAAATCTCATACCGCTCATAAGCTGTCAAAGCCGCCATTGCCTCGGCACCGCGCACGGCCGTCGCAATCGCCACCTCCGCATCTGCGGCATCGCCTTTTGGCACCGTATCCACCACCGAATTGTCAAATGGATTGATCACATCGATCTTCTCGGCTTTATCCACCCATTGACCACCAATATGCATCTTCACGGCAAACCTCCTTCAATCAGTTAAAAATTGCCATAATCGAATTTCTATTTTCTTCCGAACCACTCATCATGCACAGCGACACCTTGCAAGTCAACAAAATTTATCCCTCGCCTCACCCCAACCACGCATCTATATGTTCCGCCACAAAATCGTCGTCATTCAAATGCGGATAAGCAGCATACACGCGGTCGATCTCCTCCGCTTGTCCCGGCGACAGACCCTCTTCTGGATTCAGACACCAGACACCCTCGAGAAGCCCCTGCCTTCGCAACACCTCGTGAACGCCGGCAATACACCCATGAAAATCATTGGGCACATCAAAAAACGCCGCATTGCAATCCGTCACCTCAATCGCCCGGGTCAGCATCTCCTGCGGCACGGCATCCAACTGCGCGATCTCGTGACACGTCCCCAATATCTCCACCGCATTCTTTGTCCACACCGCCCAATGCCCCAAAAGCCCACCTGCAATACGCACATCCACAGATGCGCCATCGCACCAAAACCGATGCGACGTCAGCAAATCCATCACAATATTATCGTCATTACCCGTATAAAGCGCAATATCCTTCACCCGTCCCGCCGCCACAACCCCGCGAATCACATCCAGCGTCTGATACCGATTAAAAGGCGCGATCTTAATACCCACCACAGCCTCAATCTCCGCAAAACGCCGCCAAAAATCAAACGGCAAGACACGCCCTCCCACAGCCGGCTGCAGATAAAACCCCATCACCGGAATCACATCGGCCACCGCGCGGCAATGCGCAACCATGGCATCGACATTCGCATTGGCAAAAGCACGCAAACTCACCAACCCGATCCCATAGCCGCAATCGCGCGCGATCTCTGCTTCTGACACCGCCTGTTGCGTATTGCCCACAATGCCAGCCACGCGGATAAAATCAGCCGGTGCATCGGCATCCATCACCTCTGCGGCCAGCGCCAAAACGGGCCGATACAAATCCCATTTGGGATCGCGGATTTCAAATTGCGTGGTATGCACCCCCACGGCCAGGCCCCCCGCACCAGCAGCAATATAATAGCGCGACAACGCCTGTTGTCGCCGGGCATCCAACTTCCGCTCTGCGGTCAGCGCCAGCGGATGTGCGGGAATCACCTGCCCTTTCTTCAATGCAACCTCGACATCTCTTGCCAGCATCTTCTACGCTCCATTTATTCCTCGCCTCTTAATCTCCGCCCGATAATCTTTCAGCGTATCCAAATCCCTCAAAATCCCCTCGTCATCTACCGGCACCTCCAGCGTATCGTGCGGGTGCCCGCGCATGACCGGCTTGAGACCCTCATCTCCAGAAAGATTTAGAATCTCACCCCGATAACGCGACAAATTGATCAGCACCGGATGCCCGCGCTTACCACCCGATATGGGAATCACAATACCGCGATCCCCCTCGCGGTAGGCCTGCACCACAGCCTGAACAACGCGCAACTCAATCTGAGGCTGATCGCCAAGCGCCATCAGCACGGCATCTGCATCCCCGGGCAAATGGCGCAGACCGCAAAGAACGCTGGAAAACATCCCTTCGCGGTAGGCATCATTTACACAACACAGCACGGGCCGACCGCGCAAACTCTCCCGCACCGCATCTGCATCGTGCCCCAAAACCACCACAACGCCAGCCAGACCAGCACCTGACAGCGTATCCACCACCGTCTGAAGGATCGTTCGATCGCCAAAAGGCAACAACTGTTTGGTTGACCCCATGCGCCGCGCCATACCCGCGGCCAGTACAAGGCCGTAAATTTGCTCGCTCATAACACTCCGGTATTATAACGATAAGGCTCACGATTGACAAGTGCGTATTTGAACAGCCTATATATTATTTCATAAACTTATAATAAAACAATAATTTATTAAAATACCTTGACTTTTTTTATTCAGGCATTAAATTTTTCGGGGTTATAAACAAACAAAACGCGGGCATCTCAACACGCGAGGGCACGCCATTGATCTGCGAACAATGTGGCAAAGTTCCAGCGACAAAAGCACAAACGCATATCGAAAACGGCATCAAGCGCGTCCTTTATCGCTGTGATACCTGCGCGGCCCTCACCGCCCCCAAATTAGACCGCCCGTGCGCGCAGTGCAAACAGCGGGAAGGCGAAATTAAACTCACCCGTATTCGCCCGCACGGCCGGGTAGTTACATATATATGTCAGGCCTGTGCTGACGTAAACTAATTATGAACCTCAAAAATTTCATCAATCCCCCTGCGGCTGACCGCCTCGTTCCATTCTGGATATGGAACGGCATCATAGAAGAAAACGAACTCGTCCGTCAAATCCGCGAAATGAGCGAAAAAGGACTTGGTGGATTTTGCCTATCAACAGGTCCCGGGCTAAAAACGCCGTATTTGTCGCACATCTGGTTCGACCGCGTAAAATTGGCACTCGAAACAGCAGAAGAAAATGGTCTCCAGGTCTGGATCCACGACGAATATCGCTATCCTGGTGGTATTGGCTCAACCCAAATCACCTTAAACCATCCCCAATTTGTCGCACAACAACTCACCTTTCGCGAAACCGTTGTACAGGGCGGACAACAAGTTGACCTTATCTTGCCCTGGGCACCCGTGTTGCAAGCATTTGCCGTGCCCTTGCGAAGAGACCGCTGTCTGTGGGAAGACAAACAAGATATCAGTGCTTATCTGGGGGTCAATCACCAACGCCACGCATTGCGCAATAACAACAACGCCGTGCCCGCCCATCACCCCTACACGTATGTATCTTTTAATCCCACCCGCCGACTGTACTGGAAAGCACCTGCCGGGCGTTGGCGCGTACTCGTCTTCTTACAAGAACCCTCGGAAAATAGCGATTGTCCCGGCTCACACCTCGATCGGTTCAATCCAGAGTCTGTCCGCACCCTGCACCAGACCATTCAACAACCCTACATCGAGCAATTTTCCGCTTTTCAGGGCAAAACATTAAAGGGCATTTTAACCTCGGAAACGCATTTTCCCAAAGATCGCCTGCCCTGGTCACCCGTATTGCCCGACTACTTCCAAACGCGCAATGGCTACAATCTTCTGCCTTGCTTGCCTGCCCTCATAACCTACTTTGGACCCAACACGAGCCGCATTCGCTACGATTATTTTCAAACCCTGAGCGAACTCCAACAGCGGCACGACAGCGCGCGCAGTGCCGATTGGTGCAAAGAGCACGGCCTCAATTATGCGAGCGACATAACCCCGCTTCGCAATGCCCACCGCAATTCCATACCCATACCCGGGACAGGCGGCAGTCTCGATGTTGAACGCACCAGAGAATACGTCGTATCATATCGCCACAGCCCTGAATTTGCAACGGCACTTGCCGCACAGACAGACACGTCACGCGTACTCAATACCTGTTTTCAAAACACGGGCTGGGCAACCACGCTGCAAGATATGAAAGTGCAGATCGATACCCTTGGCACCCACGGAGCCAACTTCTTTGCGCCCCACGCCCTCTACTACACACTCGACGGATTGCGCAAACACGCCACATCTCTATTTCACCAAAATCCCTACTGGAAACACTTCCACCTGCTATCCGACTACGCAGGGCGACTTGCCCAGCTCTTAAGTCGGGGCCAGCAAGTAGCCGATATTGCACTCCTCGATCCCGTCACCAGCCTGTGGGCACACCTCGCACACCCGTTTCACAACTGGTCTTATGTCGGCTATGAACCCGATGAAGAAACACTGACCAATAACCTCGTTGCCGACTGGGCCTGTATTGCCCGCGCCCTGCATCAAACGCAGCGACCATTTCAAAGCCTCGACCCGGCCCTCCTCGCCCAAGCGGAAATCGTCAACCGCCAATTGCAGGTCGGCAAAACGCGCTACACGGTCCTGATCATTCCGCCCATCACCAATTTGGAACGCGAAGCTTTTGACAAAATACGCGCATTTATCAATGCAGGCGGTCTCGTCATCGCCCTGGGATTATTGCCCATTGAGGATATTCAAGAGGGCGCATCAGTTGTCGAGGGATTTTCGCGGTTGACCGACATGGAACCGGGGCGAATGATTCGCGATTACACCGGCCACGAATCGGGCGTCCACCTGCTGAGTCGAGACAACTTCATGTTTATCCGCACCGGGGGTACCGTAGAAAAAAATCAGGCGACATTCATGCTGGAACGCCTGCTCGACGAAATTCTGCCCCGGCGAGTACGCATCATGTCAGACGGGAAAAACGCCGATTCAATATACTATCACCACCGCACAGATGAAAAGCATCACACATTCTTTTTTGCCAATCGGGAAAATTCACCCGTTACAACGCAAATTTATATACCCCCCACCAGTGGAAAAATAGAAAAATGGGATTTAGAAACGGGCAACCGCACACCCCTGGTGGCCAAATCCACCGGAGAAATGAGCTGCATCAACCTCTCCTTTGACCGGCTGCAATCACATATGATCGTAACTTCTCCAGACCCTGACAAAACAAAAGAAGAAGAGCCTTTGATAGAAACGCTCAAACTGAATTTAACAGGCCACTGGAAAGTTGACATAGAAGAAGATAACGCACTGCGCCTGGACAAATTCAAAACGAAATTCGACCCGTCTAACACAGGCGTGCATCAGAACTGGCATCAGCCGACTTATAGCGACAGCAGATGGTCCGAAACGCGCCCACAACCTTTTGACGACCCAAAAGAAAAAACGATTTGTTGGTACCGAACGACCTTTATCGCAGACATTGTCCCCAGTAAACTCTCTCTGGTCATGGATCGAAGTGCTATTCAGGGAGAACATCAGATCTACATCAACGGTTCCAAATTGCCGAGCAATGCTTTTCGTCCCACCTTCCGATTCGATCACGCCAACGCGACGTGTTCGGTGGGACAACGCATAAACAAGGGCAAAAACGTGATCGCCATCCGCGTGGAAGTCAACAGCCCGGGTGATGGCCTCGTCGATGCCCTGTATCTCTTTGGACGTTTTCAGGTCAAATCCTGGCGCAATATATATCCCAAACTATCTCCCCTTCAAGATAGCGGTCCAATTTTTGACTTCAAAGCGCAGGGACTGCCCTTCTATGCGGGCACCATATCATACACCCGGGACATCAATTTCAAAACCCTGCCCAAAACCCCGCATTTCAAAATGGACCTCGAACGCACCGTGAAAAGCCTCGACGACATCGTCGAAATAATAATCAACGGCCAGTCTCTGGGCGTACGCGCCTGGGCACCCTATTGCTGGACTGGAAAAACAGCCCATCTCAAACAAGGCAAAAACCGCGTTGTCTTCCGCGTCACCAACACACTCGAAAAATTGCTTACAGGCATGGCATATCAGCCAAAAACGCGCAAAATGGTTCCGGTAGAGTTCTGATCCTTACTCTCCCAGCAAATATTTTTGTACCAGATACTGATAAATCTGCACAAAATCACCTCGTCCATTATCCGCGTTATAAAAATGACAGATGGGATTGGGATTCACTTCCAAAACAAAAAACCCATTGGGACCAGCGATCAAATCAATCGCGTAAAACCCCAAATTCAACACCCGATTCACCGCCCGCGTCAATACTCGAAACCCCTCCAATAACCCCTCATCCGCAACCGCAACCGCCCTGCCCCCCGCCCGATGCAGGGGATTGATATCCCCTCCTTCAACATCTGAGTCATTTTGCTTTTCATATGCGAGCAACAACTCATCCTCGCTGCCCACAATGCGATACTCGGGTCCCTCGACATACGCCTGGATCAACAACACATTGTCCAATCGGCTGCTTTCCACACACAAGTCTTGCAAGCGCGAATGCAAATCCTCTGCATTCGCCTCCAGATACACGCCCTGTGCCATAGACCCGTGATTGCGTTTCACCACAACCGGAAAAGACATGTGTTGCACCACATCGCTCACAACATCTGCCACAGAAGCATGCGTCTTATACCGATCAAACCGTCGATCAGATAGGGGATTAAACACCGTCATCGTTTTGGGCACTGTGATATTCGCCCGACCAAACACCTCGTATTGATACCCCTTATCCTCGGCCAATCTTCCAGAAACATAATCGTTAAACGGATGTTTATTTCGCAAAAAATACAGCGGTTTCCCATCTCTTATCACGCGAATCACATTGCCATCTGCCGACACCGCCTCATACCCCACGCCCAACTGCCGACACGCGATCTCAAAACATCTCAAACTCTCTAAAATCACATCCTCGCCAAAACTATCCGCCTCCCTGGGCAAATCCAGCACCTCGCGCGCCAACGCCACCAGATGCAGCGACCCGAGCACACACGTAGGCCGCACAGATACCTGCGTCAAAAAATCCAATCCCCCGGTCTCACACCGCACGCACAGCCCCTCTGGAACCCGCGATCTCAAACGCGCCACAGAAATGGCTTTGGGGTGCGCCGACTGCGTCAAAACAACCTCCGCTGCCAGAGGCGAAAGTGCCTGCAAAATACCCCCTGCATCGTGCCCTTCATTAACACCCACCACAAATCGCCACTCATCCGACAGAAGTCGCAAATCGCGCACCAATGCGCGAACCGCATCCGGATTGTGGGCACCGTCTAAAATCAGTGGCGGCGTTTGTCGAACCACCTCAAAGCGCCCGGGCAAAGAACCATCCAAAATCACATCTCGCACCCGTTCATCCGGCAACGCCGTTCCGCACCCCTTCAGAATATGACGCGCCACACCAACCGACAGCGCGGCATTCTCCCGAAAAGTAACCGGTCGATCCGCCATATCGTCCATCTCCGCATCGACCACATGCAACGCCGCACCCCGATGCACACATTCCCTTTCCAACAACTTCAAAACCTCGGCTGCTTGCCCTGACCCCGTAAACAACGGCCTTCCCGAACGCGCAATATGAACCTTGTCCGCCGCAATCTCGCGCAGCGTATTGCCCAACACATCTGTGTGATCCAGATGAACAGCCGTCAACACAGCAACTTTTGAATCCCACGCATTGGTCGCATCAAATTGTCCCCCCAGTCCCACCTCAAAAACAGCCCAATCCACATTCGCCCGCGCAAAATGATGCGCCGCCAAAACCGTAAGCGCCTCAAACTTGCTAAACGCGCCCCATCCTTCGCGTTCAAAATCGCGGCTTTTCTCGTAAAAATGTGCGACGCCTTCTGCCCACACATCGCGCGCGAGCACCTCGCCATCAACGCATATCCGCTCGCGCACCGTATGCAAATGTGGCGACGTATAAAGCCCCACGCGAAACCCCGCAGCCCGCAACAACTCCGCCAGCAAAAAACTCACCGTACCCTTGCCATTTGTCCCCCCCACAATAACGGATTCAAACTTCTCCTGGGGATTATCCATGCGGCGCAACAGCGCGCGCACACGCGGCAAATAATTTTCCAGCGCACCTTCTATCGGCTCACCCGTCTCCCAATCGGGCAACGTATTGAGAAACCGATTGCTCCGAAAATAGTTCATCTTTACCTTTCTAATCCGAATAAATATTTAAAATCACCACATATAAATTTAGTAACTGATGTTACGCACAGGCACAATATAATGCATAATGCGCCTGTCATTCTGAGCCGTAACGCAGTGGAGGCGAAGAATCTCCTACCAATACAGGTGGAAAAGATGCTTCGGCTCCGTTTCACTCCGCTCAGCATGACA
>JAJEDY010000093.1 GCA_022821275.1 Candidatus Latescibacterota bacterium | reverse complement strand
GACCTGGAATGCACCTGCGAACACGGGTCCTGCGATCAGTGCTTATGATGTGCGTTACATATTGACGAGTGCAGATGAGACAGATGATGCGAATTGGACAGAGGTGCTCAATGTGTGGACGA
The DNA here is from genome assembly GCA_022821275.1 of Candidatus Latescibacterota bacterium. Classification (GTDB taxonomy): domain Bacteria; phylum Latescibacterota; class UBA2968; order UBA2968; family UBA2968; genus VXRD01. Next base: position 112,664 of record JAJEDY010000093.1, on the reverse strand, counting down.
GTGGTGCATTGGCCTATACGCTTAGTGGGTTGACACAGAACACGAGCTATGATATACAGGTGCGTGCGAAGAATGCGGAAGGGACCGGTGATTGGTCAGTCTCAGTCAGTGGGACGACCAGTGCGAATAGTGCGCCTGTGGCGGAAGGTAAGATGTATTGGATGGATCGTGGTACCGACAAGGTTCAGCGTTCTGACCTCGATGGCAGCAATATCGAAGACCTCGTTATGAGTCCTACCCTGGGTGCGCCTGTGGACATGGCACTGGATGTTTCGGGTGGCAAGATGTATTGGGTGGATGAAAATACCGACAAGATTCAGAGATCAGACCTTAATGGGAGTAATATACAAGATCTCCTTACTACTGGCTTAGATTCACCCACAGGCATTGCATTGGACCTCTCAGGTGGCAAGATGTATTGGACTGATCGCGGTACAGACAAGATACAGCGTGCGGATCTTGATGGGAGTAATGTCGAAGACCTCGTTACGGGTTTGTCAGCTCCCTCGGGCATTGCATTGGACATCTCAAGTGGCAAGATGTATTGGGTGGATAATGGCGCAGACAAGATCCAGCGTGCGGATCTTGATGGGAGTAATGTTGAAGACCTTGTGGCAGGAGTGACAGATCCTCGGGGCATCGCATTGGACGTTTCAGGTGGCAAGATGTATTGGGTGGATAATGGTGCAGATAAGATACAACGATCAGACCTTGATGGGAGTAATCTTGATGGGAGTAATATCGAAGACCTCGTGACAGGTGTGACAGAACCTCGGGGTATCGCATTGGACGTTTCAGGTGGCAAGATGTATTGGGTGGATAATGGTGCAGACAAGATCCAGCGTGCGAATTTGGATGGGAGTAATGTGGAAGACCTCGTTACGACCGGCTTGCAAACGCCAGTGAGTATTGTCCTGGATGTCCTTTCAGCACAGATATTGACGGTAGGGACATCTGGTATGGTAGATGTGTCAGGCTACTTCAGCGATCCAGAGGGCGATCAGTTGACGTATAGTGCGTTGTCCTCTGATATGGATATAGCGACCGTGTCTGTTGTGGGTTCAGTGTTGACGATTAGTCCAGTGTCTGAGGGTAGTGCGATGGTCACTGTGACAGTTAGTGATGGTAGTGCAAGTGTGCAAAAAACCTTCGATGTGACAGTGGTTGATCCACCAAATAATGCACCGGTGTTTTCCAGTAGTGCGACGTTTAATGTTGCAGAGAACAGCACAGCAGTTGGCACAGTGGTCGCTGATGATGCCGATAGTGAAGACAGCATCACGGGTTACACACTGATAGGTGGAGTAGATCAAGGCGAGTTTGAGATCACCAATGGTGGGGTCTTGTCCTTCACGACGGCTCCCGACTTTGAAGTTCCGACAGATGTTTTGAGCACGACGCCATCGAATGCGGCGAGTAATAATGAGTATATCGTAGAAGTCCGGGCGATGAGTGGGACAGGTGCGCGTGTGGCAACAGCTACTCAGACCCTGACGGTTACCGTGACCGATGTAGATACTGAGGCACCGGGTATTCCTGCTGCGCCGGTGGTTTCTGCATCTACGTTGAATAGTCTGGCAGTGACCTGGAGTGCACCTGCGAACACGGGTCCTGCGATCAGTGCTTATGATGTGCGCTACATATTGACGAGTGCAGATGAGACAGATGATGCGAATTGGACAGAGGTGCTCAATGTGTGGACGAGTGGTGCATTGGCCTATACGTTTAGTGGGTTGACGCAGAACACGAGCTATGATATACAGGTGCGTGCAAAGAGCGATGAAGGCACAAGTGGTTGGTCTGATTCAGTGACAGGAACAACACAGACACCTGCGAATAGTACGCCTGTGGTGGAAGGTAAGATGTATTGGACGGATCGTGGTACAGACAAGATTCAGCGTTCTGATCTCGATGGCAGCAATATAAAAGACCTCGTTATGAGACCCACATTGAGCAATCCCGTTGACATTGCATTAGACATCTCAGGTGGCAAGATGTATTGGGTAGATGAAACAAAGGATAAAATTCAGCGTTCTGACCTTGATGGCAGCAATATACAAGACCTCATTACTACTGGCTTAGATTTACCCACAGGCATCGCATTGGACGTTTCAAGTGGCAAGATGTATTGGGTGGATCGCGGTACAGATAAGATTCAGCGTTCTGATCTTGATGGGAGTAGTGTCGAAGACCTCGTTACGGGTTTGTCAGCTCCTTCGGGCATTGCATTGGACCTCTCAGGTGGCAAGATGTATTGGGTAGATGATGGCACAAATAAAATTCAGCGTGCGGATATAGAACTTGGTCAAGGAGAAACCACGCGCACTGTAGAAGACCTCGTTACCACAGGTTTGACAACACCCGTTGATCTTTCGCTGGATGTCTCAGGTGGTAAGATGTATTGGACTGATCGTGGAGCAGGTAAGATTCAGCGTTCAAACTTGGATGGAAGTAGTGTCGAAGACCTCGTTACGAGTGTGACAGATCCTCGAGGTATAGTATTAGACGTTTCAGGTGGCAAGATGTATTGGGTGGATAATGGTGCAGACAAGATACAGCGTGCGAATTTGGATGGGAGTAATGTGGAAGACCTCATTACCACCGGTTTGACAACGCCAGTGAGTATTGTCCTGGATGTCCTTTCAGCACAGGTATTGACGATTGGGACAGATGGTGAGGTAGATGTGTCAGGCTACTTCAGCGATCCAGATGGCGATCAGTTGACGTATAGTGCGTTGTCCTCTGATACGGACATAGCTACCGTGTCCGTTGTGGGTTCCGTGTTGACGATTAGTCCAGTGTCTGGGGGTAGTGCGATGGTCACTGTGACAGTTAATGATGGTAGTGCAAGTGTGCAAAAAACCTTCGATGTGAAGGTGAATAGTGCGCCAGTGGCGGAAGGTAAGATGTATTGGACTGATCGCGGTACAGATAAGATTCAGCGATCAGACCTTGATGGCAACACTGTTGAAGACCTCGTTATGAGACCCACATTGAGCAATCCTGTTGACATTGCATTGGACGTTTCAGGTGGCAAGATGTATTGGATAGATGAGGGTACAGACAAGGTTCAGCGATCAGACCTTGATGGGAGTAATATCGAAGACTTGATCACGACAGGACTGGATTTACCCACAGGCATTGCATTGGACGTTTCAGGTGGCAAGATATATTGGTCTGATCGCGGTACAGACAAGATACAGCGTGCGGATATAGAGCTTGGTCAAGGAGAAACTACGCGCACTGTCGAAGACCTCGTTACGGGTTTGTCAGCTCCTTCGGGCATTGCATTGGATGTTTCAGGTGGCAAGATGTATTGGGTAGATGATGGCACAAATAAAATTCAGCGTGCGGATATAGAACTTGGTCAAGGAGAAACCACGCGCACTGTCGAAGACCTCGTTACCACAGGTTTGACAACGCCAGTTGATCTTTCGCTGGACATATCAGGTGGTAAGATGTATTGGACTGATCGTGGGGCAGACAAGATTCAGCGTTCAAACTTGGATGGAAGTAGTGTCGAAGACCTTGTTACAAGTGTGACTGATCCTCGGGGCATTGCATTGGATGTTTCAGGTGGCAAGATGTATTGGGTGGATAATAGCACAGATAAGATCCAGCGTGCGAATTTGGATGGGAGTAGTGTAGAAGATGTGCTCACGACGGGCTTGCAAACGCCTGTGAGTATTGTCTTGGATGTCAAATAAGTCGCGTAAACTTGAAAGTTATATGAATGACAATGCCCACTCAATATCACTATAAAATTTACATCATAGCAGTACCCTAATTCAGTCTGTGTGGTCCAAGGCTGACCACCTTTCGTAAGGAGTTTAACATGTCTAAGTTACTTCGCTCATGTTCAACATTAGTCTTGAGCTTTGCGATTATGTTCATGGCTCTGTTAAGTCACCCCTTATCTCTACAAGGTGATGCAGTACCTTCCATAGATTTTGACGGGAATGGTGTTGTGGATATTTCTGACTTTCTGCTATTTACAAGCGTGTTTGGGACTCGAGAAGGCCAGGAGCAGTATAACGCGAAATACGATCTGAATAGCGATGGTGAAATTGGGATTACCGATTTTCTGATTTTTGCCAATAATTTCGAAGCAGTGAACAGAGAACCTGAATTTGCGATTGTCTCTCCTGCTATACGCTCATTAGATGAGAGCACCTCAGCAGGCCAGGATATCGGTAATCCCATTTCAGCTACTGATCCGGATGGTGACAGCCTTACATACCGTCTAAGTGGTCCAGATGCGAATTCATTCACCATTATCTCAAACAGTGGTCAACTTCAGACAAAGGCGGGTGTGACATATAATTACAAAACAAAACGGGTTTACTCGGTGAATGTAGAAGCAGCAGATGGACGTGGTGGCACCGACGCTATCACAGTTAATATTGCTGTTCTTTCTTCTGATCTTTCGGTGACCTATCAAAGTTTTGTAAGAGCAAAAGAGAATGGGACAGAACCCATTTTACCCGATTTTTCTTATTCGGGCTATCACTACTTCAACAAGCCAGTGCCCGATGTTGCACATGCACATCCCATTTTTGATGTGACGAATTATGGTGCAATTCCCAATGATGATGTATCTGACCAGCCTGCCATCCAGGCGGCTATTGATGCAGCAGAGGCCAATGGCAGTGGTGTTGTGTTCTTTCCACCGGGTGTATTCCTGGTCAATACGGATGCTGATAAAAATGATGAAGGCTACAATGAGCCTATCTACATCAGGAGTAGCAATATTGTTCTGAGAGGCAGCGGTAGCAGAAAAGGAGGCACCATCATCCGAATGGTAAACTACATGGTCCTCGATCCTGATAGACCTGGTATCACACCCAGTATGTTCACTTTCGGGCCTATTAGCATACAACGTTCCACCTTAACGCGCATTACAAAGAGTGCGAAGCGAGAAACTTTTTGGATCACAGTAGAAGATGCTTCCAGGCTCTCAATTGGCCAGTGGATTTGGGTATCTATGAATAGCAATAGTGTAGAAGCAATTAATGAGTTCCTCGCCCCGCGTTCGCCAGAATCCGGCTGGACACTACTTTTCCAAGAGGGGATTATCAGAAATGAAGAACACAGTATTGCCGAGATTCATGGCAATCGCATTCGCCTCAATGAACCCCTGCATACCCCTATCAATCCAGCGTATAATGGCCGGGTGCAGTCCTATCCGAATCTTCAAGAGGTCGGTGTTGAGGACATCAGTTTTCACGGCTCGTTCTTTGAGTCATTTATCCATTTCAAAAATAACATCCACAACGCGGGCTGGAAATTGCTCTCATTCAATCGGTGTGTTAATTCCTGGGTTCGGCGCGTCTCTTTCATGCATGTTAGTGGCGCACTTGGTTTTACTGCCAGTGCTGCCTCATCGGTTTACCAGGTTACAATAGCGGGAAATAAGGGCCATACTGCTTTTAACAGTCAAGACAGTTACGGGATATGGTTTGGTCTGTCAGAAGATATTGCAGGCCAGGCGCCTTATAGCACGGCCCCTCTCATCGATGCTCAGAGAAACACCCGTGCGATCCCAGGCCAGCATCACGGCGTGGGTATGAGCCATAGCTCAACGGGTAATGTGATCTATCGTTTTGATATGGCTCCAGACCAGCCGCTTGATATCCATAAGACCGATCCTTGCTATGCCAATTTGTACGACAGCGTGAATAATGGCAGGTTGTCTGGTAGTAGTGGGGGTGGGGTTCCGCCGCACCATCTCAGGCATCTCGCGTTCTGGAATTTCAACCATGGGGGTGAGGATACACACTACGATTTTTGGCAAGGGTATCTCCGGTTTTTGCATCCGATTATTGTGGGCTTTCACGGCAATCCGGCCACCTTTGAGGAAGGCACTCTCGAGGTTCTCGAATCCAATGGTATGGCAGTTGATCCGGAATCGCTTTTTGAAGCACAGCTCGAATTGCGTCTGGGTTCTGCTCCAGTCTGGTACAATAATCTGCATACAGAGTGGCAAACACTCAGCAACACACCACTTTCAAATAGTACACCTGTCGCGCGGGACACCATTTCAATACAGACCTTGACAACGGGTACAGACTGGACAATAGATGTGTCAGGCTACTTTTTTGATCCGGACAACGAAGTTTTGACCTACAGTGCGTCGTCATCTGATCCTGGCATTGCAACAGTTTCAAGGTCGGGTTCAGAAGTGACGATTACAATGGAGGCACCCGGTCGTGCGACGATTACAGTGACAGCCAGTGATGGCAGTTCAAGTACAGTACAAACCATTGAAGTGAGAAGCACCGGTTTACCTGTGGCGCGAGGTGTGATTCCGATGCTGGATTTAACAGTAGGCACATCTGGTGAAGTAGAAGTGTCAGGCTACTTTAACGATCCAGATGGGGATGAGTTGAAGTATCGTGTGTTGTCCTCTGATACGGACATAGCTACCGTGTCAGTTATGGGTTCAGTATTGACGATTACTCCAGTGTCCTCTGGTCGTGCGACGATCACAGTAACGGCCAGTGATGATCAATCGAGTGTTGAGCAGACCTTCCTGGTGACAGTGGTCACTCCACCTCCTGCAAGTAGTAAGATATATTGGACGGATAATGGCACAGACAAAATACAACGGTCAAACCTCGATGGAAGTAATATCGAAGACCTCGTTATGAGACCTACATTGAATGCACCTGTTGGCATTGCTTTGGATATATCAGGTGGCAAGATGTATTGGGTAGATGAAACAAAGGATAAAATTCAGCGTTCCGATCTTGACGGTAGCAATATACAAGACCTCATTACTACTGGCTTAGATTTACCCACAGGCATTGCGTTGGACATATTGGGTGGCAAGATGTATTGGGTGGATCGTGGCACTGACAAGATTCAGCGTGCGAATTTAGATGGAAGTAATGTAGAAGACCTGGTTACGACCGGCTTAGCGGCACCAGCAGGTATCGCGTTGGACATTTCGGGTGGCAAGATGTATTGGGTGGATAATGTTACAGATAAGATCCAGCGTTCTGACCTCAATGGGGGTAATGTTGAAGACCTTGTGACCGGAGTGACAGATCCTCGGGGCATCGCATTGGACATCTCAGGGGGCAAGATGTATTGGGTGGATAATGGCGCAGACAAGATTCAGCGTGCGAATTTGGATGGGAGCAGTGTAGAAGATGTGCTCACGACAGGCTTGACGACGCCTATCGGTATTGCCTTGAACTTTTGAGATAAACAGGACCTTCTAACTCAGATCCGATATCTCTTTTTTTGCCCAACTCGCGTTGTGTATAGAATGGGAATTGCTTCGCAAAATCCCGCTTCCAAAGTGATAACAGGAGACTAAGATGGTGGAATGGACGCGCAGGGCGTTTATAAAATGCAGCAAGATGGCGTTGTTTTCAGTATCTTTTGGCAGTGTACCGCTGTTTTTGAGGCAGGCAGTCCATGCGGCGAAGAACCCGGTACGTCAACGCATCAGGAGAGGTGTTATGGATAATTTTGAATTTGGCGAATTGCTTTACGACAATCCGTTGTCTTCCGCATCAGATATTGAAGGGTTTCAGATGGAGGGAGATGCCGAAGTGACTTTCCCGAATGATCGCATGCGAATGGAGAATCGCCGCGATCCCGGGGAGGGACAGGCGGCAAATTTTGTTTTTTGGTGTCCTGAAGATTTTTCGGCGGATATTGCCGTGACATGGGATTTTTGGCCGGTGCGCGAGCCGGGGTTGTGCATTCTATTTTTTTCTGCTTTGGGACGAGGCGGTGAAGATATATTTGATCCGTCATTGTCGCCGCGGGCTGGCGAATACAAGCAGTATCACAGCAGCGATATCAATGCGTTGCATGTGTCTTACTTTCGGCGGAAGGCACTCAAAGAACGCGCTTTTCAGGTTTGCAATTTGCGCAAGAGTTATGGTTTTCACATGGTCTGTCAGGGGGCTGATCCCTTGCCTTCAGTTGTCGATGCCAGACCGCCATATCCGATTACGCTGATCAAATGCGGTGCAGAGGTTGTTTTTTATATTCGCGATTTGAAAATTTTCCACTGGGTTGATGATGGTCAGACGTATGGGCCTTTGCTGGGCGGTGGCAAGATCGGTTTTCGGCAAATGGCACCTTTGATTGGCGAATATGCGAATTTGAAGGTGCATGAGGTTTCTGTCCCATGATTAAGCCACTTGACCGCACGGGTACCTGGCGGACGTATTCCCTTGCCGATGGTCTGGCTGGGGTGCGTACCGAACATATTGCAGAAGACAACGAGGGATATCTATGGTTCGCTACCTGGGACAACGGTGTCAGCCGTTTTGACGGGGATGCGTTTCAGACATTTACTCGACAGGATGGTCTTTGTGGTGATCGAGTTTTTGCTATCCAGAAGGATAGCCGGGGAAGATTGTGGTTTGGTACAATGAGTGGCGTCTGCTGGTACGATGGCGCAAATTTCCACTATTTGGAAGACGATGGGATCGCAGGCCGATCTGTGCAGTTCATCTACGAAGACCGTGAGGGGCGTATATGGTGCGGTGGCACGAATACCCTGGGGTATTGCGAGGGTACTGCTTTCCGCGATTTGATTCCGCTCTATCTCCAGCACTACGAGCAGCCGCCTTCTCCTCAGTGGACCAATCAGTGTTGGGGTATTACTCAGGATACGGAAGGCCACCTGTGGTTTGGTTTTGACTACCTTATCCGCTTCGATGGCGAATCCTTTTATCGCTACAAAGAGGAAGAGGGTTTTCCTCCTGATCAGAGTAACTATGCAGTGGGTCGAGACCGCACAGGCCAGGTGTGGATTGGTCGATACGGGCAGCGGGATGGACTCTGGCACTATGCCGATGGCACCTTCCATCAAGTTCGCGTGGACCTCGGTGGTAATCTGCGCAAAATTCAGTGTGACAGCGAAGGGCGGATGTGGTTCTGCACTTCGGAAGGGGTGCTCTATAAGAATCCCGATGGATTTAGCGGTTTTACTCCTGCCGATGGTCTTCCTTATCCCATTGTCAACGCCGTGTTCCAGGACCGCGAGCATCAGTTTTGGTTCGCCACATGGGGCGGCGGTGTGGTGCTCTACGATGCATATAGTATCGGGCTTTTCGACCCCGGCAAAAATTCTCCCGAAGGCGATAGCGAGATCTCGCAGATGTTGCAGGATCGACGAGGGGATATATGGATCGGGTTTTCCTCTCCTTTTTTGAGCCTCACAACCAAAAGTCTCGCGCGTTTCGATGGCGAGTACTTTGAATTTGTCGGAGCCGAACAGGATCTCGATCTCAACAGTTGTTTCGCCATTTACGAAGACCGCGACGGTCATGTATGGTTTGGCGGTGGCAATGGTCTGTTCCGCTATGACGGGCGGGGTTTTCACTCCACCGCGGATTTTGGCGAGGTGGGGGTCAGCGCAATCGCCGAGGACCAGGAGGGGCAGCTTATTCTGGGGCAGTGGGAAAATGGCACGACTAAAAAAAGAGAAGAGCTTTTTGCCAGTCCGCTGCAGATTATTTATCACCGGGGCGGGCAGTTCCAACTCGTTTTTGAGGAGGAGGAGAAAGAAGATCCTTTCAACCACATCGGTGCTTTGATCGTCAGACGCAACCGAGAGTTCTGGTTTAGTGTGGGCACCCATAATCCCTTCGGCAGTGGCAAGGGTATTGGGCGGTGGCATCCAGAAGAAGGCATTTCTCTTTATACTGTTTCGGATGGGTTGTTAGATAACCGGGTCGCCGATCTGCTGGAAGACCGCACTGGAAACCTGTGGATTGCCACCCAAAGGGGGCTCAGTTGCTTTGATGGTATTGTTTTTCGCAACTTTACCACTGAAGACGGTTTGCCGAGCAACCGCATCCGCTGTCTGTTCGAGGATTCGCGTGGACACCTCTGGCTCGGCACGGATGGAGGTGTGGTTCACTACGATGGACTGCTTTTTCAGACCATCAAGTCACCACATATAGGGCCCGTTCTTCAGATACTCGAAGATCGCGATGGGACTTTTTGGTTTGGCACGGCTCTGGGGTCTCTGGTGCGCTACCGCCTGCGGCAAATTCCGCCTATAGTTCGCCTGATTCAAGTTGTCGTTGATCAGGTCTATGAGAACCTGGAGGAAGTCATCCTATCTACGACGGATCAACAGGTGATTTTCGAGTACAAGGGGCTGAGTTTTTCGACCCATCCCAGCGATATGCTCTATGTTTATCGCCTGGAGGGCTACGATTCTGATTGGCAGCCCGCGACTCGAGAGATGAGGGTCTATTATCGAGACTTGCCACCTGGAGATTACACCTTTCAGGTTAAAGCTGTAGATCGCGATCTCAATTACTCGCAGATGGCGCAGGTACAAATCTCGGTAGAGCCTGATCCGCGTATTAAAGAACTGACTGCTGTACTCAACAGTCAAGGAAGCAACGAGTTTATCGGTCATAGCGCGGCTTTGCGCGAGTTTCAAATCAAACTCATAGAGGTGGCATCCGCAGACCTGACTGTACTGATTCTGGGCGAGACGGGTGTGGGCAAAGGGGTGGCTGCCCGGGTGTTACACGCACTGAGTGCCCATAGCGATGGTCCCTTTATACAGGTCAACTGCGGTGCGTTGCCTGAATCGCTGATCGATAGCGAGCTTTTTGGTCACGAGAAAGGGGCTTTTACCAGCGCAATATCCCGCCGGCTGGGCAAGGTGGAACTGGCCAGAGGCGGTACGCTCTTCTTAGATGAGATCGGCGATATGGCTCTGGAAACGCAGGCCAGGCTGCTGCAATTGCTGGAAGAGGGTACGTTTGAGCGCGTTGGGGGCAGCGAGACGCTGAAGTCACAGACGCGTATTGTGGCGGCGACGAATCGCAACCTCAAGGAGATGGTCAGCGCAGGTAATTTCCGCGAGGATCTCTATTACCGCCTCAATGCTTTTCCGATGTATTTGCCGCCTCTACGCGAGCGCACGGAGGATATTCCGGACCTTGCTGAGTTTTTCAAGAGTCGCCTGGTGGCACATCTGGGCAAGCAAATTGATCGCCTGAGTTCTGAGGTCATAGAGGTGTTGCAAAACTTTCATTGGCCGGGCAATGTGCGGGAATTGGAGCATACTATGCAGCGGGCTGTAATTGCGTGTCAGGGTACTCAAATCGAAGTGGGTGATCTGGGACTGTATGGTTCTCGAATCGAAGACGAGACTCCCGATCACAAGTTAGATCAAGACCGCGAAATCATGCCCTGGGATGAATTTGAACGCCGCTATATCCTCGAAGTGCTCAAAGTCACTAACTGGCAGATAAAAGGGGCCAGAGGTGCAGCGGCTCTGCTGAAACTACCGTCTTCTACTCTGTATGGCAAAATGAGAAAGCTGGGTATTAGACGTCCTCAATGAGGGTTATATTTGGTCTTTTAAGGTTAAATGTGACCTTTTAGTTTTAAATATCTGTTAATAAACAATATAAGAGCCATTCTGATTGTTTTTGGGGCCATATATGGACCTTTTGACAAAAATACAGGTTGGCTTTTTTTATTGGTTCTATAAATTATATGTAATAAAAATAATGCTTTATGGATATATATTGCTTGAAACAATTTATGTGGCACGCATGTTGCAGAGTTTTTGCATGAAAAAAATCAATCCGGGCTTGAATTCCAACTCTTTATATTGGGTTTTCAATATGATGAACCGATATCTTTTGACTGTGCTATTGCTCGTGAGTGTCTCTTCGTTCGAGGTTGTGTGGGCACAACCAAACGAAGTGGTCGTTTTTCACGATGACCGCGGCTGGAAGCTCCAGGTCGATGGCAAAGATTTTATGGTATTTGGTATGAACTGGGGCTATATCCCCATCGGCGAAAACTATAGCTATTCACTGTGGGATCAGTCCGATGCGTTTATTATGCAAGTGCTGGACAACGAGATGGCGATGATGCGCGATATGGGCGTCAATGCCATTCGTTTGTTTTCAGATATTCCGCCGCGCTGGGTGGAATATATCTATGAAAAATACGGCATTATGTCTGCGGTCAATCACTTGATGGGGCGCTATGGCTTTGAAATCAATGGGGTTTTTGTGCCCAATACCGACTACGGCGATCCGGATACGCGCAAGGCTATTCTGGACGATTTGCGTGCGACAGTTGAGCGTTATGTGGATACGCGGGGCGTGCTCATCTATTTGCTCGGCAACGAGAATAACTACGGGTTGGCGTGGACGGGTTTTGAGATTCAGGACTTGCCCGAAGGTGCCTCCGACCCGCGTGCCGAACACCTTTATTCTCTCATGGGCGAGGCCGCAACTCTGATCAAAAGTCTCGATGACAAACGCCCTGTCGCGCTTGCCAATGGCGATATTCACTACCTCGATATTATCGCCCGAACCTGCAAAGATATTGACGCGATGGGGGGCAATGTTTATCGCGGTGTATCGAGCGGGGACCTTTTTGAGCGCGTTCGCAAGGAACTCAATGTCCCCTTTATCTACACAGAGTTTGGGGCCGATGCCTACGATGCGCGTCTTGAGAAAGAAGATGACGTATCTCAAGCCTGGTATCTCCTCGGGCAGTGGCGAGAAATTTACGAGCAATCGTATGGCAAGAGTAAGGCCGGCACGTCTATCGGCGGTTTTATTTTTCAGTGGGCGGATGGGTGGTGGAAATTTCGTCAGGAAGAAAACCTCGATGTTCACGATACCAATGCGAGCTGGGTTACGGCGGCCTATCCACACGACTATGTGGAGGGGCGCAACAATATGAACGAAGAGTGGTGGGGGATTGCTGCTAAAAACTGGCCCGATGAAAACAAATTTGCCACGGTAACACCGAGAACGGCTTACTATGTTTTGCGAGAGGCATTTGCACTTGATCCTTATGCACCGACGACAACGGCTGAGCGCGTCGCACAGCACTTCGGCAGCATTCGCATAGCCGACCACATCCATCATTACGCTACGGGGCGCGCGCTGTCCGAAGTCGAGAGGCTGGGCGTTGTTCGCGTGAGCGATATCCGCCTGCGGTATGAGTCGAGTGTGAGCAGTGGAAATGCACAGACTGAGCGTGGAGAAGAACAACTGCTCGGGCACACCGAGTCGTTCTGGACGGATTTTGAGATCAATCCGGGGCCTGGCGTGAGTGCGAGGTTGTCTTTGCACGGCGTGGGTGCCGTGGCGCAGAACCGACTCGACAATATTTTTTACGAAACGCGAGCTTTAGAGGTCGTTGTGCCCGAACCGGGGGAAGCACCTTCGCGCGCGGCGCGAAAAGTTGCCGATCGCTTTGCCATCTATGCCGCCGATCTTACCATCGAACAGCCCGGATTTACGCTCAATGGATTTTTCCGTACAGGTCACTTCCACTGGGGGTACGAGGGAGATTTTTTCGGTCTTTATCCCGAAGCCAATTACGGTCCCAATCTCGATATTTACAATGGGCAAGCGCCCATCGGTTTTGAGTTTACTGGCAAGGGCGAAATGAATGGCTTGAAAGTGGCTATCGGTCCCGAGTTGTGGTGGGGCGCAAATGCCGCTGTGCTCGTCAAGTATTACCGCACCTCTGGCAAATGGCGTTATGCCTTCATCCACCACGAAGATATTGTCGAGGCGTCTGGCGCGCAGACGAGTTTTGCGGTTCCCGAACCATTGAATCGGCGGTCGTCGTTCTACTTTGGCTGCGATACCGGATCTTTTACGCTCGAATTTGGTGGGATCTTCTCAGGGTCGCCCAAGGTTGGCGATCTGTTCATCTGGGCTGAAAAGACCGATGGTAGCAGCTATCTGGATTCTGGATATGCGATCATTGACGACGAGGTTCGCCTGGGCGATACGTTTGGCGGCAGGGCGCGTATTATTTATAACGGCACACCCCTGCGTTGGTATGCACAGAGCAGTTTGATGGGACCTGTTGCGGATGGAGGCTATGATTACGCGACCCTTTTGACTGGTTGGTCAATTAAGGAGAGTGGGCGGGGCAATCACTGGGCACTTTCAACCGGGTTTTCCACGAGAGCCGGACTTTTTGAGATTGCGCCACAATTTCTGTATCAGAAACCCATCATACCGGCCAATCCGAAAATTGACGATTTTTACAACCGCATTACGGGGATTTATTATCCGGCTGTGCGCCCGCGTAGTATTATTGGTGACCCCTTTGTGGTGGGTGATAACCGTGAGACCATTGCCGGAGAACTACTCCTCGTTTATGATCCCACGCCCGGTACGTGGTTCCATACATGGGATCGCGATATTAAGGAAGACGCCGGTTTTGTGGCTGCCCTGGACATCTGGTATCGCCATCAGCCGGAACAGCGCGATGCGAATACATTCACGCTCGGAGATGGGAGTATCGCCGCTTTTGGCGCGGCACCACCGGCAGAGGATGTATGGGAAGTCAAGCTGCACACGGTCCACAACCCGAGTCGCGATACGCGTGTGGTGACTACGCTTTTGGTAGGTGAGGGGCAATCGCGCGGCGAAGATCCGCGTCTGATCAGGCGTTATGGCATTGATATGAGTATGTGGTGGCGGACTTTTCACGCCAGAACAAAACTGCACTTTGACGATTGGGGGCCTTATGACTTCCATCGCGATTTTAATTTGACCTATCCAATACAGTGGTACCTGGATGCTTCCTATGGTCTGGCACCGGCTGGTCTGGAAGGGCTTGGAACGCGGTTTGGCGTGCGTGCACAGTTCCGCACACTCGACGAAAATTCTTCGGAGTTCGTACCCGATCCCACTCGCTCAACCAGGCGCGGTCGAGAGTTGGAGATTGGTATTTACGTCAACGTTGGCCTGTGAGGGATGACATGAAATTAGCACAAAATATCACTGGTCTGCTGGTGCTTCTCGTCCTGAGTGCGTGTTCGGAGCCGGGCGATTTTGTCTATGGCAGTTCATTTAGCGATGCGCCGTTTGTGGTGTTCGACAAAGAAGCGGGCATCCATCCGAGCAAAGCGATTCTCGACGATCCCAACAATCCGTTTGCCCGCGCATCTTCAGGTGAGACGACCAAGTGGGATATTCACAACAGCGGCAATCATGTGGCTGCCTTTTACAGTTGGGCAACCTGGCTGGTCGTACAGCCCACGGGCGAACATCAGTATTATGTTGCTATCAGTCTGCATCAGATATGGTCACAGGGCAAGGCGAGGACAGAAGATTTGGACACGGTGCGCGAGATGGCTATTGGCGCGTACCAGTCGGTGCTCGACAATTTCCCCGATGCATCTAGTTATGACGCGAACAGTAAGACCTTTTTTGAATTGGTGACAGCGGCGTTCAATGGGATTATCGAACTCGGTGGCACGCCCACTGGCGGTTGGGTTCTGGTGCAGGGACCCGACGGCAATTTGAAAGCGGTGAGACAATGAATATAAGGACAATTACAGGCTTGTTGCTCCTGGTGGTTCTGGCCGGGTGTCGCTCGGGAATTAGCGATCCCAACTACGAAGATCAGGTGCCGTTCGATTCCGGTTTAAGCCCCATTGTTGGTCCCGATCCTTACGTAGAGGGTGAGCCGAGGCTCAGTATTGGTGGCTTTTACGAAGGCGGGAGTTCTGAAAATATTGAGATTAATCAGGATAATACGCATCTCTATCTGTATGAAAATACCGTGACTCTGAGTTTTTCGGGCGACCGTCTCGAAGGACTTGAGGCGGATCGTCTCGTACATGCAGGAGGTGCCTGGTGGGGGATGGGGGTGCATTGGGATAGCCCTCGGGATTTGAGCGCGTGGGGCACGATGTATATTAGCTTTCAATCGACGACTTTTGCCGATATCGAGATCGGTATGACAGGTGCGAATGATGATCGTCATGTTGTTTTGGCGAGTGCGTATGGATATGTCAATGACGGGATGTGGCACACGCTGACGATTCCACTGGCGGATTTTATCCGGGATGGTTTGAACTTGTCAGCAGTTTCTTCGCCTTTGAATCTGACGGGACCGGGTGGCAATGCGGGAGATTATGCGATTTTGGACAATGTGTATTTTACGACTGAGAATGTAGAGGCGAATGAAGCAGCTGCTATTGGTCCTCCGTTGCCCGGCCCATACCCCTATCAGGAGGGCGAACAACGGCTCAGTATTGGCGGTTTTTACGAAGGTGGAAGTTCTGAAAATATTGAGATTAACCAGGAGAATACGCATCTCTATTTGTATGAAAATACCGTGGCGATAGAGGTTTCCAATGATCGCATTGAAGGTCTCAGTTCAGATCGCCTCGTACATGGTGGGGGTGGTTGGTGGGGGATGGGGGTGCATTGGAATGACACTCGGGATCTGAGTGCGTGGGGTACGCTGTATATCAGTTTTCAATCAACTACTTTTGCCGATATCGAGATCGGTATGACGGGTGCGAATAATGACCGCCACATTGTTAAGGCGAGTGCATATGGATATGTCAACGACGGGATGTGGCACACGCTGGCGATTCCACTGGCGGATTTTGTCAAGGATGGCTTGAATCTGTCAGCAGTTTCTTCGCCTTTCAATCTGACGGGACCGGGCGGCAGCGCGGGGGATGTAATGCTTCTCGACAATGTCTATTTTACCGATGAGGGTAAATAGCTGAAGTTCATCGCCGCGAGGTAGGTTCAACAAAGGATTCTCATGAACGATACAATGCATTACGAAACCGCGCCGGAAGATCGAATTTCATTTGGTCAAAAGTTAATTTATGGGTTGGGTGCATTTGTCAATAATTTGCTCGCAGGCGCGATTGGTGGCATGGTGATCGTGTTGAACCTCGGTCTGGGGATGAATCCCGCACTTGTGGGATTGCTGGGGGCATTGCCTCGCGTGACCGACGCGATTACCGATCCGCTGATGGGGTATCTCTCCGATAATACGCGGTCGAAATGGGGACGGCGGCGGCCTTACATTTTCTGCGGTGCGATTGCTGCGGGGCTTATTTTCGTGCTGCTGTGGCAATTGCCGCGCGGTCAGAGCGAGATGTTCTATTTTTATTTTTTTCTCGCCGGTTCAATCCTCTTTTTTCTCGCTTATACGGTTTTTGCAACGCCGTGGGTGGCACTCGGCTATGAGTTGACGCCGGATTATCACGAGCGCACGCGCCTGATGGGGGTGCAAAATTTTATCGGTCAACTCGCCTATTTGTTGTCGCCGTGGTTTTTGTGGATTATGCAGTACGAGATGTTCGATGATATGGTTGATGGAGCTACGGGATTGGGCATCGCCATTGGGATTGCGACAATTGTCATTGGTATATTGCCCGCAATTTTTCTCAAGGAGCGATTTAAAACCGATGATGCGACGCCCAAAGAGAAGAAGCCCTTTCTCGCGGAATTTAAGCGAAGCATGATCAGCTTTTTTAAGGGGTTTGTCACTGCGCTGAAATTTCGTCCGTTTCTCAAGCTGTGCGCGGCGACATTTCTCGTGTTCAATGGCTTTATCATGATCGCTTCTTTTCAGGCTTATGTGATTATCTACTACGTTTCTGGCGGCGATCAAAATATAGGATCGAAGTATCTTGGTTATGCGGGTACGACAGCGACCGTATCCGCATTTTTGGTGGTCATTCTCATCACCTATGTGGGTACGAAGATCGGCAAGAGGCGGGCATTTTTTTTTTCTACGGGGATTTCTATTATTGGGTATGGGTTAAAGTGGTTTTGCTACAATCCCGATATTCCCTTGTTGGTGGTGTTGCCTATGCCATTGATCGCCTTTGGCCTGGGCGGGTTGTTTACCTTGATGCCGTCTATGGTCGCGGATGTTTGCGACCTTGACGAGTTGGAGACCAATGAGCGCAGGGAGGGGATATTTGGCTCGGTATATTGGTGGATGGTGAAACTCGGCCAGTCCATGGCATTGGCGGTAGGCGGCCCTCTGCTCAATTTGACTGGATTTGATGTGGCTTTGGGAGAGGCTCAGTCCGAGCACACCCTCTTTCTGCTGAGGTTTTTTGATGTTGTCGTTCCCATGATCTTCTCTGGTATTGCAATTTGGGCGATTGCGACATATACGCTCACTGAGGAAAAAGCCCATCAGGTGCGTGAGGAACTTGAACGCAGGCGCGGCAGTGTGGCAGTCGGAGATGAGTGATGCGTGAGCTAATAGTTGATGTAGAGAGAGTCGAAGCGCTGATTGCAGAGATGAGTCTGGACCAGAAAATCGGTCAGATGGTTCAGGCAGAGCGCAGTACGATCAGTCCCGATGAGGTCAAAGCCCATCATATAGGTTCGGTTTTGAGCGGCGGCGGTTCATATCCGGGCGATAATCGCCCGGAAGACTGGCTCGATATGATCGATGCCTATTGGGATGCATCCCTTGACACGCCGCTGGGGATTCCCATTCTCTACGGTATAGATGCCGTGCATGGCAATAATAACGTGAGGGGTGCGACCGTATTTCCGCATAATATCGGCCTGGGATGTGCCAATGATCCCGATCTTATGGCGCGTATTGCGCAGGTTACTGTGCGCGAGGTACTCGCGTGCGGTGTGCAATGGGTTTTTGCGCCGAGTCTGGCGGTGGCACGCGATAATCGCTGGGGGCGTTGCTGCGAGAGCTATTCGGAAGATCCCGAGATTGTTGTTTCGTATGCCGGCAGATTCGTCGGTGCCTTGCAGGATGATCTCGGCGAAGATAGTGTGATTGCGTGTGCCAAACACTGGGTGGGCGACGGGGGGACCACATACGGGATCGATCAGGGAAATACCGAAGTGACAAAAGCCAAATTGGAAAATATCCATATCGCGCCTTATTACCCGGCTATTGAAGCGGGTGTGCTCACTATTATGGCGTCCTACAATTGTTGGAATGGGGATAAGTGCCACGGACACGAGTATTTGCTTACGCATCTCCTCAAGGGCGAGATGGGTTTCGGGGGATTTATCGTTTCCGATTGGGAGGGTATAAGTCAACTATCGTCCGATTATGGGGATGCGGTCGCTCTATCAGTGAATGCCGGCATTGATATGTTTATGTTGCCAGAAACGTGGAGAAAATTTATCGGTCATCTCAGGCAATACGTTGAGCGACAAACCATTTCTATGGATAGGATTGACGATGCGGTGCGGCGGATTTTGTCGGTTAAATCTGCTTATGGTTTATTTGACAGGCCGAAGCCCTCACAGAGTTATTGGGCAGGTCACAGGTGTTTTGGCTCACAGGAGCACAGGGAGGTTGCGCGCGATGCGGTGCGAAAATCTCTGGTGTTACTCAAGAATACAGATGGTTTGCTACCGCTGGACAGGGATGCGCGGATTCTGGTCGCCGGTAAGAGTGCCCACAATCGCGGATATCAGTGCGGTGGTTGGACGGTCGAATGGCAGGGCGTGTGTGGCAATGATTTGATCGAAGGTGGTACCTCAATTTGGGAGGGGATAGCTAATTTGGCACCTCATGCCGTGTTGCATACGGGGGGCGCAGATGTCGATGCTGGTGCATATGATGTTGCCGTTGTCGCGATCGGCGAGAAGCCTTATGCCGAAGGTTTAGGCGATATTCGAAGCGGAGATGATGTTGTAGTAGAAGTGGGATCTCAGATAAGCGGTCTGATGAAATTACAGGAGGCCTACGGAGAGAGTCTGGAATTGGCAGAGTTGCATCCAGAGGATTTGCAGACGATTGAAGATATCAGGGCAAAAGGGATTCCCTTAGTTGTTGTTCTGGTATCGGGACGGCCTCTGGTTATTAACAGGGAATTAAACGCGGCGTCTGCTTTTGTGGCGGCATGGTTGCCCGGTTCAGAAGGGCAAGGGGTCGCCGATGTTCTTTTTGGTGATTGCGATTTTCAAGGCAAGTTGTCATTTTCCTGGCCAAAGTCTGAAGATGAAAGTGTCAATAGGGGCGATCAACCCTATCAGCCGCTTTTCCCGTATGGTTATGGCCTCAGTTATAGCGATTAGGGCATACGGTCTCAGTATCAATTATAGATAAAATACCCGGTTCTCGCCGGGTATTTTTTTGTCTTTGGATGCGTGGCGATCCATTATTATCTTTGCGTTTACAAGTGCGAGATAACTTATGAATTTGAGGAGCGTTGATATGTCGGATTTTTCTGCTAATCGACCGATGACAGAGCGGCGGGAGATGGTGTTGACGGTGGGGCAGGATGAGGGGGATTTGCAGGGGGGTGATGATCGGGTTTTGCAAGCTGGTGCGGATTATTTGCACCGGCTGGGCGGTGGTATTTTGCAGATTTTGCCCGGGATATATACGATGCGTAACGCGCTTTATCTGCATCCAAATTTGACGGTGCGCGGGTCGGGTAGTGCGACAGTGTTGAAGAAGGCCGAGGGGGTTTTTACCCCTTTGGTACGGGATTCCGATTGGTATGAGGCGCGGGTCGAGGTGGAGGATGCGCGTGGTTTTGGTGTGGGATGCGGGGTGATGTTGCGGTCTTATGGCAAGTCCGGGATGACGGTGGTGAAAGATACGGTGACGGCGATTGATGGGCGGGTGATTTCGCTTAGTAAGCGCGTGTACAAGAATATGTGGCTGGATGAACGGGCGACACTGGCGACGATTTTTCCCATTTTGACGGCGGAAGAAGGGGTTTGCGATGTGATTGTTGAGAATATAGTTCTGGATGGCAACAAAGAGGAGAATGAAGAGATTAATGGGAATTATTCAGGTGCGGTGTTTTTGCAGCGCTGCCACCGCTATAGCTTTCGGAATGTGACGGCGCGCAATTACAATGGCGATGGGTTCAGTTTTCAGGTTTGCGATGATTTTGTTTTTGAAAATTGCGTGTCAGAGAATAATGCCAATCTGGGATTTCATCCGGGGAGTGGTTCGCAGCGGCCGCGGTTTCTCAATTGCCGGTCAACGGGTAATAGTCAGGGTATTTTCTTTTGCTGGGGTGTATCGGATGGTATTGCCGAGAATTGCGCGTGTTTGGACAATCGAGATTTTGGCATTTCAATTGGGCACAGAGATACGGATAATCGGATTGTCAATTGCGAGATTGCGGGCAATCACAAGGTAGGCATTTTGTTTCGGACGCCTTTATCCGAGTTTCGAGGGGCGCACAGAAATGAGATTCATTCGTGTGTGATCCGCGATAATGGTTTTGCCGAGAATGGGTATGGGATTGAGATTCGCGGCACGACGTATGATGTGGAGATTCGGGATAATCGGATTGAGGATTCGGGGGGAGAGAAGCAGAAGGTGGGGATTGCGATTGAGCGCGAAGCGCGCGGAACGGTGATTGAGGGGAATACTTTTGTCAATATGGCGTCGGATGTTGTGCAGGCGTGCGCGGCAGGATAAGAGTATATGCAGCTTAAAAATAAAATAGCGATTGTCGTTGGGGCAGGGCAGTCGGCGGGCGAGACGATTGGCAATGGGCGGGCGACGGCTATTCGCTTTGCCAGAGCAGGCGCACAGGTGCTTCTGGTGGATAGAGATATCGCGTCTGCGGAAGAGACCGCGCGGATGATTGCACAGGAGAAGGTAAGCGCGTCGGTGCTCGGCGCAGATATTGCGATTGAAGATGATTGTCGGGCTATTGCTGAGACTTGCGTCCAGCGCTATGGACGGATCGATGTTTTGCACAATAATGTCGGTACGCTGAGGGGCGACGGTGGTTCTGTTGATCTGAGTGGCGAAGACTGGCAGCGACTTATGGATATCAATCTCAAGGGGCTGTTCCTGACTTGTAAATATGTGCTTCCCGTTATGCGTGCGCAGAGAAGTGGTGTTATTGTCAATATTTCTTCAACGGCATCTGTGTGTTTTCGTCCCAGGACGCTTGCGTACAAGATTGCCAAAGCGGGGATCAATGCGCTCACGCAGAATCTCGCGCTTGAAAACGCGCCTTATGGTGTGCGCGTCAATGCGATTTTGCCCGGTCTGATGGATACGCCGATGGCGATTGAATCCCGCGTTCAAGATCAGGGTGTCAACCGGGATGCACTTCGCCAGGAGCGCGCTGAACAGGTGCCGCTTGAACAAAAGATGGGGTCGGCGTGGGATGTGGCTGCCGCTGCGGTGTTTCTCGCTTCAGATGAGGCGAAGTATATTACGGGCGTTTTGCTCCCGGTGGATGGGGGGTTAAGCGCGCGTGTTGGGTGACTATTATTATTTTTTGAGATAGATGCGTTCCGCGTTTTTGTGAAAGAGTTTTTCCTGATCCGCTACGTCGGCATCGGCAACGATTTCGCGCGAGGCCTGGACCCAGGTTTGGATATCGGACCGCGTGTTGCATACGGGCCAGTCGCTGCCCCAGACTACGCGATTCCAGCCAAAGCTGGCGATGCAGTGTTCAACATAAGGGCGGACTGCTTCGGTGGTGGCATTTCCCTCGGCGCAGTAGGCGAGGACGCCTGAGATTTTGCATGCGACATTGGGCAGGGTTGCTATTTGTGCGATGTGGTCACGCCAGGGATCTGTCTCGTTGTTTGCAATGTCTGGCACGCCGCAGTGGTCGAGGATGAATTGGACCTCTGGGCATTTTTGCGCGAGGTTGCGGGCGATGGGTAGCTGGTCGGCGCGGAAGCAGAGGTCGAAGGTGAGGTTGTATTTTTCGAGCAGGCGGATGTTATCCGTGAAGTGATCCGATTGGGAGAGGTCGTCGGGCATGGTGTGCAGGATGCGGCGAAAGCCGACGAGTTTGGGATGGTGGACAGATTCGATGTAGGCTTCAAACTTAGAGGGAGATTCGGGACGGCAGTTGGCGATGACGCCTTCGATTATGGCATTGGGTTGTTCGGATAATTCATAAACAAATTGCGTTTCGTCCAGCCAGTGGGGGTCATCGGGTGAGGCTTCCATGAATATGGTGCGGGTGATGCCGCTGCCTTTTGTGAGGGTCAAATAGTCTTCGATGTGGAAGGCATTGCCTTTGAGTGGCGCGAGGTCATTGGTCCACGAATAGGGGTATTTGCCCGGGTAGATGAGGTGTTGATGGGTGTCTAAGATGGGGATGCTCATGGGGCTTTCCTTTGCTGTACTTTATTTTTTCGGGAGTGGGTTTTGACGGTGGGATTCTTCTATTACGGCGATTTGCTTGCGTACCTGCGCGGGTGTGATGAGGAGTTCGCCGCTGTTTTTGAGGACGTCGTATATGTTGTTGTAGAAGCGTTCGGGACCGCTTTCGAGTGAGACGGAGGGGGTGTTGGTTTTCTTTTCTTCTTCGAGTGTCCACGTTTCTTCGATCCAGTCGAGTTCTTCTCGGGTGTATTGTCGATTTACCGACCAGGTCCACATGTCGTGTTTGGGTGCTTTTTCGGGATCAAAATAGCGCCATTTGAGTGCTGATGATCCCCCTGCGAGGCCGCCATAGGTGCCGTTAATGGTGTAGGTGTCGTTTTGTGGATAGTGCAGGTAGTTGCTCACGACGATGTCGATTTGGGGTGCTTGTCGTTCGGGGTCGTACAATGTGACGGTGCAGTGATCGTCGGCATCGCCGTCAAAGGGGTTGTTGCAGTCCATTCGGGCAAAGACGCTGGGGGTGCGGTCAAAGCCAAAGAGGCAGAGGGCTTGGTCAACGGGATGGGGTCCTGTGTTGAGCAGGCCACCGCCCCAGTTTTCCTGACGGGTTTGCCAGTCCCAGCGCCGCGAAAAACCGCCCCAGGAGGATCGGATGTACACAATTTTGCCCAAAACGCCCGAGTTGATGATTTCCTGCATTTTGTCGAAGTAGGGCTGCAACCGGTTGTTCTGAAAGGGGGCAAAGACGCGGTTGTTGTCTCTGGCTGTCTGAACGATGTCGTCGAATTGTGCCACGGTTTTGCAGGTGGGTTTTTCGCACACGACATGGCTACCCGCCTGGAGCGCGGCAATGCTGGCGACGGGGTGCAGGGGCTGGTGCAGGGCATTGACAAAGAGATCGAATCCTCCTGCTTTGATCATGTCTTGCCAGTCTTCATAAGCTTCGGCTCCAAATTGTTCGCGGGCATCGCTTCTGCGCTCGGGCAATTGATCAGCTACGGCTACAATTTTGAATTTGTCGGGCATCTGGCTCAATTGTTTAGCGTGGATGTTGTATCCACTGCGACCCTGACCGCCGATGGCGACGCGAATGATGTTGTCGTTGGACATGTGTGTTCCTTTGTGAGTTGGGTTTTCGGCATTTCTGTTTGGAAGAGATCAAATGTAATAGGCGATTGAAGATACTGTCAACCGATTTCTCTAATAAAAAAGACCGCGAGATATTTCGACTCGCGGTCTTTTTTATTGATGCGCTATGTACGCTATTCTGTCACCTTTGGCAACAGTTCATATTTGACCCAGCCATTATCTGGATCAATCTCCAGCGCTTTTTCAAATGCCTCTCTCGCTGAATTTTCCTCATCGCGGTCCATATACGCGATGCCCAGCCAAGCATAAGCTTCGCTGTGTCCCCAGATGGGATGGATGGGATCGGTCGGTTTTTCTCGGTCAAAGAGTTCTGCTGCGCGCTGAAATCCTTCTATCGCTCGCTCTTTGCTCCCGCCCCACATTTTGGGCGTGTTAAAAGCACCGATGGCCGCGCTCAGGACCACGCGCGGATTGTCGGGTGCGAGTTGTTCGGTTTTTTTTAGGAGATTGCCGGATTTGGGTCCGAGGAACATGCCTTTGATTCCACTCAGGCTGATTTGCCGTCCATATACGCTTGAGAGCAGAGCATAGACTTCGGCAGCAATCGTTTTGGCATCTTCGCGAGTGATGTCTTGTCGGGTGACATCTTCCAAATGTTCAGCCGCTTTTTTGAGGTGGTCAGAGGCCCGGTTTTTGTCCTTTTTGCCTTGAGTCAGGAGATAGTTGGCGATGCGGTAGTCGGTGAGGGCGATGTAGTAATGGCTCCAGGCCGAGAGGCTTTTATCGGCAAGGGCGCGTTCAAATGTCGCCCGGGCGGCGTACATGGCGTCGAGATTGTTCTCGTTTATACCCTGTTGAAGAATATTTTTGCCGCTGGTGAGGAGGCTGGCGGCGGGTTGTGCGGGTTCGTCCAATTTGACAGACGGCAGGTCGGAATTTTGCTCATAGGCTGATTGCCGCGCAGCCGCACATCCGAGTTTGGTGAAGATGATGAGGAAGGCAATGAGTGCGAGTAAAATGTATTGCATGGCTGTTCTCCTGAGTTTAGGGGTTCAAGGTAACGGTGGCACCGAAGTAAATGGATCGGCGAAAGGTGGTGGTGCGGGGCTGGCGCTGGCTATAGTCTATAGAGTAATCGTAGTCAAGCACATTGGCGCGATTGAGCAGGTTGTTGATCGCCAAATAGAAGATGACTTGGTGATTTGCGCCAAAGGGCAGCAAATAGCTCAGTTGCCCATCTACTTGCCGAAAGGATGGCAGCCGTTCTGAGCCTACGCGCCCTTCAATGGGCAGGTAGTAGTTCTGGTCTGCTACGGGAATTGCGCCTACGATTGGGGTGATGGGGCGACCCGTGGCATACTTCACGGTCAGGCCGCCGCTGAGGTCGTCTATGAGCCGCATTTTTGCGACGAGTGCCAGGTTGTGCGTGATGTCATAAGGCGATGGTGCTTCTTCGTATTGTATCTCTGATCCAATGTGACGCACCTGTAAGCGGCGCGATCTCAGCAGGCTATAGGCCATCCACCCGCTGAAGCGCGTGCTGAGAAAATCGCCGCGTTTGAGAAAGAGGTCTAAGCCAGAGCATGGCCTTTGCCGTCATTGGAGAGGTTCAGGTCGGGATGGTCCAGTACGAGGTTGTAATAGGGTTTGTGGTATGCTTCCAGACGTATCATGAATTGGTCGCGTTCGTGGTGCAGGCCTATGATTCTGTGTTGTGCGCGTTGAGGTCTTAGCCTGGGATTGCCGCTGGTGGCGTTGTATTTGGATGGGTTGGGAAATTGGTGGTAGATGCCCCAGGCGAGGCGTGCATCTGTGTGTTTGGTGATCTGGTAGCGCGCAGATATGCGCGGGTCTATGGCAAACTGGTCGCCCAGGTTGTGATGGTCGGCGCGTGTGCCGAGATTGACGACGATGCGGTGGGCAGGTTCAAAGTCGATTTCAAAGTAGGCACCCGCACGCCGGGCACCATAGGATGTGTCGAGTTCAAAGATCTCTGCCTGGGGATCGAATATATCGCCTTGAGGTATGCTGCCTACGAGTCGGTTGTCCGTGTGTTCGATTTCTCCGCCGAGGCGCAAGAACGCGGATGAGGTGAGGGCGCGTTCTATGTCTGTGCGGAGTTTGAAGGTCAGGTCGCGGGGCGAGAAGTCCAGATTGCCCAATTGTTTTCGCGCTGTGTGGTGGTTGAGCGAGGCGCTGGTCTCCATGATCCAATTGGCGAATACCTCCATCCACTCGAGGTTGTGCAACGCGCTGTTGGTGCTGCCTTTGTAAATGCCGTCAAAGGATGGTTCTGTGACGCGCACGCCCAGGCGGTCGCTCGCGTTGAAGCTGAAGAATTTGAGGCGGCCGGTCGGCGAGTACTGGTAGATCAGATTGAGGTTGCCATCGTGCCCGCGCGGCGTGGTGGTGAATGCGCTGCTGTGGCGATTGACGCGAAATAAGAGATCGGTAAAGCTGAGGTTGCCGGTGAAGCGTACGCCGAGTTTGTCGGAGACAAGGGGCATATTGAGGCCGAGAGAGCCTGCGGCGAGGCCGAGGTTGAGCGTGTAGCTTTTCTGCACGGGCATGTTCTGGGTTTCCATGGATAGTACGGAGGAAAGCGCGTTGCCATAGCACGCGGGAAATCCGCCTGTTGAAAAGACCGTGCCCTGTACCATAAAGGGAGAGATGGTGCCGAAGACGCCACCGGTGGGCGATTCGTATTTGTAGGGATGTGCGACTGTGGCTTGTCCCAGCAATATGACGGTTTCGCTTACGTCGCCTCCGCGCACAAAGAGGCCAGCGCCGTCATCGACGGTTGCAACGCCTGGAAAGGTTTTGAATGCGCGGAATATATCGGCAGAAGCGCCAGGTGTTGTCACGACGTCCAGAGGGGAGAGGGTTACGGTTTCGTCTTCCCCAGTGGTATAGGTGCTTCCCGTGACGATGGTTTCGTCGAGTTGGATGAGGGCGAGGCGCAGGATGAGGCGAACTGTTGTGGTATCGCCGGGCGTTAGATGCAGGGTCTGTTGAGCGGGTTCATAGCCGATGAAGGATGCGTGCAATTTGCATTTGCCCATGTGCTGCGTGGAGAAGGCAAAGCGGCCGTCGCGATCGGTGATTGCGCCGTCAATTGTGCCAGTAATTTGCACATTGACATAGGCTACTGGGCGATCTGTTTCGTCGATTACCTGGCCCTGAATAAAGGCGTGATTCTGTGCAAGGGCGGGCATAGCGAAAGATAGAAGAAGAAGGATCTTTGCCCATTGCGTTGTGGATGTGGGGAGATGTTTCATGTTCTTTACGCCTGTCAGTCAATGCCAGCACTCTGGATTACGGTTTGCAAAGCTCTTAAGTGTGTGGTTAAAGACTCGCGGCCTTTTTCCGTGAGGCTGTACCAGGTGACTGGTTTTCGGTTTTCGAATCGCTTGTCAATATCGACATAGCCCATGTCTTCCAGTTTTCGCATGTGCGCGCCCATGTTGCCGTCGGTTTCTTTTAGCAATTGTTTCAAACTGGTAAAGGTCATGGCGTCGGTGTCGGCGAGGAGTACACAGGCGCCGAGCCGAGACCGGTGTTCCAGCAGTTTGTCCAGTTGGGCAAGACTATCGGAGGTGTTAGACGGTGCTTTTTTCATGAGGTTTCATCCATAGGGCACTGATGATCAGGCTGGCGGCGATGGCCAGGCCGGCCATGGTCCAGGGGTAGGGAGCGAGATAGTCAACAGCAGGGGCACTCACGATGCATACGACGCCGGGCAAAAGAAAGCGACGGTCCAAGTGCAGACCGCCCAGGTACCAGGTGACACCAGAGATTAGAGTAATGAACTGGCCCGTCACCCAGCCATCCAGGCCGTGTCGCAGTGCAATGAACACAATAGCGGCAATCGTAAAAAACAAACTGCCCCAATGCAGGGTGTGCTTAGCCCCTTCGCTGCGTTTTGCGACGCCTTCCTCCCGCTTTGCCCGCACGCCGATCCAGATGCTGATCAGGAATCCGACGGAGGTCGCAATGGGCCAATAGAGGTGGCTCACTTGGGGACGAAAATCGTTGACCACATAACCGGCGACGAGGATGATGGTCCAGAGCACGACTATGGCAATGGAGTTGTATTGCCTCTGATCGCGCTTTTCAACGGCTTCGCGGACGAAGGCTACGTCCTCTTCAAATTTTTGCGTGGGTTGCATTTGATTTCTCCTTTTATGGGTTTTAGAGTCCTCTATTTTTTAGAGTTACTCAAGAAAATAAAGTAAATGATCTCGCTTGTCAACTTTTTTTATTATTGGAGGTTCAGCAGAAAGGATTTGATAAACTCATCGAGTCAAATAAATTTCTGTCTTTAATGCGCTTTTGTTGTCGCCGCCAATGCCACCGGCATTTAATCCGCGTGTGTACATCATCCAGTGACCATTGTCAAAATTTTGATCGGGTCGCGTCCAGTCCCATTGCTCCAGTGCGGGCAACCAGTTTGCTGCCGCGTTGTCGGTTTCCGTGAGTTGATCTAAGGAAATCAACCCGCCTTTTTCGTCGAGTATTGCATAAAATAATTCCAGTTCGGGGCTGAACCATTCACACCGCTTTTTGTGCGGATGTGTTGCAAATACAAAGTGCAATCTGCCTTTGTGATCTCGGGATAGCGATGTCGCACGTCCACCTTCCATGTTCAAGCCATCGAGGACCGAGGATAGATCTACAGGCTCCCATCCTGCGTCGTCGCGATGCCACAATACGCCGTTTTGATACCCGGGATATGAGCAAAAGAACCACGGTTGATTGTTTGCATCTACGACGTGATTGCCCACGCGCACGCTGTGCTGACCATCTCCCCCTTGCGGATCGTGGCAAACGGCTCGCATGGTTTCCATTGTCAATGGGTCGTCAAAGCGTGTGCCTTCATTGAACCACGTATCGCCGCTGTCTTCTGAATACGCATGTACCGCTGCGCGTCCCCGGCAGTCTGCTGCGTGTCCAGATTCTGCAAAGTGAAATTGGAATATTAAATGCAGGGTTCCGTCTGGTCCTGTGGTCAGAGATTGCATGAAATGATTGTATCCCGCGACCGGGCTGACGGCTATTGCGTGCGGTGGTTCCCAATTCTGGTTCGCTTTTTTTCGCCGGTACCACATAGCCCACCTGTCCCCGCTCTCGCGATGCGATAGGTGAAGTGTTCCGTGCTGATCTACTGCGAAGCTGGGATATGTGCCCAATTTGCCCAATGCTTCTGGCTCACTCCAGGTATTCGGGTCTTCAGGATTGTCTGACCATCGATAAAAAAACGGGCCGTGATGCGCTCCGACGAGGGCGTGCAGTCGTCCGTTGCCGTCCAGTACCAGGGCGGGCCCACAGTGGTTGTCAATGCCTTCGCCAATTTGAAATGCCCGGTGCATCTCGCCCGATACTTCGTCGCATACGCCTATCATGATTCTCGCCTGTGTACCTTTTTCTGATGGGGCATCCAGCCATCCGATGAATAATTTGCCATCGCGCCGAATCAGTTTTCCGCTCATGTTATATCCCGTCCCGCGGTCCGATCCCTGCGTTGAAATCAGGTGTCGTGTAGTCAAAACAGTCTTCCTTTCTCAATGCTTTCATCCCACCGTCGCGCCATCAGGTATTCCATGACGCCATCCATTGCCGAGGGTGTACCTATTCGTCGCAATGCTTCCAGGGCAAATGCAGCGACGTGACCGTTGGGATCGGATAATGTGTCGAGCAACAGGGCTTCGGCAGGTGCGGCGTCTTTGCCCAGGCGCGTAAATACCATTGCGGCGTTGACGCGGACCTGATCATAGGGCGTCCAGTCGCGTCGGTCGGGCATTTGCCATTCGGGGCGTCCCACTTTGAGCAGGCGCTCGAGTACGGGTATAAATTCTTCGCTGTTTCGCCGAATGCTGCCCAGTGAATCTGTGGCTGTTCGCACAACGCAGTGAGAGGCATCGTCCAGACAGCGCGTGAGTGCAGGTACGGCTTGTGTCGCCAGAGAATCCATTTCACCGAGCGCAAAGGCCGCGTTGATGCGTGCCCATTCGCTGTGATTATCCAGTAGTCCAATTAGCGCATTTAGTGAAGGTGTGCCTATGGCAACAAGTGCATGGGTAGCATCTTCCATCGATATGGCGCCTTCATTCCACGATGTGGGTACGGGGTCCTCGTTTTGATGCATAGCGGCGTCTAAGAGTGCTTCTATTAAAGGCTGCACTGCGGATTGGCCTATTGCGCCCAGGGTATATATAGCCGCGAGGCGTGTCCACTGGTCGTCGGTATTGAGCTTGTGAATCAGCGTGGGAATTGCATCGGTATTTTTTGTTGCGGCTATGGAGTGCATGGCTGCGAGTTGTTTGTCCAGGTTGTCGTGATGCAGGTCTTCCAATCCACAAGATGCGGGAGTTGATGCGCGAAGACTTTCGTATCGATCCTTTTTGCTACATAGCCAATCCCATATATGCGACCAGACCAGGTGCAAATTGTGCGGTGTTTTGTATGTTTTGGGATTTCGCCAGATATGATCCCGGCAATTCCACGAGGGTTCGGTCGGTTCTTCTGCGCGTACGTATATGAATTTTATCATATGCCGGGGTTGGCGAAGGACGTTGATGCCTGCGGCGTGTCCTATATCAAAGTGGGTGATGGATACTGTGCCAGCTTTACCGGCTATTGGTATGGCGTTTTGGCGGTCTTCATCGGTCAATCGCCTGTGATACTGCGTGCCGGGAATCGCGTGTGTGGGACCGATTTCGACGGGTGAATCCTGAGGATAGTACATGATGCGCGCAAAGCGCGGGTAGTGCTGGCGCGGGCGTCCCAGGGGGGTGTAGGAATCTTGATGACAATTTTGGGCGAGTGTTCTGTGTGTTGCGTCGGGCGAGATATAGTGACAAAACCGATGGGGGTGTTCGATATATCCCGGGCCGAGTACGCTGATGAGCGCGCCCCGCACTTCCGGGCTGTTCAGGATGCGATCCATCTCGGGTACGCGGGGTAGCACGTTGTTGCCATAATTGAATTCTTCATCAACCATAAATTGCAGTTTTTGCCGAATTGTCTCGTGCAGGTCATCGGGCACATCTGGCTCAAAAACCACGTATCCATCTGCGATATATTGACGCATTTGCTCGTCATTAAACAATTTCGGATTTTCTCGTTTACCATATCCCATATCTGCGTTCTCCTGTTCTATGGCGAAAATGATTAGCACGGATTGGGCACTGATATATAGTACATAATTTTACCTAAAGATGCTTATAAAAATATGTCAAATTGGCTCTTGACATCCCACAATTTATCGGGTTATATTCTACATTAACAGGCGATATGAATCGTCAGGCGGCATTCCGCTCAAAAGGGTTCTCGCCCGTGTGTTTTATATCTGGTCTTTTTTCCGTCGGACTCGTTGCCGCCATTCGGTGACCCGACCTGGATACCGTTCCTTAGACCTTCGCGCAAACACACAGGGCATAGAGAGTTCATCGGACCGCGAGTGGGTGTGACGGGCCGCAACACTTACAAGAGGAGGTTACTATGCCACCAATCTGTATCCAGCGGTCGGGTGTTAGGACCTCTCCCCCGATCGTCTGACATAGGAGGTTCTATGACTTGTAGTACATAAATGGCCGCGATAACAGAGATCGTGGCCATTCTTTTTTTGCGGTCAGCCTGTCCAGCCTCCAGCCCCCTTTTTTATCTGCATTCATCTGCGTCCATCTGCGTCCATCTGCGGATCACACCAGATACGCAACGCCCACTTTTGCCATTCCCGCATTGTTGTGTCCCACGTTGGGTACTGTGTCCAACTGCCAGTTAAATGACACGTTTAGTGCTTCGGCTTCTCGTTTTGCCGTTTCAAAAAATGTGTGACCGCGCTCAAATCGGTGTGTGCCCTGCGTCATCGCCTGTGGTGTGCGCCTCAATTTGAGGTGGTTCTCATCCACATCATCAGTGCCGAGGAGTACCACAACCCGCTGGTTCAGTGATTGTTTCAAGTCCGCGACAGTCAGACCCGATCCGGCCAGTCCATAGGGATAGGTCTGTTTGAATGTGGGCATGGTGTACCACCCAGCGTTGGCCGCTACAAAGATATGTGCATGCGATTGAGGCATGAAGTACAAAAATCGGTGTACAAACTGACTTCCCGCCGAATGCCCATAAAACCCGTAGGACGATGCCCGGAGTCCCACTCGTTTTTTGACGTGATCAAAAATGCCTTCAATTGCTTGAAAAGACCAATCGGCACTGGCATTTCGCGTGCCATCTTCGGCAAATACATTGCCGAGGTTAAATGTTGTTTCATCGGGGTAATTTGCCTGTGAAAATTCCGGGGCCAATAATAAAAATCTATGTCTATTGGCGTGGCTGGCCCAGGTGTCGCGATAGGTGCTGGCATTGCGAGAGGCTCCGTGCAGGACAAATACCACTGGCAGGTCGGTAAGACGGTCTTGCGGACAATGATACCATACTTTGATGCGACCAAAATTAAATGCTCCGGGACCATTGTTCATTTTTTTCTCCATTATTCCATA
Source organism: Candidatus Latescibacterota bacterium (assembly GCA_022821275.1). GTDB lineage: Bacteria > Latescibacterota > UBA2968 > UBA2968 > UBA2968 > VXRD01. The sequence continues at coordinate 80,229 of JAJEDY010000093.1, read as the reverse complement.
ACCGTTCATCGGCATATCTCTCTGAGCATGACATCCATCCAAAAGCTACAGCAAACGATAGATTGATCCTTGCGAATTGTCAAGAGGCGCATAATTTTATCTATTGTCTATTGACATAATATACCAAATTAGTATTATTTATTTATAATACGTATAATACAGCCTAAAGTGTCCGAACCATTGAGAGTGTATCTCGTAATCCAAAGGATAGATTTTATGAAGACCTTGTATCAGCTTATTTTAAACTTTTGCGCTATCGCGAAGCCATTTATCATTTCCACAATGTGGCTGAAGTATTCTACGATCTCTCAAAAATTGTCACAAGTATTTGTTTTTTATGTATTTATTCGGAAGGGGGGGGGGGGGGGTAGGCTTAAACCCTTTTTTCCCGACCTTCCTTCCATTCCGCATTTCTCGCATTCGCGCCTATCTGCCGTACCAATGGCACACAGGTAGGCAATCCCTCCTCTTTCTCGTCCACGATCTTCCATCGGCACTTTCCAACGCCTGCTCCTGCCTGCCTTCCCTCGAAGGAAGGAAACAATGACTCCTCAAGCAATACAGATGAGCGCACTTAAAATGATCGCGTTTCCGATTGCATTATTACTCATTTTAAGCGTTCCTGCTTTCGCGGCTAAGTGTATCCATGATCCAGATTTCAAGCGATTCCCAGACGGAACAACCAACAATCCTCAAACAGGCCATCCCTACTTCCGTGTCGCCATGGGTGACAACGAGACAGCTCCGCCAGTTCATTGGAAATACAAGTCAATACAACTATCCTGGCTTTCATATAACAGGGGGGATTTCCTTGGATACAAAATTAATCGTGAAGATGGTGAGGACTATGGAGGCCCTGCGGACCAGGCAGAAACGCTAATACCAAAAGATGTTTCAACGGCGAATAGGGTTAATCTTGCATCGGCATACAGACAGTGGGAAGTTCGTGCTGTTTTAAATGATAATAGTACTATACCCTGGGCTCAGTTCAGTATCCAATGCGGAGAGCGTTACCACCAGGGTGGTCTTTATGCTCAGTCTGTGTCATTTCTCACATCTACCAGTAATCATCCAGAACCCGCTCCATCTCAGCTTCCATATCCTCGAGGCAAGTACAAAAATTTGGGTACCTGGGACCCGTATGTAAGAGAGATCAAAGCACGCCGGGCGGCTGGTGAATGGGATATTACCGCGAAGATCACAAGTTCTGCTACTGCTCCAGTTAAAGGTCCTTTCTCAGTCTCGATTACGTTCTCACAAGAGGTAACCAGTTTCAAGCTGTCGGATATGGATATCGGCAACGGCAAGGCGTCGGGACTCGCGGGCAGTGGGAAAAGCTATACTGTGACCATCATGCCTGCATCCTCTGGTACCGTGACTGTTGATATCCCTGCGGGAAAAGTGACCGTTAATCTCCCTTCCAATCCATCTGGTAATAAACTGCAAGGTAAGAAGCCGAGGTGGCTCAATGCTGCCAGTCAGTTTTCTATCATGGCGGATGTACCCCTCCCTGTGGTATCTTTTTCGTCGTCTTCGAGTAGCATGAATGAGAATGGTGGTACACGCAATGTACAGGTGAACTTATCGCCAGCCCCGGCTTCAGGTATCACAGTGACTTACACCGTTGGTGGCTCGGCCACACGCGGTACGGATTACACCACCAATGGTTCTGTGTCTGTCTCTTCAGGTGTGTCTTCGGTGAATATTCCTGTGGTGATTACAGATGATACTGCTGATGAGAACGATGAGACGGTCATCTTGACACTCAGTAGTGGTAAGGGTTATACAGTCGGTAGTGCAAAGACGCATACACTTACCATTACAGATGATGACAATCCGCTACCGCCACCACCACCGCCGATCCCTGTGGTATCTTTTTCGTCGCCTTCGGGCAGTGTGAGTGAATCTGGTGGCACGCGCAATGTACAGGTGAACTTATCGCCTGCACCGGCTTCAGATATCACAGTGACTTACACCGTTGGTGGCTCAGCCACACGCGGTACGGATTACACTACCAATGGTTCTGTGTCTGTCTCTTCAGGTGTGTCTTCGGTAAACATTCCTATGGTGATCACAGATGATACTGCTGATGAGAACGATGAAACAGTTATCTTGACACTCAGTAGTGGCAAAGGATACACAGTCGGTAGTACAAAGACGCATACACTTATCATCAATGACAATGACAGCAAAAAACAACCACCTCCCCTGATCCCAGTGGTATCTTTTTCATCGTCTTCGAGTAGCATGAATGAGAATGGTGGTACACGCAATGTACAGGTGAATCTATCGCCTGCACCGTCTTCGGATATTGTGGTGATTTATACAGTTGGTGGCTCGGCCACACGCGGCACCGATTATACCACTAATGGTTCTGTGTCTGTGTCTGCTAATGTGTCTTCGGTGAATATTCCTGTGGTGATCACAGATGATACTGCCGATGAGAACGATGAGACGGTCATCTTGACACTCAGTAGTGGTAAGGGTTATACAGTCGGTAGTGCAAAGACGCATATACTTACCATCAAGGATGATGATAATCCGCTACCACCGCCACCGACTGATAACAATCCATCACCGCCACCTTCTCAGCCTATAGTGACGAGGACATTGGCAACCAGTATAGTCGTAAGCTGGCAACATCCAACAGAAGACGGGACGGAAGTCTCCAGCTATGACCTGCGATACCGCGAAGGCAACACTGGAAACTTTATTGATGGTCCGCAAGATGTGATTGGAACCAGAGCCATTATTCTGGGGCTAAGTCCCGATACTGAATACGAGGTGCAGATTCGAGCGAGTAATTCTTCAGGTGATAGCGGTTGGTCAGAATTGGAGGCAGTGCGTACCAGAACGCGCATCTTGCAAGACCGTTTTTATTTTTCTCTGGACCTGGATGGTTCAGAAGGCAATCAGTTCAAGTCCTATCTCTCTGTTGCTCCCGATGGCCTTGTGTCTGTCCAGATTTTTGGGAAAAGTCTTAATGCTATTCCATCAAATGATCTTTCCCTGCGCTTTGAATACGATATGAGGCAGGTGGTTTTCGAGAAAGTTAAGATAGGAGATGCCTTATCAAGTGCCTATGTGCTTGCGGGAAAAAACTTTGTGAGTATCGGGATGACGTTACCCGATAGCAAAACAAGAGCAGAGAGTGGTCTTATGGGCACGATTCGCTTTCGCACGACGGATGCAATTTCAGAGACAGAGATACGCTTTGTGCAGGTTAATCTTTTGCCAAAAGGACAGTCTGAAATTATCCCAATGTTCCTCAGCGTTGCTTTACAAGGGTATTCATCTGACTTGCCGGCCACTGGCCCTTCTCCAGATTTTAACGAGAATGGCGTGGTAGATATCCCTGATTTTTTGCTTTTTGCAGATGTATTCGGGGCAAAGATGGGACAAAAGCTATATGAGACAAAATACGATCTGGACAGGAATGGAGAGATAGGGATTTCCGATTTTCTGATCTTTGTTGACGCCTTCGGTAAGGAGATAGTTCAGGTGCCGCCTCTCACCACACCAGCACTTCCTGTCACTCGCTTTATAGAGGAGAACACGTCGTCGGGACAGCTAATAGGCGATCCGATCTCAGCGGCCAGCCCCAATGGTGATACGCTCACATATAGCCTTTGGGGTATGGATGCCGAGTATTTTACTATTGATGCGAATACAGGACAGCTTGAGACGGGTGGGACATATAATTTTGAGGAGAGGAACTGGTATTCACCCATCGTGCGGGTGAGCGATGGGAAGAGTAGCCAGGTGAGTGTTGTTGTAAATATTGCTATCATTGATGTTGCCGAATAAACTGAAGTGTAAGTCGTTATTTTTGTAGCAATTAGTTCTCTCTATTATTCTACAAATCGTTCAACGGCATTTCGGATTGGCGTGACGGTTCTCAGATAGTCGTATATGGCACTGAGGTCTTCGTCTGTCATGCCTGCGTACATTGTCCAGGGCATCACGCTGTTCATGCCATCTTGCAATAGGATGTGCTTTGCGTTTTCTCCGGCAAATTGTCTGAAACGCCCGATGAAGTACTCTTTTTTCCAATGCCCAATTCCCGTTTCTACGTCGGGTGTAATATTGGCCGATTGCACGGTTTTGCCACTGGGCAATCGAAACTGAAATCCTCCGGCAAATTGCATGCCTTCAACTGGCTCCCTCTGTTTTTGATCATGAGGCGTGTGGCAGGTGGTACATCCGGCAATGGTCGCCAAATACTCGCCATAAGCAATGGGGTCTGAGCGGTCAATTGATTTGGGGAGTTTGTAGGGTTCGGGCATTGTGCGTACTATCAGGTTCATGGGAAAATTCAATTTGGATCGCGGTGGGATATGGTCAATGGGGGCTAATGTGCGCAAATAAGCGACAATGGATTCAATATCTGCTGGCATCAGATTTCGATATGCGCGATAGGGCATTAGTGGAAAAAGCGGGTCGCCGTTTTTATTTACGCCGCTGGTAAAAGCCCGAATGATTTCGCCATCTGTCCAATCTCCCAAAGCTGTCGGTGTAATATTGGGTGCGATCAAGGTGCCCGGAAATCCCGCTGTTTCGGGAAATACCTCGCCGCCTTTGCCCTCGGTGCCCGGTATCGGTGGCGCAGAATAATGCGCCCAATCCCGCGTTGAATGGCATTCGAGACATACCGTGACGTGATTGGCTAAATAACGTCCCCGCGCGATTTGTTCGGGTGTTCCCGACACGCGAATATTATAAGGCGGATCTGCTTTGGGAAAACTGGTCTTCAAATGGTAAGCAACGCCCAGCGCACCCACAATTATAACTGTTACAATTACGACCACCCACTTCATTGATGTCTCTCTCCGAGTATGATATCCATACAAAGTCTATTGCAAACGATAGATTTATCTGTATAAATTGTCAAGAGTCGTATTTTGTCTGTTGACTTAATATAAAAAATTAGTATTATTTATATAGAACATATCCGTCCGCACTACTCAAAGGAGGACAGCCATGCAGACTTTCAACGAATTGCGCGACCGGGAAGAGGATAGAATCAGCTTACAATTCAAAGTCGCCATGGGCATTATAGGCGTAATTTTTGCGGTTACTCTGGTTTATGGCGTTCTCAATTTCTGACATGTAATACCACATCCAGCCCCAACGCTTTTTCGCGTTGGGGCTTTTTTTATTTGTTTTTTTCTACGGCGTTTCGCATCGCCACCATTTGACCAATGGCATACGCCCAGCCTATACGCGTATCTGGTGTGTCGCCCAGGATGCCCGGCGTGTGGTCGGGGTCAATCATGCCGTTGTAACCCACCTCTTGAAATGTCTGAACGCAGGCAAACATATCGCATTCGCCATCGTCGTGAAAGGTCTCGATATACTTAAATCGAGGTATTTCCACTTTCACGTTTCGAAAATGTACGGTTCCAATGCGATTCCGCGATCCAAAATATCGAATCATCTCGACGGCGTCTGCGCCTTTTTCCGTCATTACTCCCGTGTCGTAAAAGATGCAATTTGATGGGCTGTCTATCACTTCGATCAACCGTTGCATGCCCGCGATGTCGCCCAGAGGTTGGGCAACGCCGCGATATTCCGGAACCGGTGGATCATTGGGATGTGCGGCCAATTGTACACCCGCTTTTTCTGCTGTTGGGATCGCGTTTTCCAAAAAATAGGTCAGGTTGTCCCACATTTCATCCATCCCAATTCGCCCAATTGAATTGAGAGGTGGTAGATTGGCTATCCGCTCGTTGTCAAAATCTCGCAGATCTGCGCCGCCGCGCCCTGCTCCTCGCTGTGCCGCATATCCTTCTGAGGCTCTGAGGGCTGTGAAGCTGTAGTTCAATGCCCGAAGTCCCAGCCGTCCTGCGATTTCGATATTGGCTTTTATAATTTGTAGATCGTCCTCTCGGCCGGGTTGGCCCATTAATACGCGTCCCGAAATACCCAGTCCCGTGATTAGAGGTATGAGATCAAATGACTCGATTCTCGCTTTGATGCGTTGCAATTCCCGCTCATCCCATATTCCTCCTTGCGCGCCTTTTGGCCCCGTCTGTGTCGGTGGTACCAGTTTGCGTTCGCCCGTTCCCGGTTCTGTACGCCATCGCGTTGGCATCACTACTGCATCGACCCCAATTTGCCGATAAAATCGCAATGTTTGTTCTGAAATATCGCCAATACCTTTGCCTATTTTGATTTGTGGCATTGCGGTTGTTCCCCTTTTTTTGTAATGTTGTTGATCGCTGACTGCTGATAACTGATAATTGACTGCTCATGATAGATCATCTCAAAACCGAAATGAATCGTCGATTTGGTGTTGCACCTGCCGATGTGCGCGTTGTGCAATCGCCTTATCGGATATGTCCGCTCGGCGCGCATATTGATCACCAGCTCGGGCAAGTTACAGCCATGGCTATTGATCAGGCTGTGTATCTGGCTTTTGCGCCATCGGGCGATGGGAATACGCATCTTCAGAGCCTTACTTTTGAGGGCGAGGTCTCGTTTTCACTGGACGATGTGCCCGACAAAATAGAGGGAGATTGGGGCAATTTCCCGCGCGGTGCTGTGCGCGCTTTGCAGCAAGAGGGTCATAATCTCACGCGGGGGATTACGGGGCTTACGGCGGGCAGGATGAACGAAGGGGGGTTGAGTTCATCGGCCGCTATTGGCGTGGCGTATTTGCTCGCTTATGAATATGCCAATGATTTGTCCCTGTCGCCCGCGGATAATATCCGGCTCGATCAGGCGATTGAAAATGGGTACCTCGGTCTCAAAAATGGCATTCTGGATCAGTCGGCGATTCTGTTATCGCAAAAGGGATTTCTCACGGTGATCGATTGCGCGTCTGCCTCGCATGAATTGATTCCCCGGTCCAGCGCTATGCCAGGTTTTGATATTCTGATTGCCCAATCGGGTTTGCGCGAGGCTCTGGTTTCGACGGGGTATAACACGCGGGTAGATGAATGTGCCCGCGCAGCGCGAATATTGCTCAATGCCGTGGGGCGTTCCAATCGAGGACCTCTGCTTGGCAATATTGCCTTTGAAGAATACAAGATGCACAAACACTTGTTGAGCGGTGCGCCTGCCAAACGCGCCAGACATTTTTTTATGGAATCTGAACGCGTGCGTCTGGGTATTGATGCGTGGCGCGCCGGTGATCTCAAAACTTTTGGCAGGCTGATCGCCGAATCGGGGCGCAGTTCTATTGAGAATTACGAATGTGGCAGCAAACCTCTGGTTGATCTCTATCATATTCTCATTGATACCGATGGGGTTTACGGTGCCCGGTTTAGTGGCGCCGGATTCCGAGGCTGTTGTGTTGCGCTGGTCAATCCCCAAAAATCCAGTGCAGCGATTGAACAGATTCAGGTGGCTTACCGAACCAAACATCCCGATTTATCAAAAAATGCCCCGGTTTTTATTTGTCAACCCGATGATGGAGCTATGATTCTGTGAAAGCTATTATTCTCGCGGCGGGATACGCCACGCGGCTGTATCCTCTTACGAAAAATTTTCCCAAGCCTCTGCTCGAAGTGGGGGGCAAGACGATTCTCGATCACCTGATTGAACAGATTAAAACTATTACAGATATCGATGGTGTATATGTGGCGACCAATCGCCGATTTTATGGGCAGTTTGTCGATTGGGCATGTAAAAATAAAGCGATACAGGCTGGTTTGGAAACTGAAATTCTCGACGATGGTACGATTTCCAACGATGATCGTTTGGGCGCTGTGGGCGATATCCAGTTCGCTATTGAAGCATGCAATATTGCCGACGATGTTCTCGTTCTCGCTGCGGATAATATTCTGTTGTTTTCTCTCCAGGCATTGGTCAATACATTCAAATCCAATTCCGTTTCCCATATTGCCGTGCGCCACAATCCCGATTACGACGACCGCAAGCGCCGGGGGAATGTCCGGTTAGACGAAGATAATCGGGTTTTACAATTTATCGAGAAACCCGATAGGCCCATATCCGAGTGGTCGGCATCGCCGGTTTATATTTATCCTGCGTCGATACTGCCCCGTTTTAAAGAATATATCGCCAATGGAGGCAATCCCGACGCGCCCGGGCATTTTGTGGCGTGGTTGCACACATGCGAAACCGTTTATGCGTACGATATTGATGGCGGTGTTCTCGATATTGGCAACCACGAGTCTCTCGCCAAAGCGCGGGCGTTTTTTCAATCCAAAGGTGGCTGATCTTCCGCGTGCATTGACATTGCGTATTTCAGGCTCTATCTTGTAGAAAATCGAATTTTTGGTAACCCCTAATACAAAGGATTTCTCATTATGGCAAGCGTCAATATCATCCGTCACAAGCCCATTCCCATTTTTTGTAGTACAGCCGAAGTCGTTATGACATACAACGACGATCAGGTCGTGCGCCTCGTTGAACCCAGCGGCAATGTGGGTACGCAGTATCCCAATGAACTCGGGTCAGAGTGGTTTGGCACCCTTGAGAACTTGAATCTGGGCCTTGCGCGTGGGGGCGCGAACTGGGGCGATGTGTATAAAACCGATGTCCTGTGGACGACGCCATCTGATAGTCGTGACGACTGTGAGGTTTATCGAGATGCGTTCAATGCCGTATATGGACCTATGATTGATGCTGTGACGGGTTGCGAACTCAAATCCAATCGCATGGCGCGTTTTACCCATGGGGAAGGATTTCCAGATCCAGTAGCGCTTTTTGAGGTCGAAATTAAAGCTGTTATGGGCGAGGATATTTCCTTTGGCGATGGGAAGATCGAATACGGTGCCTGGACAGATCACCAGCCCAGTGGCGCGTCGGTGATGCATACCGATGCTGGGGGCAATACGGTTACGACGCTTGGCGACGATCTCAAAAAAGAGATGGAATTTGTACTCGTAGAACAATACGAAAAAAAGCTCGCGGCTGACAATGTGGATTTCAAGACCCAAACCGCACATCTCGAGGTGCTCGTCGCGATTGACGACAATCCTTCGGCTACCTGGACGCGTATTGAATCCGTGCGCGAAGTGATTGCCGATTATTTTGGAGACCACCGCCCCGCAGGTAGAATTTACGCGGTCTCGCGCATTCCCAATCTCGATGGCATTGTTGAACCCCAACCGCGCTGTGTCACAGGCGATGTCACTATTGATCGATCGGGGGAGATTGTAGATGGTTTCAGTACATGGACGGCTATTCGGAGGCAGGGGATATCCGAGGTGCTCGTAAGCGGTGTGGGCGGTGATGATGCAGACGCTATTCTCAATACGATTGATGGGCATATCGTGGCAGCAGGCGGCGCGGGGCTGAAAGAAAATGGGGTTTTCAACAATGCGTACATTGTCGCTGCGGAGAGTAGTGAGGTTTCGCGCGACCGTTTGACTACTTTCAATGAACAATTTTCGGGCTACTATACAGGCGTGGCACCTTCTGGCCGAACGGCTCAATTTATACCGGGATTTATGCGCGAAGATCACATCTGCGGTATATCAAATCGTTCGATATTTGCGGGGTAAAAGATCACCCTTTTATCAATTGCATTACTTCTTCGAACAACGCCCCGTTTGTGCCCACGGCTTCGTTGCCCCAGATGGTGGCTTCGCCGCTCCATGTTGTGAATGTGCCGCCCGCTTCTTCTAAAATAGGGGCGAGGGCAGCGCAATCCCATACGCTCATGATAGGGTCGAGCATGATTTCTGCGCGCCCGGTTGCGACGAGCATGTGGCCATAACAATCGCCCCAGCCTCGCACGAGTTTGGCGCGTGAGCAGATCCGGTTTATGGCTTCGCCCCGACTATGCCCATTCACGAAATCGGTCAAGATCACGGTTGCGTCCTGAATATCAGATATATCAGATACCCGCGCGGGGCGGCCATTCCATGTGCATCCCAATCCCTTAGCGGCACAAATCATTTCATTTAGTGCCGGAAAATGAACGACGCCAACGGCGGGTTCGTTCTCGACCTCTACGCCGACCATTACTCCGTATAGGGGGACGCCTTGTACGAATGATTTTGTGCCGTCAATGGGGTCTAAGATCCATCGTCGGCCGGTTGTTCCTTGTTTGTCTTCGTGCTCTTCTCCCACAATGCCGTCGTCGGGGAAACGCGCTTCAATCAATTCTCTCAATTTTGTTTCGGCCCCTTTGTCAGCAGCCGTTACGGGTGATTCATCCGCTTTTTCTTCTACCTCGACTCCGGTCTGAAAATATTGCAGCGTGATCCGCCCGGCTTGCCAGGCGGCATCTGTTGCAAAATCCAGTACTTCGCGTAGCGTGTCTGCCATTTTTTTTCCTTGAAAGGTTTTCGATATGGAACATCCCGAACACAGCGGTGCTGTTCGCACCTATCTCGACTCTCTCTACGCCGATAACCTGCGCTATGTCGCGTGTCGGGCAACTGATCGCGAATCATTTCTGCAATGGCAAGAGGAGGCACGCCCGGTGCTTCAGCACATGCTGGGTCTCGAAAGTATTGGCGCGTCTCTGGGCGATCACACGATTCAGGTGCAACTCGGTGCAGCACAAGATATGGGCGATTATACGTTGCAACCCGGTGTTATTACTACCGAGCCGCGGTTTGGCTTGCCGTTCTGGTATCTTCAACCGAAGGGCGATGGCCCCTTTCCGCTCGCTGTTTTGCCTCATGGACACGACAAATACGGCATGGATACGTATATTGGAAAAGCGAGTGATGAGGATCACCGCAAAAAGATTGAGGCGGAAGATCGCGATGTTGCTGTTCAGGCGGTCAAGCGCGGTTTTGCCGCTATTGCGCCCGCTGCACGCGGTACGAGTACTACGGCTATTCCCGATATTAACAAGCGTCACGGCGGCCGCGATTGCCGAAGCCAGTTTATGCACGCTTTGCTCGCCGGACGCACTGCGACGGGTGAGCGCGTGTGGGATGTGATGCGGCTGATTGACTGGGCGCAGGATGTTCCCGAGATTGATACAACATCGACGATTCTGGTTATGGGTAACTCCGGGGGGGGCGTTATCACTTGTTATGCCGCGGCAGTTGATCCCCGCATTACTATTGCCGTGCCGAGTTGCTCTTTTTGTACGCTTGTGGGCACCAGCGGTTTGATTCACCATTGCGATTGCAATGCAGTGCCCGGCATTTTGCGCTTTGGCGAGATCTGGGATGTTACAGGTCTTATTGCCCCGCGCCATCTCTGTATTGTCAATGGGAAACGGGATACGCTATTCCCAGTGCCCGAAGTCGATCGCGCGGTCAAAGGTATCGCGCGTCTCTACGAGGTCGCTGGCGTACCCGATCATGTCGAACATCACTACGGCCCTGCAGGTCACCGTTTCTATAGCGATCTTATGTGGCCGTTTGTTGAGAAAGTGAGATGAAGGCAACTAAGGACAGGTATCTCTTGTCAGTAAATGTGAATGTGATTTTGTTATGTACACGTTGCCGCCAGCCAGATTCTTAAAATCTCTCTGTAATTTTGGGTCGGCACCTCTTGAGGCCCTTCTTTTTCCTGTCCTTGGAGCGTCAGGAAGGCGTTGGACAATTAACACTTTTACCTTTGCAATCATGGCTAATGCAATAATATGCGGATCATCAGATTCTATTTTCCCGATTAGTTCTTCCGCTTTTTTTTTTACCTCTTGAGCCGGAATACGTCTGAGTTTACCCGCTTGGTCCAATGACCTCATTTGCTCTTTCATCCCTCCTTTTAACCATTCCCTTTTAAATTTCTCAGTGTCAGAGTAGATGATTTTGCCATTTTTATTATCCACCCAATTCCGCACAGGCTCCAGATCCTCGTTGTCTTGATCCCTAAATTTACTAAAGCTATTGGCATCCAAAATAGCACACATATTAATCCTCAAACCCCAATAGCCGATCAGTTTCTTTCAAGAAAAATTCTCTGTAATGCGTGGGTGCTCCAACCATATTACCCATCTTGTCAAAGCTGATATTATGCACATTGACAACGCGGCCCTTGGGTTCCAAATATATCAATGATACATCTTCAGGGCTGATGGTGCCTTTCCTGATTTCAATACGTGCGCGGTCAATCATGTAGTCGCTATGTGTTTCAACGATGAAAGACTGATCACCATTTGCCGATGATGCCAATAAAGAAGAGAGTTGGGCTTGCGCCGTTGGGTGTAGATGGACTTCAGGCTGTTGTAATAAAAAGAAGGTCTTCCGCCATTGAGGAGGACCTAAAATATGCACCAGAATTGGCAAAATCTGACTGACTCCATAGCCCACATCAATGATATTGGAATTGGGACCTCTCACTTTGACTTTTAGTTGAAATGGAGCACCCAAGGATCCGCCGAGGTTTTGAATTTCGATGTTCTCAAATAATCCTGAAGCCTTGCCAAATTCAACCAACTGCTGTTTCAGAACTTCCCATTCGTCTTTTTTTGTTGATGCTATCCGCATGAGCCGCATCGGTACATCGCTTCCTTCGGGATCATTAAATTCTCTTGTGGGATCATAGGTCCGTTTGGGGCGTGAACGAACGGGTGATGTGCTGAACACAGGTATTTGTATAGAACCTATGTTGTCACACTTTCTTTTTAAATAATTTTGCAAGGCGTTTTTGCCTACATCCCCATATCGAGACCTAATACCTAAGCCAATGACTCCATAAGCAATAGAATAGAAACTGTTTAAATCCAAGATGTGTGGAAAGTTAGTTATATCTATATGATATTTATTTAGCTTATCCTCATAATTGCTTATCTCTATAAAAGGAAGGTCGTTTGTATCTTTTGTTTTAAAAACGATTTCACCATCGGTGAATTTTATTGTTACGGACTCGATAGCAGGCTCAAGGCCATTCTTTTTTTCAACACATTCAACGGTGTATTCGACATCTTCCTGATCACCAGTAAAAGTAAATCCCAGCTTAAAAGATTTGTCTTTTTTTCTGCTATTTCTCACAATATCCTTAAAGATGCCCATTGAATAAGGTTCTGAATTGAAATCAACTTCTCCATCCTTCAAATAATTTGCCAATACCTGAAAACACGCCAGTGCTGTTGTCTTGCCGGTGCTGTTTTCTCCGACCAAGAAAGTCAGGGGCCGAATGTCAAATTGCTGGCGTTCGGCAAAACAACGCACCTCTTCCATTGTGAATTGGGTTATGTTCATGGGGTCATCTCCTTGTAATAAGGATGCACCTTAACTCGCACGGCCCATTCGGTCCATTCTCGCTCGAGTGATTTTACCAATTCTGGATGTTCTGCTGATAGATCGCTGGTTTCACAGCGGTCTTTTTCTATGTCGTAGAGTTCCCAATTTTTGTTGGGGTATCGGGTATTTCCCTTCAGTAATTTCCACTCACCCCTGCGTATGGCACTGGTTTCAAAGTGATCGAAACACAGGCTGCGTTCGGGCAGGCTCTGGGCGTTGAATAGGGGTACGAGGCTCATCCCTTCTTGCGGGTGAATGCGTTCTCCATTGTGTGTTTTGGGATATTCGGCTCCGGTAATTTCGCTTATGGTCGGCATGATGTCAAACAGGTGCATGGGGGTGCGAACCCAGCGGTCGGGTTGCGCAATTCCTTCGGGCCAATGGGCGATGAAGGGGCTGCAATTTCCGCCTTCGTGGTTGTAGTGTTTGTACATGCGTAGCGGGGTATTGCTCAGACACGACCACGCGCTGCCCACGGAGTGATATGTGTCCGGTCCTCCGATTTTTTTCAGTTCTTCACCCGTGTGGAGATGGGTAACGCCCAATCTGCTGCGTTCGTCAAATCCAAAGGGGCCCCATTCGTAACACGCGCCATTGTCGCTTGTAAACAGGATAAGTGTGTTGTCCAGTTCTCCTGTTTTTTCCAGAAGATCGATAATTCTGCCTATGCCGCGATCGATGTGTTCGATCATGGCCGCGAAGACCGCCATGCGGTAGGCGAGGTCCTCCCTGCGGTCAGGCGGGAGATCCTCCCACGCGGGATTCTGTTTGCCGCTATACCCATTTGCGATGGCGTCATTTTCTTCGATGGGGACTATTGAACGTGATGTGAATTGCCAGTTTTCTGTTGCCAGACCGGATTCTTTTTGGCGTGTGTAGCGTTCACGGCGCAACACGTCCCAACCGCGACGGTAAATATCGAGATATGAATCGCGGGTTTCTGACGGGGCATGTAAGGGGAAATGGGGGGCTGAGTGGGCGAGGTAGAGAAACCAGGGGTTGTCTTTTTGTTGCGCCTGATCGATAAATTCTACGGCGTAATCGTTGAATGCTTCTGTTGCGTAGTACGCACCGTCATCAAAAGAGAGTTCGGGTGTTCGGGATTCTGGATAGCGATGATAATAAGACGGATCCCATTGCGGGGCGCTGTGGCCTTTGATGAATCCGTAGTATTCGTCAAATCCCCGATCTGTTGGGTTAACTTGATCGCCAACGTGCCATTTTCCGACGCCATAGGTGCTGTAGCCCGCGGTTTTGAGGACTTCGGTCAATGTCACGCAGTTGTTGTTTAACCGTCCCAGATAGGCTGGTCCCCATTCGGCGGTTCGGTCAGGTCCCGTAAAATTGGCGATGCCAGCCTGATGGGAATACAGTCCTGTGAGTAGCGAAGCCCGCGAGGGACAACAGCGGGCAGAGTTGTAACTTTGCGTGAATCGCAAGCCATTTGCCGATAGGCGATCCAGATTGGGCGTTCGGATCTCGCCACCATAAGAGCCGAGATCCGAATAGCCCATGTCATCTACGAGAATGACGATGATATTGGGTTTTTTCATTTGACGCGCCGTTCCCGTTTTGGATATCCGAGGGATTTATCGACTTCGTTAAAGAGCGGTTCGCCTGCCTGATAGCGTTTCAGGTTTTGGCAGAAGAATCCAATGGTTCGGTTGTGTCGATTGGGAGACCCGCCGGCTGCGTGTGGGGTGATGATGACATTTTCCATGTCCCAGAGCGGGCTGTCGGGAGACAGGGGTTCTTTTTCAAATACGTCCAGGCCAGCACCGGCGATTTCTCCGTTTTTGAGGCCCTCTGCCAAAGCGGCTTCATCGACGATGGGGCCGCGTGCGGTGTTGACCAGAAAGGCGGTGTTTTTCATCAGGCTCAGGGTGTGGGCATTGATGAGTTTTTCGGTTTCGGGTGTGTACGGTACGGCGATAAATACGACATCGGCTATTTGCAGACCTTCATCCAGGCGATCCATGTCCCAGATCGCTTCGACGTAATCGGGTTTGTTTCCGCCCTGGATATCCAGCGCAATCAGACGTGCGTCATAGCCCTGGGCGAGTTGTGCATAGTATTGACCAATGCCGCCAAATCCGACGATGAGAATGGTGGCTTCCAATAAGTCGGCGAGTGGTGGTCGCGTCCAGGCATGGTCGAGTTGATGGCGAAAAGAAACGTGTAGCCCGCGCGTGAGGGCAGTGGTGAGCGCCCAGGCGTGTTCGGCGACCTGAACGGCATGGACGCCGCTGGCATTGCATATCGTGATGTCGCTGTTGGCGACTTCGGGGATCAGGGCTTTGTCCATGCCAGCACTGGTGGATTGAATCCATTTGAGATTGGGGGCTGCATTGACAATTTCAGACGAAAAATTTCCAAATATAATTTCGGCATCTGCGACGGCTTCGATGACATTGTGATTATCTGCCATGACAACTTCGGCGTTGGGGGCCGTGTCTCGCACTTGTTGGCAAAGGTCTTCATCGACAGGGGGGTGTAAAACAATTTTCATCTCTGTTCCTTTCTATGGGTGGATTTTGACGGTTTGTTGGTGAGAAATAAAGGTGTCTGGAAAAATAATTGCAACAAGAAAAAAAGCGGGTACAATGTGCCCGCTTTTTTTCTTATCCGTTTTGGACAGGTGTTAATAATTGTAGCCGCGCTCGTCGTGGAGGGCAATATCGAGTCCTCCGGTTTCTTCTTCTTGCGAGACGCGCAGGCCAACGACAGCGTCAACGATTTTGAGCAGGATGAAGGATACCACGCCGCAATAGACGACGGTGATGATGACCGCTGTTAGCTGTGCGGTGAATTGACTGCCCATGGTCATGCCTTCGGCCAATCCCTGCCCGCCCAAACTTTTGACGACAAAAATACCACATAGCAGGGTGCCAATAATGCCGCCCACGCCGTGAACGCCAAAGACGTCGAGGGAGTCGTCATAGCCCAATTTGCGTTTGAGTGTGGTGGATGCCCAAAAGCAAATCGCACCGGCAGCAAGGCCGATGACAATAGCACCCAGAGGACCTACGCTGCCCGACGCGGGTGTAATGGCGCCCAATCCGGCGATCGTGCCCGTGACAGCACCGAGGATACTGGGTTTGCCGTTCTTGATCCATTCGATAAACATCCAGGTGGAGGTGGCGACTGCGGCAGATATCTGCGTGACGAGCATGGCCATGCCTGCGGCTCCGTCGGCAGCGACGGCACTTCCGGCATTAAAGCCGAACCAGCCGACCCACAGCATAGACGCGCCGACGACCGTAAGGCTGAGGCTGTGGGGCAAAATTTGTGCGTCGGGATAGCCCTGGCGTTTGCCAATGACAATACACGCGACGAGTGCTGCGATACCCGCGTTGATGTGTACGACGAGTCCACCTGCAAAGTCGAGCACGCCCATGTCGCCAAAGAAGGAGCCGTCACCTCCCCAGGTCATGTGACAAATGGGCGCATAGACCAAAATGCTCCAGAGTACGGAGAACAAGAGTACGGCTGAGAATTTCATGCGTTCGGCAAAAGCCCCGACAATGAGTGCAGGCGTGATGATGAAGAAGGTCATTTGAAAGGTGATGAAAACGGTTTCTGGAATGGTGCCAGATAGGCTATCGGCTGTCACACCAGATAAGAATGCGGTGCCCAGACCGCCGATAAAGGAGTTGAGGTTGGTCAGGCCGGCTTCCATGCCATTGGTGTTGAAGGCGAGGCTATAGCCGATGATGACCCAGACGACGCTCAATATTGCGGTGAGTGCAAAGCACTGCATGAGGACGGAGAGCACATTTTTGGTGCGTACCAGGCCGCCGTAAAAGAGGGCGAGACCGGGGATGGTCATAAATAGTACGAGTGCTGTCGATGTGAGTAGCCAGGCTGTGTCGCTGCCGTTGAGTTCGTGTCCATCGGCAAGCGCGAGGTCTGGTAGTCCTAAGACGAGCATGAGGCTTGCTAAGATGTAAGAGTGGCGTTTCATATTTCTGTTCCCTCCAGGGTTTCTCAATATTTTGTGGTTCTAAAGCGCGTCGGGTCCGGTTTCACCCGTTCGAATGCGAACAGCTTGTCCCAAATCTGTAACAAAAATTTTCCCATCACCTACGTTGCCCGTTTTGGCAGCGTGTTCTATCGCGTCGATGGCGCGATTGACGACATCTTCGTCAACGGCGATCTCCAGCTTGACTTTGGGCAGAAAATCGACGATGTATTCGGCACCGCGATAGACTTCTCGATGTCCTCTTTGGCGTCCAAAACCGCGTGCTTCGGTGACAGTCATGCCCTGGATGCCGATGTCGCCGAGTGCTGCGCGCACATCGTCCAGCTTGTGGGGCTGGATGACTGCTGTGATGAGTTTCATACTCAACTCCTCCTTCATAAGGTGTATAGTCAGGATCGCTTTTCGATCCATTCCGGGGTTGTATATTATAAAATCCGATTTTTGAAATACAAAGAAAAAAAAAAGCGCACATCCTGAAGATGTGCGCTTGGGGGTAAGTGTTTGGTTTGGCTGACAGTTTTTAATAGTTGTAGCCGCGTTCGTCGTGGAGCGAGATATCGAGTCCTTCGGTTTCTTCGTCTTGCGAGACGCGCAGGCCAATAATGGCATCGACGATTTTGAGCAAGATGAAGGATAAGACACCGCAATAGACGATGGTGAAGACGACGCCGATGAGCTGTACGACGAATTGTCCGCCGATAGAATCGGCACTGAGTCCCTGTCCACCGAGACCTTCTGCGGCAAAGATACCCGTGAGGAGCGCACCTACGATACCGCCTATGCCGTGAACACCAAAAGCATCGAGGGAGTCGTCATAACCTAAGGCGCGCTTGAGGCTGGTGGCTGCCCAGAAGCAGAGGACGCCAGATGCCAGGCCAACGACTATCGCGCCCATTGGTCCTACGCTGCCCGAAGCTGGGGTGATGGCGACGAGGCCAGCAACAGCACCCGTGACTGCACCGAGGATACTGGGTTTGCCGAGTTTGATCCATTCGGCGGCTATCCAGCCCAGTGTTGCAGATGCGGTGGCAACCTGTGTGACGAGCATGGCCATGCCTGCGGCTCCGTCGGCAGCGACGGCACTTCCGGCATTAAAGCCGAACCAGCCGACCCACAGCATGGACGCGCCTATAACGGTGATTGTCAGGCTGTGAGGGGCCATAAGCGTGTCGGGATAGCCCTGACGTCTGCCAATGACAATACATGCGACGAGTGCTGCGATACCCGCGTTGATGTGTACAACCGTACCACCTGCAAAGTCGAGCACGCCCATGTCGCCAAAGAAGGAACCGTCGCCGCTCCAGGCCATGTGGCAAATGGGTGCATAGACGACGATGGACCAGAGGATCGAAAATACGATCATGGCCGAGAACTTCATGCGTTCGGCAAAAGCTCCGACGATGAGGGCAGGGGTGATGATGGCAAAGGTCATCTGGAAGGTGATAAAAACGGTTTCTGGAATGGTGCCAGACAGGCTGCTGGCGGTCACGCCGGATAAGAACATGGTGCCTAAACCGCCGACAAAGGAATTTATGTTGGTCGTGCCGGCTTCCATGCCATCGGTGTTGAAGGCGAGACTATAGCCAATGATAACCCAGACCAGGGTCATGATGGCGGTGAGAGCGAAACATTGCATGAGAACAGACAAGACATTTTTGGTGCGTACCAGGCCGCCGTAAAAGAGGGCGAGACCGGGGATGGTCATAAATAGCACCAGGGCAGTTGAGGTAAGCATCCAGGCTGTGTCGCCTGAGCTGAGTTCGTCGGCAAGAGCAGCGTTGGGCAAGACCAGCAACAATGCCAGGCCGATGAGCAGGGTGAAGATGTTATGGCGTTTAATCATTGTATTCTCCTGAGATGTGATTGTGTTATAGCGCATCAGGCCCGGTTTCGCCTGTTCGAATGCGAACAGCTTGTCCCAAATCCGCAACGAATATTTTTCCATCACCTACGTTGCCCGTTTTGGCAGCGTTCTCTATCGCATCGATGGCGCGGTCAACTTCATCGTCATTGATGGCGATTTCCAGCTTGACTTTGGGCAGAAAATCGACGACGTATTCGGCACCGCGATAGACTTCCCGGTGTCCTTTTTGGCGTCCAAAGCCGCGCGCTTCAGTGACGGTCATGCCCTGGATGCCGATGTCGCCGAGTGCTGCACGCACATCGTCCAGCTTGTGGGGCTGGATGACTGCTGTGATGAGTTTCATACTGAATTCCTCCCTGATATGGTTGGGGTGGCGTAAACTGACGGTTGAATATATTGGGTATATATTTCTTTTCCATTTCTTATCTGTTAAATGCGTATTACAAAAGAAGTGTGAAGTGTGAAGTGAGAAACCACCCAACCCACCAGCCCCTAATCTCCAGTCCCCAGCCCCTGTTTTATTGAGATTTCCCCATAAACTTTCGTATATTGTCCGGAGCGCATTTTACTGGGAGGATATGTGGATAAGCGTTTGGAATTTAAATACAAATTGCACGAGCGGTATGCTGTTCAGGCGTATGACAACGCGGATGTCTGGGCAGGTAATCTGACGATTGAGCTGTATGGTATTCGATATGATACCGTGATGGCTCGGGCATTTTTGATGTCTGATAGTGCAGTAAAAGCGCGTGTTCGAGCTGAGTTATTCGTTTCGGATATCGATTTGGCTACCTGTCGCACTGGTGATGTAGAAGCGCGTTTGTGGACTGACGTGAATGATCGCGGTTTTGTTGATGAGCGGGGGGAGTTTTGCGCGGGCGCAGGGTTTTATGTTGCTATGCATATCGTTGTGGATGGCGTGGGTCAGCCCGTTCTTTCGGGGAATAATCTGGTATTCGAGTCGGATGTATTTCAGATCGATCGGACGGGTGTGTTTCACTATACGGTTGAGTTTTCGGCTGACGATAAGGCAGAGGCAGATGCTTCAAAAGCGTGGATTTCGGTCAATGATATCGCACTGAATCGAGATGGGGTAATCGCGATCAGTCCCGATCAGATTCGCCGCTGTCTTTCAATTACCGAAGTCTGTGTGCGAAAGGTTGGCGCGCGTCTGGATGCAGATGGAAAATTTGTGAGTGGTACATTTTGCGATGTGACATCGCGTCTTGAAGAGATGCAGACAGATGTGGTGTATTTGCTCCCGTTTTTTGAACCCGGATTTGGCGATTTGCACACGGGACATGATGTGCGAAAAGGCACGTTGGGAAGTGTTTATGCCGTGCGGGATTTTTATCGGATTGATCCCGCTCTGGTCACGCCGCCAGAAGAGGTGGATTTTCTTTCGCTGGTGTCGGAGGAGCTGATTGTCGATTTGGATTTGCAGACCTTATTGCGCGCGCGACAGTTGTCGCGGTTGCGCAAGGTCGATGATTTTAACAATTTTCGCACGTTTAAAGAGCTGATTGATTGGGTCGGGCGCGATGCGCTAATACAGTTGATTGGACGCGCTGAATTGCGCGCGCTAACGCGGCGGGCACACGCGCTGGGCAAGCTGGTGATTTTCGATCTGGTGTTGATGCAGACCAGCCGCGATTGTCCGTTGATTGAACAATATCCCGACTGGTATGTGATGGATGAGCAGGGGCAGCCAAAAATTCATCAGATTGCATGGCTGGTTTATTCAGATGTGGCGTTGCTCAATTTGCCTTTTAACAGATCTTTGCAAAATTATCTGTCGGGAATCGCGCCTTTTTGGATGCGTACCTGTGATCTGGATGGGGTGCGTATTGACGCGAGCCAGACTGTGGATCGGCCATTTTTGAAGCAGATTAAAAATCGTATCAATGCGGTTAAGTCCGATGCGCTCGTTTTGGGCGAGACTCTGTGCGAGTTAAGCGAGGCGGTGGATATTCCGGTGGATATGATTTACGCATTGCTGGTGGATTTTCATCGGGATGCCGAGTACGGAAATCAGTATGCCGATTTTTTAGAGCGCACGTCTGGCACATTTGCTCCGCGCACTGTGGCGATGGCTTATTTTGAGAATCACGATAGCCCGCGTGCGACAAAAATTTGGCGAGAACGCTATCGTTCCCGGACGTTGGCTCTGTTGCGCAATATCCAGTGTTCGTTAATCGATGCGACGGCGGGTACGGCGCGTTATGTGAATTTGGCCTATGCTTTAGAGTGGGGTACAGAATGGGGCGAGGAGGCGCGTACTGATTTTGAAGCATCTACGTTGTTGCATCCCGAGTGGGCAGATAGAGAACCACATTCACAACTCGTTGCCGCTTATGAGGCTTTGCACGAGTTTGTGAACCAGCAGTCTGAGTTGCAAACCGGGCATGTGTATTTTCACCGCAATATCGATTCTGAAGACCGCGTTTTTGCCTATACGCGCTATACCCGGCATTCGGGATTGCTGGTGGCGCACAATCTGGATGCGCGTTTTGTCAGGGAAGTTGTCTGTCCAATTCATCTCTTGCCAGATGTTTTTTTGGAGCGTATAGACCGGGTTCCTGTGTACGATACTTATGATTTTTTTCATGGTTCGGATTCTGACCCTGGTATCGCGTTGCCAGATGAAGGTGTGTCGATGAAATTGCAACCCCTTCAAAGTGTGGTGATCAAGTTGGTTTTTAGAAGTTGATAATACGTTTTAAGCCATAGATGTCTTTGCTGAGGCTTTCCTCGGGCCCTACAGAGTATCTGGTATACGAGGTGCACAGAATACCGATTAAAATAAAAAAATGCTTGACAGCCCGAATAGACGGGCTTATTTTGCATTGAAATTTTAAGAGTTTGTCTCGTAATCCAAAGGATAGGTTTATGCAGACTTTTTATCTTTCAAATCTTCGCGCCATCGCGGAGCCATTTATCATTCCCACAACGTGGCTGAAGTCTTTCTTTGCCTCTCTAAAAATTACACAAATTGTTGTTTTTAAAATATTTATGAGTTCAGGGGGGGGGGGGTAGTAGATTTAAACCCTCTTTCTACCGACCTTCTTTCTATCCCGCATTTCTCGCATTCGCGCCATCCTTCCTCGTCGCACAATTTTTCCTCAGTACTTTTCAACGCACAGCTAAAGCTAATCTGTACCAGGGTGCTTCATTCCCTTTTCCTGTTTTTCATTTTGAGCGGGCACATGCCCCTTATGCACCTGTCTGCCTGTTTACATGCTACGCACAGGCAAAAGTGCGGACACGCACAGGCAGGGCAGCACAACGTCAGTACTCGGATTCTAACTTGCCGTGACGAAGCGAGGTAATATGATACGCGTTTTTTGGGTGGCACATGAACCCATGGAAGGGTGTTTGTAGAAGTAGATAAGCAATTTTGCTGAAGATATTGCCAACTGGGTATGAACTACTTCAGGGTAAGTATGATGCAACTACGACGAGGAGAAGAATCTGTGGTAGTATTGAGAATACTTGATATCCGATGGATGCTTGCTGGTAGTCTGTTGAGCAGTATTTTATTTTTTTTCGGGAATGTCCAGGATATACAAGGACAAATATCCGAGTACTCCCACAAGGAACAATTCATCATTCCACTTGTTGAAAATGTTCCTGAAATTGATGGCAAACTTGAAGATCAAGTATGGAATCAAGCTCCTGTATTTAATCTATTCACGACCGCGGACGGAAGAATTATTGAGGATGATCTCAGCAGCCAGGTAAGGTTGATGTATGATAAATCGTACCTGTATTTTTCCTTTTTGAACAGGGATCCTGATCCGGAAACGTTGAAGATAGCGATGAGTGTACACGACAAAATGAAAATAACAGAGGACGACAATGTTGCCCTCTACATCTTGCCAGACAACATGCAAGATTCTTTTTTAAGGATTAATGTTAATGCTGGAAATATAATTATCGATATCTGTAAAATATCAATAGAATTGAAGGCAAAAATAAGAAATAAAGAAATACCAGAAGAAATGATTCCATTGTTAATGCCTTTCACAGATCCTAAGGCATGGAATCCAAAAAGTCTTAAGACTGAGGTAAGCATCGGAAAGGACTATTGGAGCGTAGAAGGAAGAATTGCGTTTGAAGATTTACTACAATCTCAAGTGCCAAAAAATAAAAATTGGGGATGGAATTTTGCCAGAAAAATTGTTGGTGAAAGGGTGGAGCCGGAGATAATTTGGTTTCAAAGAGGATGGCAGTTTCTGAGGCCCAGAGCCTTTGTTGCGATGGGATTTGAGGAATAAGAAGATGAATTTCAAAATCACCGTTTTAATGTCTGTTTATAATGGTGTAAACCATCTAAGAGACGCTATCGATAGCGTTCTTACGCAAACAATACCCAATTTTGAATTTTTAATTATTGATGATGGGTCTTCTGATAATAGCCTTGAGATTATTGAGGGATATGACGATTCGAGAATCAGAGTGATCAAGAATAGAGACAATATTGGTCTAACCCGCTCCTTGAATAAAGGATTAAAATTAGCAAGAGGAGAGTACATAGCGCGAATAGATTGTGATGATATCTGTTTGCCTTCGCGGTTAGAGAGGCAGCTTGAATTTATGGTTCAAAATCCTGAAGTAGGCGTCTGTGGGAGTTGGATAATTGTAATGAAGGAATCTGGAGAATATGTTCGAAAGTTTCCTGTTTCTCACGACGAGATCCAATGCTTTATGCTTTTCAAAACGCCGTTGGCTCATCCTTCCGTTATGATTAGAAGGCACGTATTAACCAGGAATCAGCTTAATTATGATCCTTATTTCAAATACGGTCAGGATATGGATTTATGGGATAAATGTGCGATGGTATGCCAAATGCACAATATTGATGAACCATTTATAAAATACCGAGAACATGCTAATCAAATTGGGAAAAAACATCAAGGAGAGCAGAAGTTCTTCTCAAATTCTGTGAGAAAAAATATTTTAAAAAGAAGTGGCCTTTTAGACCCCTCTCAAGTTGAAGAAGCACATCAACATCTCTGTCTTTCTTCAAAAATCAATAGAGAATCTCTCGATCAATTGAAGTTCTGGTTAAACCAGCTTAAATTATCCAATGACAAGCAGAAATTCTATCCAGAACCTGTTTTTTCTCAAGTGCTAAGCTGGCGTTTTTTTTATCAATGCAAAAAAGCCTCATTTCTTGGAATAGATTCATTCTTCAGATTCCAAAACTCGGATTTTAAGAATTTTACGAATTACATAGACAAGGATGACCGATTTAAGCTCCTATTAGCCTGTTGTAAAGGCTCTTTAAAAAGAAAAATTAAAGGTCTTTGAGGTATGAAAATTTGCTTTGTCACATTTCAGTACCCACCGATGATACGAGGTGGGGTAGGAACCGCGACCTGTAGGATTGCCAAGAATCTGATCAATGCTGGTGTACAAGTCCATGTAATCGCTCCTGGCAATAATCGAGTTGGTTCTCAAATCTTGCCAAGCACAGAAGAAGGAATTGTTGTGCATAGGCTTTTTCCTTCTTTAGGTAACTATCTTCAGGCTAATCCTCTCGAGCTTAAGGAAGCGACAGAATATGTGATCAGTCTTAATGATGAGATAAAATTTGATCTTGTACATGGATTTTTCATTTTTCCTTCGGGTTTCGTAGCTTCTTGGGCGGTTGAAGCAATTAAATGTCCTCTGGTATTGAGTATAAGGGGAAATGACATTGAGTTATTGCGCTTTAGCCCTGTTTATTTGGGCACATTAAAATGGGTGCTTCAGAATGCCACATTTGTTACGTCCGTCACGTCAGAACTTTTGGAGGTGGCGAAAAAAATTGTTCCGCTGCCTTTTTCTCAAGTGATTGACAATGCTGTGGATGTGTCAATGTTCGAACTGGATGCGCTATCAGAGCTTTCAAAAAAACAAAGTTGGCGCTATCGTTTATTTTTTCAAAAATTTAAAAAAATAAAAGAAGTCAGCACGCCAATGATCGGCACTTCTGGAATTATAAGACACAAGAAAGGATTCAATCATCTTTTAGAGGCTTTTAAGGATCTGTTAGTAGCCTACCCAAGAGCACACCTACTTCTCGTTGGCGGATTTACAAGTAAATATGAAGAGGCGATTACAAAACAGCAGATTAAACATTTGAAATTAAAAAAGAAAGTTACAATCACAGGTCCCGTTCCTCACGCGCACGTTTCTGCATGGCTCAAAGAGATGGACATTTTTGCTTTTCCTTCTCTATATGAAGGATCGCCCAATGCTTTACTGGAGGCGATGGGTATCGGGTTGCCGATAGTTGCATCCAGGATTGATGGCATCAAAGGTGTCATAAAAGATAAGGAAAACGGTCTTTTGGTCTCTCCTGGATCTTCTGAGGCACTTGCCCAAAGATTGGAAATTTTAGCTAAAAATTCTCAATTGCGCCAAAAATTAGCAACGGCTGCTCTAAAGACGATAGAGGATGATTTTTCTGCTGAGCGAGAATCTACTATCTGGTTAGATATCTATTATCGAACACTGGAAATTTATCAAACTTCCGGAGAAAGACATCTGCAATAATGCGACCTCGGATTTTGTTTTACAGTCATCATGTTAGGGGTATTGGACATTATGTCCGGACTCGTCAACTCATTGAATCGTTAGAGGGATATGACCTTTTCTATCTTAATGGGGGTCGGGAACTTTCTAATTACTCGAATCCTGATCATGTCACAATAAGGACCCTTCCTAATTTCGACGAAGGTGGAATGTCAACCGACAGTCCTATTTACTCGAATATCATCACGCAGCGTCAACAAATCATTCATTCCACATTTGAGGAAGTTAATCCCGATGTGTTCATTATAGAATTTTTCCCTTTTGGCAGATGGTATTTGCGTGATGAATTGTTCCCAGTTCTGCATACCATTAAACTCTCAAAACAATTAAGAACGTGCGTTATATGTTCTTTGAGAGATATTCCAAAAGAGAAAACAGAATATACAAAATCTTATATGATGAGATGTAGTACAGTCTTGAATACTTATTTTGATCATCTATTTGTCCACGCCGATCCGAAATTCTGTGAAGTTGAGGAATTTTTCACATCATGGCATCATATCGATATTGAAATTCATTATACAGGTTATGTCTCTCAAAAAAAATCCTGGAGTCAAAATGATACAGGCTTCCTTCCCTCTCATATCGATTTGTCTTCCGATGAGAGAGTGATTCTTATAACTGCTGGAAGTGGAATTGATTCTTATGGCACTCTGGATTTTTTGAGAAACTGTATTGAAGCCAAAAAATACTTGGATAAAAACCTGGAAAGCAAATTTGTCATCTTTTGTGGTGAATTTTTGAGTTCAGCATCTTTTAACGAACTTCGTGCATATTGCCAAGGAACGAAAGATATTATTGTACATAGATTTACCCCAAATCTTCTCGAATGGATGGAAATAGCAGATTTGTCGATCAGCCGATCAGGTTATAACACCTGTATGAATATTCTTGAAAAACGAGTTAAGGCTATTTTGGTTCCTGCAAAGGCAGGGGGAGATCAAGAATTGCGAGCAGAGAAGTTCGTCAACATGCGTCTCGCCACTAAAATTGATGAGCAAAAACTGTCGCCAGAGATTCTGGCGAAAGAGATTCAGAAGAGTTTGTGCAGAAAGCCAGTAGCCTCTAATATTCAACTTAATGGTGCTTACAGGACAGCACAGCTTATTTCTGAAATCATAAAGACAAGAGCGTGAGCAATATTAGATGAACGTGTGTATGATTACTTATGAATTTCCTCCTTTTGGCCGAGGTGGAGTGGGCAGTTTTACGTTCAGGCTTGCCAGGAATCTATCTGCTCAGGGTCTAAATATTCATGTTATTGCGCCTGGTCCTAACAGAAATATCTCTCAGGTTAAACCTGTCGAGGAAGCTGGTGTTACGATACATCGCACGATTCCTAAGATGAATACATCGTATAGAGATCACCGCGAAAAACGGGAAGTCGGAAATTATATTATACGATTAAATGAGTCAGAAGGATTTGACATAATACACAGTATTTTTGCTTTGCCTCCCGGGCAAATTGGGGCACTTGTTGCAGGCGAAGTTGGAGTTCCTTTGATTGTGAGTCTGAGAGGGAGCGATGTAGAGTCTATGCGCTATAGCACGGAACGACTCCCTACATTGAAATGGGTTCTGGAACAGGCGTGTTATGTCACATCCGTAAACTCTGATTTATTATATAAGGCGCGACTCATAGGAAATATAGAAAACGCAACAGTGATTCACAATGCCCTCGATCCTTCGTTATTTGCCAATGTTTCCCTGGTTCGCCTTGCTGTGAATGAAAAAAGATCAAGCCGCAAATTTATAGAGCGTTTTCTAACTCTAAAGACAAAAGAAAAATTGATTATCGGAACAGCCGGGCGCTTAGGTCACGTTAAGGGAACCAAATATTTTTTTGAAGCATTTGCAAAGCTGGTTAAGCGGTATTCACACCTGCACTTGCTGTTGGTGGGCGAATTTTCGGATTTAAAAGAAAAAAAGGAATGGATCAAGTGGCTTAAAAAGGAAAAATTATGGAACCATATCACTTTCACGGGCTGGATTCCACATCCGTTCATCTGTGCATGGCTTCATGAGATGGATATTTTTGTTTTTCCTTCGCTTCATGAAGGATCTCCAAACGCACTCTTGGAGGCTATGTTTTGTGGATTGCCGATTGTTGCGACTGATGTATGTGGGAATCGCGATGTTATTGATGATGGAAGAGATGGCTTTTTGGTAGCAAGCCATGACGCTGATGAGTTGGCAGACAAAATAGGTATTTTGGTTGAAGATGAATCTGAGCGAAATTTTTTTGGCAAAAATGCCCAGGAAAAAATAGAAACAGATTACTCTGAAGAAAAAGAGCGAAAGGCCTGGCTTGAAATTTACAGCCAATCAACGCGGGTTTGATACTTATGACTGGTCCAAGAATAAGCCTTCAAGACCTGTTTGATTTACTGGATTTAGATCTGCCAGATCTAAAGGAAGTGAAACAAAAAATAATAGTAGAAGATTGGACATCGGCTCGGGATGCTCTCGCTTTGCATTTCAGAACCCGTACAGTTCCCAGGTGGTTTTCCGATATGGAAATTGAACCAGAGGGAGCTAGTGAAGATTTTATTCTTAGAGAAGCCGATAGAATTTGCAAAAACAAATTTACGATTTTGGACACCACATACAACTTCAAGAAGAGTATAGATATAGATTGGGAATTTACGGGAAATCATCTAAAAGAAACAACGTGGCAGTTGGCAAGACATGAATCCTGGGTTGTACTTGGCAAAGCGTTCTCAGAAACTGGTCACGAGCGATATGTTAAATCTTTTGTTGGGCAAATGACGGATTGGTGTGAGAGAATACTCAGCCCCTTAGAAGGCAATGGCAAAGCCTGGAATGAAAATGCCGAAATGGGTAGTGGCGTTACAAATTGCTGGCGTACACTGGAATGTGCACATCGGCTGACATATTCCTGGCCCTGGGCTTTTTACTTTTTCCTAAAATCACCTCTATTTGATTCTGCTGCTATTTGCACAATGTTGTGTAGTATGATGGAGCAAGTTCAGCATCTCATTAAGTTTTCACAAGAAGACAGCAAATGGCGATTAAAGGAATGCTGTGGCATTTATTATATCGGTGTGTTATTTCCAGAATTGAAGGATGCTGAAAAATTGCGTCTTTTGTCCTTGGATAGGATGATGAGACTTTTTAGTACCCTCGTTTATCCCGATGGGGCCTTGCCAGATCTGTCCAGCTCGGATAGCTCGTTTAAACCTCTTTTGTCTTCTATTGATCTTGGGGTTCGGAATGGGGAAAAATTTCCAATCGACTTCATGGCTTGTTTACAACAGATATTTAGTTACAGGTTGTATGTGTCGTTGCCGGACTGGATCATGCCTTCAATAAATAATGGCGTATATACGGATATTTTTCCATTACTTCAACGAGGTGCTCAACTTTTTCCGAAACGTCAAGATTTTCAATGGATTGCAACAAAAGGGAAAAAAGGCATTGTCCCGAATAGACAATCAAAAGCATTTCCTTATGCTGGGCAATATGTCATGCGGTCTTCTGTAGAAGGACAAGATTCGTATCTTTTGTTTGATGCTGGTCCAATTGGTCAAAATGGGCATGAGGATAAACTAAGTATTATCGTGTATTCACATGGACAGCTACATATTATAGACCCGGGATACTATACGCGCGATCTGACATCAAGTTGGCAGGCTTATGCTCGTTCTTCTCAAGCTCATAACGTAGTGATTGTAGATGGGCAGGGGCAACAATCATCTGAAACGCATGGATATAAGATCAAGAAAGGTAGTGCCAACTGGATAACGAATGACGATTTCGATTTCGTATCTGCAAGCTATAATGACGGGTTTGGTGAAGAAAAAATAAAAGTTCTACATACGCGGTCAATTTTCTTTCTAAAAAGTCGTTTTTGGATCCTGACGGATATTCTTGAACCAATGGATCAACTTACCCATACTTATGAATCACTTTTTCATTTGAATTCGGAATACGCAACACAAACAGACAGCCCGAAAGGGATATGTACGCGCAACAAAACTGGGAGTAAGTTTGGGATTTACCCTATTACAAAACAAGCCCTAGATCTTAATATAGTGGAAGGTCAGAAGGAGCCGCAAATACAAGGTTGGGAATTTTACGATGGCGGTGCTAAAATTCGTCCCATTCCAACAGCGATTTTCAGCTTAAATGCAAAAGGTTGCGTTGCAATTTCTTACGTTTTAATGCCCCAGAGAAGTGAAGATGAAATTCTATCTGTTAGAGAATTAGATTTTTCAATGGATGCCGAGAGCAGTTCTTCAGGGTTGCTTGAATTTCAGAGTGGTTATGTTGTGGCATTCCAAATTCAGAAACCAGTTTTCCAGGATTTAATAAAAATGACAGTTTTAGTGGTCAATAAGAATGGACGAGTTGAAAACATCTATTCAAACAGCACAGGTGTTTTCTACTTCGGAAAAAGAAAGATCAGAGTAGGGTCCCGATTCAAAATATAACGTGATTTCAACCCGAATCCTCGCTGGGATATGGTCCTATTCTTCTAAAGAAATGAGTTTATGTATGGCCTCAAAATACGCAATCACTATTATGCTCAAGAGGATATATCAATGTCCTGTTTGGGATTATAGGCTCTTTTTCACCTCAATTTTGGTGTCTTTTCTGTTACAATTGCCAAGCGGTTTCGTTTATGGGCATCAAGTAAAATTTGATACAGTGGTCGCGAAATACAATGATAGGTTGATTTATGAACATGACCTTGACCATACCAAAATTTATCCTGCACAGCAAGAACTGTATGAATTGAAATTGGATCGACTTAATGCAATTGTTGGAGAAAAATTATTAGCCATCAAAGCCCAAGAATTGGGTGTTCCTGTGAGCAAGATTTTTGAATTCGAAGTTGATGTTTCCGCTGTCAAAGATTCTGAAGTTGAAGAAGATATGAGGAACATATTTGATTCTATCAATCAGCAATCGGAATTTAGGAATCTCGATAGCGATTCTCGGTGGAAAAAGATATTCGAAGTGATGCGTATTGACTTAGATACACAACGGAATTTTGAGGAGCAGTTTAAGAACGCCATTCGAGTTCGAATAGCCGGTCAAAATCAAATGAAAGCAGAACGAGAATATATGATGAAATTACACAGCCAATTTCACGTAGAAACCTATCTTGAAGAACCCGATCCGCCAGTATATGATATTTCTGTTGAAGGATTTCCAACGCAAGGGTCTCCGGACGCACCTGTTACGATTGTGGAATTTAGCGATTTTGAATGCTCTTATTGTAGTCAGTTGTCAGTTGTTATGAATCAGCTATTAACCGCGTTTGAGAATAAGCTGAAGATTGTGTTTAGACACTTCCCCCTTCCCCATCATCGTCATGCTCAAAAAGCGCATGAAGCTGCTGAATGCGCCCGAGCGCAGGGAAAATTCTGGGAATACCGCGATCTATTATTTGAAAACTTTGATAAACTAAAAAAAGAGGACTTGATCGCGTATGCACAGAAATTAGACCTCGACCTGGAAAAATTTAAACAGAACCTTGATTCCGGTAAATTTGCAGATAGAGTTCATCAAGACATAAGAGAAGGCCGTAGATTTGGGGTTAATAGTACACCTTCTATTTTTGTAAATTCCAAACCGATAAAATTGAGGAGCAAAGACCATTTCTCCGAACTTTCAAGGCGCGTAACTTTAGAACTGCAAGGTGACCAGCAATTAAGCCAGATATTTAGAGATGATAGCGGTAAACGAATCTACGCGAAATTTAAGGGTGGTATGGTGACAGAAGATGATTTTGGCGACGATCTTTTTTATCTTGATACAAAGCAAATTTATGATCTCAAAGTTGAACAAATTCGAGAGATTTTCAAACCTGTTATTTTAGAAGATGCAACAAAGAAAGCAGGCTCCACTATTGACTCTTTATTCTTGCGAAAAATTGATACTACGCTGTCATATGTGCAAGTCGAAGAACAATTCGATCTCTTTCATAGCACGATGCTTAAGAACTCGAGATTGGCTTTGTTGTCCGATGAAGCCCGAGAAAATGAAATCCTGCGTATGATGAAAATTGACCCAATTGAAGGAAAAACATTTAGAGAACTCCTTTGGCCAGTCGCGGAACGCATTGCTGGGAAGAAAAAATTTGAGAATGGGAAAGAAAGGTTCATTCACAAATTGATTGATGAAGCAAAAATAGAGATATATTTCGATCCACCAGAGGTACCTGTTTACAAACTGAGTAATGAAGGCTTGCCATCTATCGGTGCGCTAAACGCGCCCTTTACAATTGTGGTCTTCAGTGATTTTCAGTGCCCTTATTCTGCTCAAGCTGGACGAGTATTGAACAGATTATTGGCCAATTATTCTGAAACAGCCCGTCTCGTTTTTCGACATTTTCCATTGCCGTTTCACGAAAATGCTCAAAAAGCTCATGAAGCGTCTGAATGCGCTCGAGAACAGGGAAAGTTCTGGGAATATCACGACATTTTATACGCCAAACAAGATGCATTAGAACCGGGTCACTTGAAGCAATATGCCACTAAATTAGGACTTGATTCTATACAATTCAATCGCTGTTTAGACACTGGTAAATATGCTTCCGAAATCAAAGAAGATGTAAAACAAGCATCCACCTTAAACGTCCGAGGTACGCCTGCATTTTATATTAACGGTGAACTGGCAGATGTTTGGGAATATGAGGAATTTGAGAGTTTTATCACTGATAAACAGAAAGGAGGTTTAACCCATTCGTCGGAAGCAGTAAGTCCCGGATGTGGTCGGTAAGAGAATTAGTCGGATTTTCTTATCGATAGTACAGAAAGGGCGCGTTTTGCCTGTTGTAGAGAATTGTCAACAGGTAAAATCCAAATCCACTGGAGAGGAGGTGATATTTAATTCTTGTGGGCATTATGGCCCAAACTGAAGAAGTGTGTAGATTGTGCAGTTGTTTCGTTTTAATTATCTTTGAGGAGGTTACATAATGATTGTAAACTGGTTGTCCGATAATGTGCCGAAACTCAGTACGATTTTGTGTTCGGCTGGGATGATGGTGCCTTGGTTGTTGCCCAACAGGGCCGTGGCCCATGATCTTTTTAGAATTGTCGAGTTTGGGGTCTTTACGGGAAGTCATGATACTCAAACGGAGGCGAGAAACGCGTTAAAGGAAAAAGCCGACAAAAACTGTTACGACAGTCTAGGGGGAGCAGCGTATGGGATGGATGTTAGAATGTCAGTTAACAAGAAAACAGGTAAAGTGTCTTGGGCAACAGGTGACGTAGATTGTTCAGTTCCTATAAGGCATTATCATAGATCCGATGGAACGGTCGTAGTGGAGGAGGGGGAGGGAAGCTAAAATAATGGAGACCATTAGTCCTCGGTGAAAGTGTCTTGAGAGTCTGTTGCTATTCTGAGTGTTTGCCAGTGGTACACTGTTGCTTGTGCGGTAGCCTCACGCAGACATGCGACATCAGTTCATCAGGTTCGCTATCCAAGAGCGCAGATTCAACCCATCAATAGCACTCACAGTTTTTGCCCACTGCTTCATATCCTATAGCTACTATCGCGGTTAGGATTTAGGCCGCGATAGTAGCTATTCATTCGTTTTTTTTTAAAGGATGTATCCCGTGCTAAAAATGATTATAGAAAAAGAACTATTGGCGCGATTTTCTGACTCAACGTTTGTCATTGCCTGTATCTTGGGTTCTGTTTTGATTTTTCTCGGCTTTTATTTTAGTGTACGCAATTATAGCGATCTTGTAGTGGACTACAATGGCATGCAGGAACTCAACAGGAACTTACTCCAAGCACAACAAACGTATAATGAAATTGATACTAAGGGTATAGGCATAAGCAAACCGCCAGAAGTGCTGTCGATTTTTAGTGTCGGGATAGCAAATTACATAGGAAGAAATCTGAATATTAATTCGTTCAGCACACCACAACTACAGGGAAGCAATGTTGAAAACAATCCTATTTTTGTGCTGTTCGGCACTCTCGATCTGATGTTCATTTTTAAAAATGTTCTCAGTCTCTTAGCCATTGTCTTCTCGTATAACCTGCTATCTGGAGAAAAAGAAGGTGGCACCCTCCGATTGATTGCCTCGTTTCCTGTGCCGCGAGACACATTGATTTTGGGAAAATTGATCGGAGGACTCATCAGTTTATTCATTCCGTTACTAATTCCCCTACTCTTGGGCACGGCTGTAGTTCTTCTGTTGCCTAATATTCACTTTGACAGTGATGACTATGTGCGGCTAATGTTTATAGTTGTTATTTTTTTCTTGTATTTAACGGTCTTTTTTTTCTTGAGTGCTTTTGTTTCTGCTCGTACGAAGAGTTCGAGTGTGTCGTTTTTGATTGCACTTTTTATTTGGGTATTAGCTGTCCTCATTATCCCCAGGAGTAGCATCATCGTTGCTGCTCAGTTTATTCAGGTACCTTCAAGTCAGCAATATCTTATCGAGAAAACGCGATTAACAAACGATATTTTTCAAAAATATAACCAGATTGAACAGAAATTGCGGGGCGACCAATCCACTAGGTTAAGTATGGAAGAAATGGATATAAAAACCTTGCGTGAACACAGTAAAAGGCGATGGGATGAATATCAAAAAAAAAGAAGAGAAATTGGGGAACAACGGGACATGGAACTTGAAGATGCACAAGCTCGAATAGGGAGAGAATACCAACAACGACAACAAAATTTGGCTAATCTTGCCATCACTCTCTCCCGCATTTCTCCTGCCTCGGCAATGACCTATGCAACGACGAGCTTCACTGATACTGGAATGGGTGGTTTTGAGCATTTCATCAGGTCATTAAAAGGATATAGAGAACGATATATCGCATTTATGAAAACAAAAATTAAAAATAGAAAAATAATACGCGTAGCATCTGATGGAGCTATAGAAGAGGAAATTATAGAGGGAATAATCGTAGAGTCTCGGGATGGCGGTGAATTACTAAATACCTTTTCAGAAAAGTCCGAAAAGCCCGATCTGCATGAAATTCCTGTCTATACATATCAAAAAATGTCGCTTGCTTCTGTTGTGCAGGAGACAATCGTTGACATCCTATTGCTCATCCTTTTATCCCTACTGCTTTTTATTGGAACGTATGTGTCATTTCTAAAATACGATGTGCGTTGACTAAATTTGAAGGCGAAGTCTCCAGGTAATAAGCGGTGTAAAATATCTATGATAAGTAGTGTGAATATCACTTTGGTGGATGTACAAACATAAATTTGACTGATGAGCAAAAAAATCTCGCTTGTAATACATGAGAAAGGTTTCGGGCAATGCACCCGCAACCTTTTTTGATTTTCAAGCTCAATTTGTAATGTTTTATGTTCCCAAGAGTAAGCAGTTCAAAGTGTCAGTAAGAATTTTTTTAGAGTTTGAAAATCGCGATGCGATTGCGTATCTTTTGCGGACAGAACATATTGACGGTATGTTGACGGATGCACACCGATTTGGAACTCGCTACGGGGCAGTGAGGCATGATACTCGGCCTGCATACCGCGATGCTGTTATCTTTCTGGGTGTAAGGAGGAAAGCGAAGATCGGGACAGAAAGATTGATGCGGTTATCGACACAGGTTTCAACGACTTCCTGCGGAGGAAGGGTTATGGTGCGTCTTTTGAATCGTTTGGCATTTTTATTTTTGCTGATGTTATGGGCACCTGTTAGTCATTCACAACAAGGCGGGGCACTGGACATTGAGACCTGTTTGACACTGGCGCGAGCGCACAATGAAACACTGCTGTCAGCCAGACAGCGCGTTGAGGAGATAGATTACGATAAGTGGGTGGTGCGATCCCGGTTTTTTCCAAAAGTGGATTTGGAAACCCGGTACAATGTGCCAGACCTGCGACACATAGACAGTGATCTATTTCGCGATGAAGCCATTTTGCATGCGCGACAGCGCGTGTTGGAGTTTGGGGCTGATGCACCTGAAGAAGTGGCGTATCGGTCGCGAATGCGGTCAGCAAGGCTTGACTACGAGCGGCAGACGCGGCGCGTGTTGTCACAGGTACGACGCAATTTTTATCTAACAATTGTGAAAGGGAAGCAAATTGAAAATCGACGCGAAGTACTCGACAATGTGCGGGAAAAATTGCGGCGCATTCGGGTGAAATACGAACACGGTGTGGCAAAAGAATTTGATCTCTTAACAGCGCAATTAGACTCTTTGGAACAAGAAGCGCAGATCAGTGTCTTGTTGGAGCAAAAAGCACGACGGACATTTGATCTCTTGCGGTTGATGGGGCGCGATATGGTGCAAGATGTCGCGTTGGTTGGGGAGGTTGAGGATTTTGAGATGAATTTGGAAGATGCGGTTGCAATAGCTCTGAGCCGCGATGTAGAGATTGAAGGACTGGGCGAGGAAGTTGCGGAGGTTTCACGGAGGTTTCAGGAGACGCGGTTGGACTATTTGCCGGATATTGGAATAAAAGTTGGCATGGAAAGTGGGGATAAGGTCCTGGGGTTTGATCTGACGCGCAGCCAGGGCACCTATCGTCTGGACGCCTCTTCGGATGTGTTGCTTTTGCGTACGGGTGATTTGCCTTTGGATTCGCGTTTTATAACGCGAGACACAAATAAGTTCGCACTTTTTCAATTTTCAATGCCCATTCTCTCGGGATTTTCTCGCTATGGACAGACCGGGGCTGCGCGTGCGCGATTGTATCAGGTGCAGGCATCGTTTCGAGACCGACGCGAGCAGGTTGAGCGCGATGTGCGGCAGCACTACCAGACACTTCAAGATCGGATTTTGCAACGCCAGATCAATACCCGACGCCTCGAGATGGACAGCAGACGACTTGAGATTCAGGAGCGTTTGCGCGATCTGGGACAGGTGACAGATAATCAGGTTGAAACATTTAGGGATCGCTTTTTTGCAGGACAAGAGCGGCTGTTTCAGAGTCAGGATGCCTATATCAATGCGCTGGAAAATTTGAGGGAGGTGATGGGGTATTTTGAATAGGATAGGTGCGATATGGGGCGTCTGCCTGTGCGTTGTCCGCCTGTTCAATAGCAGACAGGTACGCAGACAGGTTGGTTGTGCGTTCTTTGTGATGGTGTGGATAGGGGAAATTGAAGGCACAGAAGATGTCAAAGCACCAACGAATACAGGCAAAACAAAAGTTCAATTATTAAATGAATTGCGCCTTCGCAAAGCCGAAGTGGATTTGGACCGGCGCAGAGAAGACCTGAAAAATAAGAAAAGGGAATTGGAGATTGCAGATGAGTTGTTTAAAGAAAAAATTTACACGCTGAAAGAACTCAATGACGCACAAAAGGCCTTTGAAGAGGCTTCAGTTCTTTACAAGCAAGCCGTGTTGACATTGCGCGAGACAAAGCTGAATTTTTTACGCGATGCCACGCATATTTCAGTAATGGAAGCGAAAAAGTATATTTTGCCCGATGGACGGCGGATGGTCGATGTGACCTTGAAGAACTCGTCTAATGTGTCGGAGGCAGAGACCTATTTATCTGGAACGTCAGAGTTGGCCGAAACGGGCGTAGAAATCGCAGGCTTGGACGCTCTCGATCAGGATATGTCAAAGGCACGCCTGACATCGCTTTTGGAGATTCAGAATATCATTGTGTCCATTTATCAGGGGGGAACCATTATTGGCAAACCCTATGATCAGATTGTGCCGTCGCTTAAATTATACGAAGAAAAATCGCTCACCTTTCAACTTCTGGAAGAAGAGGCCGATCAGATTACTATCCAGATGGAGTATTTGGATGTGACCAAACAAATGCCGGTAAAAGTAGAAGCCGAATCAGAGAAAGCGATTCCGATTCTGGAAGTGATGCAGTTTTCACAAGAGGCAGACCTGGGTGAGAGTGCGACTTATGCGGTGCGGGTTGAGCGGTTTTCGAGTGGGAGAGCCGCTTTTCAATTGGCGGTTGTGAACTTGCCCAGACAAATTAACGCGCAATTTACGCGGTCAGGGGCGCGTTTGAGCCAGATCAATTTTCGGCAAAATGAGACAAGTCACGATCTGTCTTTGCAAGTGTATTTGCCCGAACGGTCAGATGCTGATGTGGCGATTGACAAACGCATTGCGTTTTATGCCCTTGTGCTGCCCCAAGAAGTCTGGCGAAGGTTGCAACCTATTGAGGGACGTATGTTTTCGGAGACTGAACTGGATACGCTCAATGCGAGTAAAGTCAAGCTGGAACTGGTGCCGAGAGGCGTGGGGCGAATTGAGGTTCGTGCTGTGAATCTCTATCATGAGATCAGCATTGAGGAGGAAGTTTCTATGGAAGTGAACGTGTATAACGACGGGACGAGGCGTTTGGACAATGTGGCGATTCGCGCCCTTATGCCACCCAATTGGCGGTCGATGGTTGAGCCGGATGTGATTTCAGAACTGTTGCCTTCAAAAGAACGCGCTGTTCAACTGACATTTATGCCGCCCGATGATGTTGGCGTAGGAGATTATGAGGTTCAAATTCAGACACAGG
The DNA here is from genome assembly GCA_022821275.1 of Candidatus Latescibacterota bacterium. GTDB lineage: Bacteria > Latescibacterota > UBA2968 > UBA2968 > UBA2968 > VXRD01. The sequence continues at coordinate 42,234 of JAJEDY010000093.1, read as the reverse complement.
CGATGACAGATAACAGACCTGTTGAGGCGCAGGATAAGACGGTACGCATTCACGTTACCGCACGCACAAATCTCTTGTTGAGTAGTATGTTGATTCTCGGTGTGATCGGGTTGGTGATTGGCGTGGTGTGGTACGGTGTTAAGCTGACGCGGCGATAAGGCTATAAGGAGGCGTGATGATTGAAGCAATCGGACTTTCAAAGCGGTATGAAGATGATATCCTGGCACTGGACAATTTGAACCTGAAAGTGCCCTCAGGGGAGATTTTCTGTTTGCTGGGTGCGAATGGGGCAGGCAAGTCAACGGCTATTAATTTGATGCTGAACTTTATTGAGCCAACGGAGGGTACGGCCCTGATCAACGACATTGATGTGACGAGAGACCCGCTTGAGGCGAAGAAGTATGTCGCGTATCTGTCTGAAAATGTCATGCTTTATGGCAATTTTACTGCGCGGCAGAATCTGGATTTTTTTGCGAGTCTGGCTGGCAGAGAAACTGACCGCGATGGATATTATCGCATTTTGCACCGCGTGGGCTTACAGGAGCAAGCCTTTGAGCAGCGGGTCAAGGCGTTTTCTAAAGGGATGCGACAAAAGGTGGGTATTGCCATTGTCATCATTCGAGATGCACCTGCGGTTATTCTGGATGAGCCGACCGCTGGTTTAGACCCTCAAGCCGGTGCTGAGTTTATGGATTTGCTCGAAGAATTGAGAGGCGAGGGCAAAGCCATTTTTATGTCCACACACGATATTTTCAGAGCACGTTCTCTCGCTGACCGGGTAGGCATTATGAAGGAGGGAAAGTTGCTCATGGAACGCACCCGTGCTGAATTGGAGAATGAGGATTTGGAGAAATTATATCTGGATTATATGTATGGAACAAATGGTAAGGCGTAGTACTCAGATAAACGCCGATATTCACATTGTCAAGCGAGAGGGCATGGCTATGAGTTCAGTAATGGAGTATCCCAAAGGGGCGGATCAGATTGATCACGAGATGCCTTTGGAATCGTTTGATCCGGAAAGGATTTTGGAGAAATTAGATCTGACGGGTTTGGAGGCGGCAAAACGGGCTGCGGATGCTGGGGATCGAAGTGGCGCACTTGCAGCATTGCGCGATTATTATCGGACGAAATATCCATTGGATGAGGCTTCTGGGGAAGGCGATTTTGAAACAGCCGACAAAATTTGTCAGCGCATTATTCAGTGGGGTCCCTATGAAGAGGCGCGCTATGGCGATGATTTTGATTGGGAATGGGATCCGCGCGGCGATATTGAATGGGTTGCGGCTGTGTACCGTTTTTATTGGGCTGCACCGCTCGTACAGGCTTATGCTGCGACGCGCGATGAAAAATACGCCCGTACATTTGTGGAGATGACGACCGATTGGATTTCAAAACATCCACTGGAAACTCACACCAAAACCCATTCCGTTTATACGTACTGGAGAGGGTTTGTCTGGCTGGATATTCAGACGGGTATTCGGGCGACGAATATCTGTTCGGCATTTCGCAGTTTGGTTCATGCCGAGGCATTTACGCCCGAGTTTCTCGGTTTGCTGCTGGCAAGTCTGTACGATCATCAGGTTAAGACAAAGCTGATTCCGATGGGGTTGATTCACAATAAGGCGGTGTTTGAACAGCGGGGATTTATCAATATTGCCTATACGTTCCGGGAGTTTGTGGAATCGCGTGAGTGGATGGAATTGGCACTGGAACGGGTCGAAGAGAATTTCTTGGCGCAGACGACAACGGATGGCGTTCAGCGGGAGTGGTCTTATGGGTATCATCAAGGCGTATTGCGGGATGCTGTGGAAATTTTTGGCCGTATGGATACTTTTGGCATTGAGATTTCAGAGGCGTTTCGAGCGCGCGTGCGGTTGATGCACGACTATATTTTTTGGATTGCGTCGCCCGATTTGGGTGCGCCGATGTTTGGCGATGGGTCGCGTGCGTTGAAGGAGACGGATGATCGCTCAAAGTGGGGACTTTATGACTCACTTGTCGAGGCTACAGAATTTCTGGGTGATCCCAAATACGCTGCACGGGCGACTCTGGATCGGGAGTTTTTGCCAGAGCAAAAGAGTCGTGCATTTCAAGAGGCCGGTTTGTATGTGATGCGCGACGATTGGGGACCCGATCAGATTCACATGGCGCTGCATTGTTCGCCGCCTGCTATTTCGAGCCATGATCAACCGGATAACGGGACGTTTGAATTGTACGCTTATGGGCGCTGGTTGATGAATGATACGGGTTTTTACACTTATGGTCACGATGCAGAAGGCCGCGCGTGGCATCGGCAGACAACGGTGCATCAGACTCTGACGCTGGACGGTGGTGATACGTCCGATGATGGGCGGCATTTGTTGTGGGTGTCGGAAGGGGCTGATAGCGATGTGTTGGTTGTGGAAAATGGATCGTATCCGGGGTTGGTTCACCGCCGTTCGGTGTGGTTTGTCAATCGGCAGTTTTTCGCGTTTTTGGACGAGGCGATTGGCAATGTTCCCGGTCAACTGGATTTGCATTTCCAATTTGCGCCGGGCGATGTGGTGTTTGACGAGGCGGGAAAGCGCGCTTTTACGCAATTTGACGATGCGAATGTGCTGGTGCAGGCTGGTGCAAATTGTGTAGCTACAATGGCAGAAGAAGAGGGCTGGTTTGCATGGACTTATGGTTCGCGCATGCCGCGCAAAGCATTTCGTTTCGCGTTGAATGAGCAGGCATCTGCGGCGTTTTTGACTGTGGTTGTGCCTTATCGCGGGACAGATGTTCCCGGCATTGCAGCCGAATTGTCCGATGTATTTCGCGCTGGGGATGACCGCGTTGAATTGACTGTTGAGGCTTTTGGGAAAACATGGTCGCTTGGTCGCGATCTATCTTCAAGCGAGGCATGGGTGCGGATAGACTAAAGTGCAAGGGCATAAATAAGAATGGAGTCTGCTATGGATTTACAGCTCCCCGAAGTTGGTATCCCCGACCGCGTCAGTATGACCGGACCTTTGCTGGCGAACCGAAAAGCCGTCTATGCCGAACTCGATGGGCCAGGCTGTATTCAGCACCTTTGGGTCGTACTGTCGCGGCCAGAGCGCATACCCATGACCAGCCGCAAAGTGCTTATTCGCATCTATTTTGATGATGAGCCGATCCCCTATGTTGAGGCGCCTGTCGGTGACTTTTTTGGGGTCATGCACGGCCAGGGCTGGTATCCGATAGACACCCACTTCCTGTCGGTCAAGGCCTGGATTGGCTACAACTGCTACTTCCAGATGCCCTTCGCCCGATCCGCTCGGATTGAGTTTGAAGCCGGACCCGAAGAGAACCGCGCCTACCTGCAGGTGGATTGGCACCGCTACCCCAATCAGACGCTGAGCGAACGGCGACGTTTCTGCGCCCGCTGGCGGCGAGAGATGCCGACCCAGCGCTACGGTGAAGACTTCCTGATGCTGGATGCCGACGGGCCGGGAGAGTTGTTGGGCTTTGTGTACGGCGTGCGTTTGCTCGATGATGTCGATCGCTGGAGCCACGGCGGGGCCGAGAATATCTACATCGATGGAGAGGGCGAACATCCGGTCTTTTTGCGCGGCATTGGGGGCGAGGATACCTTTGGAGCCGGCTACGGGGGTGCCCTGCATCCGCCCGAAACCCATCACTACGCTGCAATGCCTTACTATGTGCATGACGATGTGGGGCAGGCGCGCCCGGCGCAGCGGTTGGTGGGCTACCGCTTCTTCGAAAAGGACTCACTTCCCTTCCAGCAATCGATTCACATGCGCTTCGGCTGTATGGCCAACGATATCTGCTCTACCGTCTATTGGTACCAGCAGGACGCCGTGCGACCGTTTTTCGCCGTGCCTGATTGGTCGCAACTGCTACCCGGTGTCGAACTGCCGCGCGGCACCCATGATCTGCCGCTGCCGACCAGCGGCGAATGGTGGCTATGCGGCCCTTTCGCCAATCACAACGGTCAAGCGATGGAAACGACCTTGTCCCCGGAGATGGCCTTTCAGTTAGAAGCGACGTTTGATGGTTTGCACGGTGAAGAGTCGGCCTGGTTGACCGCTGGCTCACGACAACGGGGACGGGACGTAGCGCGTTGGGTCAAACGCGCCGCCCACCACGGATTTGTCGATTTTAACCACGTATTTCGGCCCTGGGGCCCGGGTGTGGGCAATACCGATGTGGGCGCGGCGCTTGCCCGCTGCGTCTTACATGCACCTGTGGATATGACGACAAACCTGCGCGTGGCCTGGGATGACGCCTTGATTTTGCGCGTAAACGATGAGGTTTTCGATCTGGGTCACCACTACGCTTTTCGCGCCCAGAGCATTCCGGTGACGCTTCAGGCAGGTGCCAATTCCATCGTGCTCAAGCTCAGTAACGACCGGGGCTCCAATCACGGCGGCTGGGCATTTGCTTTCCAGGCCACAACAGCCGATGGAGCCGTTCTGGTCCCCCAGGCAGAGTAATCAGGAGGTTTTTTTATGATTCACGACAATGTCGAATTTCACAATGTAGCTGAATTGCGAGATGTTGAAGGGAGAGATGGGCTTCGGGTGCAGCGCGTGCCCGAAGATGTGCGGTTGTGTTTGAATGCGGGCGCCCAGGAACGCATGTTGAGTCCGGCGGGGTCGGAGATCCGTTTTGTGAGCGCGGGCAACACGGTCAATGTGACGCTGTCCAGCCCGGGTGGATCGGCTGAAGTGATTCCATTTTTTGGCCCTTTTCAAGGGAAAGAGCGTTTTCAAATTGGGAAGGAACCAAGGACGCTGGAATTGACTTATCCTGCAAGACTGAAGACGCTTGAGTCTGAGGCGGTGCAGGATTTGCCTTTTTCGCGTGAGGTATGGCGGTTAGTCCTGAGAAATACCAGTTTGCACTATCACAGTATTGAGGGCGAAGGACTTCGCCCGCCCACGGTTGATGAGTTGCCAAAACGACGGTATTTGAGCTATGGCACGTCGATTACACACGGTGCGTCGGCTACGGCTATGCATTTGACCTATGTGAGCCAGGTGGCGTGGCGTTTGGGAGCGGATTTGATCAATTTGGGCGTGGGTGGATCGGCTTATTGTGAACGCGAATTGGCCGATTATATTGCCGCGCGCGACGATTGGGATGTGGCGACGCTGGCTTTGTCGGTCAATATGATGGGGGCGGGATTTTCACTGTCGGAATTTTCCGAGCGCGTGACGTATATGGTAAATGCGATTGCAGGTGCGAATCCCGATCGGCCCGTGGGATGTATTACGATTTATCCGCATTTTAGAGAATTTTGTGGCGATGCCGAAGAACGCGAAAGGACGCGGGCTTTCAGGCAGGCATTGCGAGATGCGGTGGATGGTTGTCCCCATGAAAATGCACATTTGATTGAGGGGACAGAAATGTTGGGTAATATCGGTGGGTTGACGGTGGATCTGATTCATCCGGGGGACCACGGGATGATCGAGATGGGAGAGCGCGTTGCGGGAAGATTGAAGCCGCTGCTGGATGGAAGTGATGGGGGTGAGACCGTTAGAAAGGTGAGAAAGATTAGAAGGATAAAGAAGACAAAATAGAAATCGGTTTTTTGCGATAAAAGAAAAGCTCGGATGAACTTCATCAGAATTCCTCCGAGCTTTTTATTTTTTTGTTAATATGGTTAGAACAATACCCACAAGATGTACAGGACTACCGCTGTGCCTACCAGTGCGCCGCCATAACAGAGAAAAGGCAGGACTTTGGCGAGGCTGTGCAATCCTATTTCGGCGAGGGTGAAGCGGATTCGGTGAGCCGCGTGGTAGAGGGTGAAGATGAGCAGGACACAGAGGTAGAGTTTGACCAACGGATTTTGGAGCAGTCCGGTCAGGCGTTCATGCGACATGAGTTCGGCGTCTATAAGTCCCAAATGTACGGCGATTCCACCCAGGAAAATGTGGATGGGTATGAGGAGTGCGGCAATAACACCGCCTTGCGAGAACATGCCCCACCAGAAGGGTTCGCTTTTGTGTTCTTTGTAATTCACAGCGATATCCTCAATCTAAAGAGTTAGGAATAGGTAGGCGATGATTATTGTTGCAACAATCCACGCGCCATAAGATCCCAGTGCGATAAGAATGGGTGGCAGGGTCTTTGTGCCAATTTTGACGAGGCCACGTCCAGCCGCCTGCATTTTGGTCGTTAGTCCCAACCAGGTATAGCTGTGGTACAGGGCAAAGAGCAGGGCGATGATGTGAAATGCGATCCAGGGACCTGAGTTCAGGGATTCGCGGAAGGCTGCGTGGGCGTCTGGCCCTTTTGTCAGGAGAAAAATTTCGTAGATAAAGAGCACGACGTACAGGGCGACGAATACGCTTGTGAGTTCGCGGAGCAAGAACATGAAATATCTGCGATTAAAATGTCCGCGGTCGCGCAGCCACCAGGCTTTGGATATGGGGCGCGTATAGGTTTTGGTCGTTTCGGAGTCGAGCATCATGTTTTGTTTCCCCAGGGCATGACAAGCGATTTGAAACGGTTGGTTGTGGTTGCCACTTTGGTCTGTTGAATGGCTTCTGCGGGATCGACATGTTTGGGACAAACGACGGAGCATTCACCGACATACGTGCATTCCCAGATGCCTTCTTTGCTGGCAATGACGTGTTGGCGTTGTTGAATGCCTTCATCTCGAGAATCGAGGTTGTATCGGTGGCCCAATGCAATTGCGGCCGGACCGACGAAGTCGTGTTCGAGACCATAGACTGGACAGGCCGCGTAACAGAGCATGCAGTTGATGCACTGGCTGAATTGCTTGTAATCTTTGAGTTGGTCCGGTGTCTGGCGGTATTCCCCTTCGGATACGGGTTTTTCTTCTTCTCGAATGATCCAGGGTTTGACCGCTTTGAGTTTGTCCATAAAGTCGGTCATGTCGGTGACGAGATCGCGCACGATGGGGAAGTTGACCAGAGGTTCCACGCGCACTTCTTTGGGATAGTAGTCGCGCAACATTGCGGCACAAGTGAGTTTGGGTTCGCCATTGACCATCATCCCGCAACTGCCGCATACGCCCATCCGGCAAGACCAGCGGAATGAAAGCGTGCCGTCGATGTGGTCTTTGATGTGATTGAGCGCGTCGAGAACGACCCAGTCGTCGCGAAATTCAACCTCGTAAGTCTGTTCGGTTGGCGCGTCCTCTTCTTCGGGACGATAGCGCAATACCGTGATTTTGATGGTTTTGTGATCGCTCATAAATTTTCCTTTAATAGGTTCGTTCTTCGGGTTCCCAGCGCGTGAGTGTTACGGGCAAGTACTCGATGCGGGGGTCGCCATCGGTTTGATAGGCCAGAGAGTGTTTGAGGAAGTTTTCGTCGTCGCGCTCTTCATAATCCGATCGCGCGTGCGAGCCTCGAGATTCGCGTCGCAAGAGGGCCGAGTGCGCGAGCCCTTCGGCGACGTCGAGCATGTAACCCAGTTCGAGGGCATTGACGAGGTCGGTATTGAAGACGCGCGAGTGGTCGTCTATGCCGATATTTTTGTAGCGCTCTTTGAGGGTGCGAATGGTGTCACATGTGGTTTTGAGCGCGTCTTCGGTTCGGAAAATTCCCGCGCCTTCTTCCATGGTTTTGCGGAGGTCATCGCGGATATTGGCCACGCGCTCTTTGCCGTTGGTGCCAAAGAATTGGGTTTCAATGCGTTTTTGCTCGTCTTGTGCCATCCTGGCCATTGAGGCCGAATCCGCAAAGTCGGTGTCGGCGGCGTGTTGCGCGGCTACCTGGCCTGCGCGCGCGCCAAAGACGAGGCATTCGGTCAGTGAGTTAGATCCCAGGCGATTGGCTCCGTTGAGGCTAACACAAGCCGCTTCGCCTGCGGCATAAAGACCGGGGATGGGTGTTGCGCCATTGATGTCGGTATGCACACCCCCCATGCAGTAGTGGACGACCGGACGCACGGGGATGGGTTCGTAAACGGGGTCAATGCCGACGTAATTTCGGGTGAGTTCGCGCACAAAGGGCAGTCTTTCGTCAATGATTTTTTCACCCAGGTGCCGAAGGTCGAGGTGAACGTAGCTGCCATCGGGACCTTTAAAGACGTTGTCCTTGCGCTCTTCGTGAATAAAGGAGCGAGATAAGATGTCGCGCGGACCGAGTTCCATTTTGCCTGGGACGTATTCGCTGAGGTAGCGCTCGCCCTGGCTGTTGACGAGGTGGCCGCCTTCGCCCCGCGAGGCTTCGGTCATTAAGATCCCCGTGCCGGGCAGGCCCGTGGGGTGATATTGTACAAATTCGAGGTCTTTTAAAGGACAGCCAATGCGATAGGCCAGAGCCATTCCGTCGCCGTTTTTGATGGCGGCATTGGTGGTAAATGGAAAAATTTTGCCCGCGCCACCCGTGCATATAATGACGGACTTGGCGCCAATGGCGTGAATGTTGCCGGATCGGATGTTGAGAGCCGTGACGCCGCATACCCTGCCATCTTCGACGAGTAAAGAGGTGACAAACCATTCGTCGTATCGGGTAATGGCGTCGTATTTGAGAGATGTTTGGAAGAGGGCGTGCAGCATGTGGAAGCCGGTTTTGTCGGCGGCATAGAGCGTGCGTTTGACACTCATGCCACCAAATGCGCGGACGCTCACGCGACCGTCTTCGTCGCGGCTCCAGGGGCACCCCCAGTGTTCTAATTGGATGACTTCATCGACGGCTTCTTTGACAAAGGCTTCTACCACATCCTGATCGCAGAGAAAGTCGCTGCCTTTAATGGTGTCGTAAGCATGTAGGTCCAGGTTGTCGTCTTCGCGCATGACTGCTGCCGTGCCACCTTCGGCGGAGACGGTGTGACTTCGCATGGGATAGACTTTGGAGACTACGCCAATATCTGCGCCACGATACGTTTCAGATGCGGCGATTGCAGCACGCAGGCCCGCACCCCCTCCACCTACTAAGAGCACGTCGTGCATGGGGATGTTCATAAATACCTCTTTTAACTGTGATTGATAATGAACAAGGGTAATTATAACTTGTTCTTCTTGTCTCGTCAATCGGAAAATTGGGAGAGAGATGCGTTTCAGGTGCCGCGTATCCGATAAGCACTGGAAGGCATTTTTTCGGGTAGTCTAAACCTCTGGTTCGGAGGTACTGAGCAGGAAGATTTCTGCGTTGACTGTTACGGTATTTGCACCTGCGTTGCGAAAAACGATGTAGTAAGTGTCACTATCATCAATGGGTAAGCGGAAACTTTCCCCAGATGTTTCACCCGGGCTGTAGAGCACAGTGGGCGTGCCCCCTTCTATCCAGGTTTGATATTCGTCTTCCCCCATGACGGCCATCTGAATCGTGCCGTTCTCAACGCTAAATTCGCCTTGAAGAATGACGTTTAGCTGTGCGTCTGTGTCAACGGTAAAGCTAAAGTCTTCAATTGATCCGGCCGGCAAATTAAATGTTTCATTGACGACGGGTTGGCCCGAGTCGGCGGGGTTGTCGTCACCGCAGGCGGCGATTGCAAATATCAGACACAAAACAGGTATAATTTTGTTCATGATTTTTCCTTTTTCCCCGGCAGATGTAAGTTGATCACGTTAGTTCGTTTTGAAAAAATTCGATGATTTCGCCGTCTGGTCCTTTGCAAAAGGCGATGCGTACAGGGGTCTTGTGGGGTTCGCTGGGGATTTCGACGTCTTTGGGCTCTACGGTGACTTCGGCTCCGGCTGCTCTGGCGCGTTCGATGGCAGCGTTGCAATCGCTGGTGCGTAGTGCAAAGTGGATGATGGACCCTTCAGGTTTGGGTTCATCTGTTCCATTGGCGAAAATTTCGAGATAATTCCCATCCCCTGTATCGAGCATAATGGCGCGTCTTTTGTCTTCGCCCCAGGTGATTTTTTTTTGAAATCCCAGGGCTTTGGTATAAAATTTTACGGATGCTTCAAAGTCGTGGGCGCGAATTGCTACATGGTGAAAGCCCCCACCCCCAATGGTTTTGTTTTGCGACATGACCTGCTCCTCTTTTGTGTTGATTATTGTTTGAATTATCGCAAAGATAGGTTAAGATAAAAATTCCGCAAGCAGATTGATGTTAGACCATTGGCAGAATGGCGAAAACAAACTTTATTGGAGGGATGTTATGGATCGACTCAAAATTGCACTTGTGGGTGCCGGGCGGCGCGGCGCAGGAGCGCATTTGCCTGTGATTGTGCAGTTGGCAGATGTGTTTGACTTTGTCGCCATTTGCGATAAGGATGAGGATACAGCCCGGAGTTTGGCTGCGAAACACGGGGTAACAGCTTATACGAGTGTGCGGGATCTGGTCGATAATGAAGATATCGATGTTGCCGATGTGGTGGTGCCAGGTGTGGCGCACCATGCGATTTGCTGTTTTTTGGCACAGGCGGGTGTGCATCAGGTTGTGGAGACGCCTATTGCGATGACCCGACCGGCATCAGATATGATGATTCGAGCGGCGCGAGATGCAGGCGTTTATCTGGAGGTTGCCGAGAATTATTATCGTGCGCCGCTTGAGCGATTAAAGAAGAAGGTGCTCGTATCGGATGTTATCGGAGAGATTGGACGGATCTATCGGATATGTCACGAGGGTGGGTATCACGGGATGAGTTTGTTGCGCGTGCTGGCTGGCGGCAATCCCAAACAGGTGATTGGATTGAGCCATACGACGTCTGTGATTCCGCATATAGATCGCATGAAACGGCATCATGAATTGGAAAGATGGAGTTTGAGTTTTTTGGAATTTGACAATGATGTGGCCGCGCTGATGGTGTATTCCAATGTGATTCACGCGCGTTCACTCGGGCGCAAGCAAGCGGGTATGGATGAAATTGACGGGACAGCGGGTAGCATTGTGGATGGCAATGTGTATGTTGTGCCAAGGGATGAATTGGAAACCGGCGCACAGGGTGTGGCTTATGAACCCGTTCGCGTGACGGAAATGGTAAATGGAGTAAATGTGTTGCGCGAGATTCGCTATGAGTTGCCCGGTGGTGCAATTGCGTGGGAGAATCCATTTGCAAATTATGCGCTGAGTGAAGGGCAAGTGGCCGTGGCAGATGAGTTGTTGAGTATCGCCAATGCTGTTCGAGAAGATCGCGAGCCGGATTACGGTGCTGCGATGGGGCGGTTGGACCAGGAGATGAGTCTGGCGGTGAATGCGTCTATTGAGGCCAATCGAGAGACGATTGTGTTTCCGTTGCCCGACGAGACAGAGGTCGAGCACAATATACATCGTGGATTTGAAGAGCGTTTTTCGTGCGCATGGGATGATGTGGAGACTCTGGTGGATGTGTTTTATCCGAGGAGTTAGGCGTTTTCGCGGAGGCGTGATGGCAAAACCGATTGTTGTATATGACGGCGAATGTCGTTTTTGCATCTGGAGTGTTCGCCGTATGAAAAAGAAAGACAAACGCAGTCAGTTTGATTATTTGCCCAGGCAGACGCAGGGGATTGAAGACCATTTTCCAAAGCTGGCGTCGTCGGATTTTAATACGGGTATGCGACTGGTGGTGGGCAAAGAGGATATTTATGTGGGTGCGGATGCCGTGTATCAAATCTATCGCAGGCTGCCGCCCTTCCATCTGTTTGCCTGGTTGTACCGCGTGCCGATTTTGAATCTCGTTTTTCGGGCGGGATACGCGTTGATTGCGCGATATCGCCACCTTTCAGGTCGCGTAGCGTGCGATGCGGGGACGTGTGAATTGTCTTATGGGGAGCGCGTGGCAGGGAAAACAGAAAATCAAACGTTTTGACTTGAGGTGTTGAGGTCGTTATTTTCATTGATGATACATTTCGGTTCCGTTTGGACGTACATCTCAAGGAGGATTCCATTGCCGAGTCCGATCCAATCCGGCGAGCCATTTGGAGAAGAGACCACCCGGGGGATCATCGACCGCTTCCACAGGGACGGTTTCGTGCATATCCCCGATGTGCTCGAAGCAGGTGAAATGCAGGCGCTGCGAGACCGAACGGATGCGCTTCTCGACGATCCTCTGCTTGCGGAAGAGGAAGATCTCGGCTTGCACGATCGCCGGTACGTGCAAATGCACGGCGAGGGGGATCGACCGTTTATCCTGCGGAATACGATTGCGCTGGACGGGATCTTCAGGGAGATGCTCCTTCGGGAACCGATCCTGAGTCTTGCAGAGGCGATCGTTGGACCCAATTGCCGGTTCTGTGGGCAGAACGTGCTGCGAAACCAGTCCGGCGTGGCGATCGAAAGGTGGCACGTGGATGGCGCGGTTCACTTTCCCGTCCCGGAGAGCGTGCCCCGCCACGATCCCCGTATTCGACCGCCGGTGCTCTGGATTACCGTGCAAATGGCGCTGAGCGATATCGAGCGGATCGAACACGGTCCCACACAGTACGTCCCCGGAAGCCACCTTTCAGGTAAGGATCCAAATAGTCAGGAGAATCCGGAGTTTGAGGGGCAAGGTCCCGTATCTGTTTTCTGCAAGGCGGGGGATATCTACGTGCAGGATCCGCAGTGCTGGCACCGGGGGGCGCCGAACAGGTCCGATCGCACGCGGTATCTGATGCAGTCGCAGTACGCGGTTGACTGGGCATTCCGGCGGTTCGGATGGATGAACCGGGTGCCCATTCCCGAAGATGCACGGGTGTCTGCCAGTGATCGCCTGCTTCAATTGCTGGGTGGTCGCCATCCAGAAGGGGGGTAGCTCTATGTCTAATACAGTCCATGTCGGGAACCGGAAGCAGCTTTTTATCGACGCGCGCTTCTTTGATCGGGCTTCTGGCATCAACCTCCGCATGAACCCGCCTGTGCAGTCCCCCGAGCCGGTGCTTCGAGCGGACAAGCCGTGGGAGAAGCTCGGGATTGGGGGGTACAACACGGTGATCCGGGAAGGGGAGCGGCACTTCCGGCTCTGGTACGGCGCACAGATGAAATCGGGTGGTCCGCAAGAAGGGGCAGTCCGTCTCTGTTATGCGGAGTCCGAAGACGGGGTTTTCTGGCAGAAGCCGGAAATGCACCTCGTCCCGTTCCAGGGTAGCACCGCCAACAACATCGTCGCTCCGCTGGATGAGCGCCAGAGCATGCAGGGTGCGACGGTCTATATAGACGAACGCGCGCCCGCCGATTCGCGCTACCGGCTCTGGTCGAAGTACTATCCCAGGGATGACGAGATCGAGGCCGGTGTTCTGCCGGGGCTTTGGGCCATGCATTCACCCGACGGGATCCATTGGACGTATGATGAGGGCCAGCCGAATCCGCCCAACCAGATGTGCGATACTCAGAATGTTTTCTTCTGGGATGACAGTCTGGACCTCTACGTCGGCTATACGCGGGTGCATGAAACCCAGCGTCGGGACGAGGCGGCGGAAATGAAGCTCGGAAAGCGGTACCGGTCCGTTGGCCGGATCACGTCGCCTGACTTCAAGACCTGGTCGCAGCCCACGCTGATCGTCCTGGAAGGGGATGCGCTGGACCTGGAAGCCCCTCTGCCTCCCCGGTCGATGGACAGGCCGCAGGTTGATTACTACACGAATGCGGTCTATAAGCATCCCGAGGCGGATGATGCGTACTTCATGATGCCCGCCGCTTACTACCACTGGGAAGCGTCCGATTTCCCGGCAACGATGGACGTCCGGCTTCTCACGAGCCGTGACGGGGTCATATGGTCGTATCAGGGAGACCGGGAGCCGTTTATCCGTCGGGGGTTGGATGGGGGACCTTCGGGTGGCATGGTGATGGCCAATGTCTGGCCCGTGCTTACCGAGACCGAGATGTGGATCTACTATTCGGGGCGGGGAAGTCGGCACAATGATGAGGTGCGCGACGGTTGGAACACCGGGCTGTTCCGGGCGATCCTGAGGCGAGACGGTTTCGTCTCGGCGGATGCGTCTCTCTCTGGCGGAGAGTTTGTGACACCGCCGCTGGCGTTCGACGGCGAGGCGATCGAGTTGAATGTAGATTGTGGCGGGGGCGGGTGGCTGCTGGTCGAGCTGCAGGACGAGGAGGGGCGTCCCGTGGAAGGCTATACGCTGAAGACGTGTGAGACGATTGTCGCCAACGCAATCAGGGTAAGCGTATCGTGGCAGGGGGCTGGCCGTCGGATCCCCACGGATCGGGGTCCGTTGCGGCTTCGCGTCGTGATGCGGTCGGCAAAGCTCTACTCGTTCCGGTTCGTGAGCTAAAAAAATCAAACGGCTTGACTTGGGGTATTGAAGTCGTTATTTTTATCGGCGATATATCACGGGAGTATGTTATGACTATGCACGATCACATTTTGACTGATGCGACGCCCAATAGGGTGCTGGCTCTCCGTGTGTCTGAGACTGTCCGCAGTTGGTGGTGGTGTGGTGCTTTGTGAGTTTGCTGACGGATTGTTTTTATTTAAAAATTCTGAATTGACCGCCGTCGGCTTTTTGACGGCGGTTTTTTTATCGCGGATGGTGCGGATTTCGCGGATTTCGCGGAACCCTTCCCAGCCACCCGAAACAACCTTTTTTGAGATATGCGATGTTTTTGAATGGGATGACAGAGCTATTTAATAGTGGTGGACGCTGGTGGTCGGTAGGCGCGATGGGAGACGTATGTCCACCACCGGATATCTGGCGATCTTTGTTTGTGCCGCGCGCTACCGGAAGGTGGCGCGCTTTTTTTTTGCAAATTATGGATTTTTAACAGCTCAAGAAAGGAACAGACATGAGTCGCACAATCGTTTTAACAGGTGATCGCCCGACGGGTAGAATGCATTTGGGGCATTATGTCGGGTCGTTGAAGAATCGGTTTGAGATGCAGGATGAGTTTCAGTGTTTTTTTATGATTGCCGATTATCAGGCGCTGACGACGCATCGGGATCGGACAGCGGATCTGGAGCGCCACGTCAGGGAAATGGTGCTGGATTATCTGGCGGCGGGTTTTGATCCGAAAAAAAGCGTTTGTTTTTTGCAATCACAGGTGCCGCAACTGGCAGAATTAACTATGATTTTTTCCAATTTGGTGACGTTGCCGCGTTTGTTGCGGAATCCAACAGTTAAGGAGGAGATGGGTAAGATGGGGTTGGGGAATCGGGTGCCTTACGGTTTTGTGGGGTATCCGGTGTCTCAGGCGGCGGATATTTTGCTTTTTCGTCCGCGATATGTGCCGGTGGGGCCAGATCAAAGACCCCATATTGAACTGGCGCAGGAAGTGGCTGCGCGTTTTAATCGGATTTATGGCGAGGTGTTTCCCATTCCCGATGGCGTTTATGGCACGCGCTTGAAGGGTACGGATGGTCAGAACAAAATTATGACGCCGTTTCGGATACGCCGCAAGGGTTTTGAAGAACAACCCGGTCTGGTGCGCGATATTTTGAATCTGGGCGGTTCGAGGGCGCGTATTGAGGGACAACGCACGCTGGAGCACGTCAAGGAGGTGATGGGGATGGGGTATAAAGCGTTGATTGGGTGAGAGAATTTATTTTTTCTTTTCGAGTTGGGCGAAGATGGCTTCCCAGCGTTCGGGGTGGCTTTCGTGGGTGTTGAGGGGCTGGAAGCCCGCGTCGAGGTATGTTTTGATGGCCGGTAGGCGCCAGTCATCGGTTTTGAGATGTGCTTTTTGATAGCCCAGATCTTTTAAGCGATGAAGGACGAGGGCGTTGAGCAAATGCCCGAGTCCTTTGCCGCGGTGGTCTGTATGTGCAGCGACCATGTGAACTTCGCCTGTTTCCGGCGATTGACCGGGTGTTTTCCAGGCACACGCGCTGGCTATGGGGACGTCGTTTTGGGTGATAAAAAAGAGGCTTTCAGCCTGGAAGCGGGGGTCGTTGATCAATTGCGCCCGGCATTTCTCCGTTGTCCAGTTGCTGCCCACATTGCCTTCCATGATGCGACACCAGGCGGCTTCGTCACCCGAACGATAGGTGCGCGTGGCATAGCCGGTAATTTGTTGAATTTTGGGCAGGTTATCGAGATTATCGCGAAACATTTCGAGTTGCGGCAGGCGTTCTAAAGGTGGGGCGAATATTTTTTTTAGCCAGTTGAACATGTGTTTTCCATTTTTGGGACTGGAGGCTGGGGGCTGGTGAGTGGGGCAGTCGTCTCACGTCTTGTATCTTTCATCCGTGTTCATCTGTGGTTGCTTTTTGCTTTTCAATGCGCTTCCAGCCAGGTATTTCCCATGCCCATTTCCACTACGATTGGCACGGACATTGGCAGGGCATTTTTCATCGCATCTTCGATTAAGGGCATCGCGATATCGGCTTCGTCTTTGTGCATGTCAAAGACGAGTTCGTCGTGTACTTGTAGCAACATGCGCGTTTTTAAGTCCCGTTCAAACAAGGCATCCTGGACGCGGCGCATGGCAATTTTTATCATGTCGGCCGCTGTGCCCTGAATCCGCGAGTTGATTGCGTTGCGCTCGGCACTTTTGCGCGTGGTGGCATTGCGCGAGTGGATATCCCGCAGATATCGCCTGCGTCCCGTCATGGTTTCTACATATCCGTGTTCTCTCGCAAATTCAATGGTGTCATCCATGTATTTTTTTGCGCCGGGAAATTGCTCAAAATATTGCTCGATTAAATTACCGGCTTCATAGCGCGGAATATTCAGGCGTTGCGCCAGGCCAAAGGCAGAGATTCCATAAATAATGCCAAAGTTTACGGTTTTTGCCTGCCGACGCATGTCGTCGGTTACATCGCGTTCATCCAATCCGTAAATTTTCATCGCGGTTGCCGCGTGGATATCCAGTCCTTCCCGAAACGCCCTGTGCATCTCTTCATCTCGACTGAGTTCGGCAGCTACGCGCAATTCAATTTGCGAATAGTCTGCTGACAAGAGCGTGTAATTTTCATTGCGAGGTACAAAGGCTTTGCGAATTTCGCGCCCTTTTTCCGTGCGAATGGGAATATTTTGCAGGTTCGGTCCGTGCGATTGCAACCGCCCGGTGGCTGTGACGGCCTGCTCGTAATGCGTGTGGACGTGCCCGGTATTTTTAAAGATGGTTCCCGGCAACATATCCAGATAGGTGGATTTTAGTTTTGAATATGTTCGGTACATCAATATCTGTTCTACAATTTCGTGTTTGTGTGCCAACCGCTGCAAAATGGATTCGCTTGTCTGATATTGCTTTGTCTTGGCTGTGCGTCGCGCGTTGGGGTCCAGTTTTAATTTTTCAAATAGGATATCGCCCAATTGTTTGGGTGAGTTCAGGTTAAATGTTTCATCGGCCAGGTCGTAAATACGCCTTTGGATGGCGACCAATTCATCTTTCAGATCTTCTGAGAGTCCCTCGATAACGGATGCTTCCATGCGAATGCCTTCGTATTCCATTTGTGCCAGTACAGATACCAGCGGGCATTCTATGTCTTCGAAGACGCGCGTCTGTCCCATTTCTTTGATTTTAGGGCGCAGGACTTCGGACAGTTGCAAGGTGATGTCCGCATCTTCGGTCGCGTATTCCGCTACTTTGTCCAGGGGGACTTCGCGCAGGGTTTTTTGTTCTTTGCCCTTTTCTTTTTCTCCGATTAAAGATTCAATTTTAATGGGTTCATAACCCAATAATGCCAGCGACAGAGCATCCATGCCGCGACGCATTTCGGGTGCGGTTACATAAGCGGCGAGCATGGTATCAAAAACCGGTCCCTGAACCCTGATGTTTTGCCACAATAAGACGGCGAGGTCAAATTTGAGATTGTGTCCGATTTTTTTTGTGTCCGGATTTTCCAGAATTCCGCGAAATTCTTCCAATACCGCCTTATTTTCATCCGGGTCTTCTGGCATTGGCACGTAATATCCCGTATGTGGTTGAAATGAAAACGCAAGGCCGAGCATTTCACACGTTCTCGGGTTTAGTCCCGTTGTTTCTGTATCAAAACAAAATGCTTTTTGCTGCGCCAATTTTTCGATCAATGTTGCGCGCTTTTCCGGCGTATCCACGAGGTGGTACTCGTGTTCGACATCCGCAATGGTTTTGTGTGTTGATACGTCTGCCAGTGATGTTTCTTCGCCGAAGAGCGAGATCTGTTGCTGATCTACATTAAAATCATTTCCGAATATTCGTTTGCCCAGTGTGCTGAATTCCAATTCTGAGAACAGGGTTTTCAGTTTTTGTTCGTCTCGTTTTTTTACGGCGAGATTATCCAATCCAAAGTCCAACGGTACGTTGAGATGGATGGTGACCAATTCCTTTGATAGCAGAGCCTGTTCTCGATATGTCTCCACATTTTCTTTTTGTTTGCCTTTCAGTTCCTCAACGTGGTTGAGTAACCCCTCCACACTGCCGTATTGCGCGATTAATTTTTGTGCGGTTTTTGGCCCTATGCCCGGTATGCCCGGTACATTATCACTCGAATCACCCATCAGTCCCAGCATGTCGATGACTTGATCCACGCGCTCAATTTCCCATTGTTCCAGCACTTCTGGCACACCCAGGATCTCAGCACCGTCGCCCGTGCGTCCGGGTTTGCTGATGAAGGTCTTGTTTGAGACGAGTTGTGCGTAGTCTTTATCAGGTGTCACCATATATGTCGTGAAGCCGTCCTTTTCGGCTATTTTTGCCAGTGTGCCAATTACGTCGTCGGCTTCATAGCCCGGTTTGCGGATGACGGGCACGTTGAACGCTTCACACATTTGATCGATGTAGGGCAGCGCACTGCCTATGTCTTCGGGCATTTTTTCTCGTTGTGCCTTGTATTCTTTGTATATCTCGTCCCGAAATGTCGGTTCTGGCGTGTCAAAGACCACGGCCAAATGCGAGGGCTGTGTGTTGCCCAAAATGTCTAATAGTGTGTTGGCAAAGACGAATAACGACGAGGTGTTCAGTCCTTTCGATGTCATCCGCGGATTGCGTATCATTGCAAAATGCCCGCGATAGACCAGTGCCATGCCGTCTAATAAATACAGGGTTTTGTCTGCCATTTTTGATCCTTTCAGCGAATCGTTTCTTCTTCAACCCGTAAAAATGCACCGCGATCCCAGTACTGCTTTTTGGTTATCACACCCGTCGAGTCCCAATACGTCCAGATTCCGTCGGGTTCTCCTTCTATGTAGTTCACTTCTTTTTGCTTTTGTCCGTTTTCATACCACCAGGTCGAAAGACCGTGCCGCCCACCATTTTCCCACGTTCCCATGTTTTTTGGTTGTCCATTTTTGTACCATTCTGTTACTACGCCTTCGGGCTTGCCATCTACCCAGTCCATTTCTCCCTGTTTTTGCCCGTTTTCATACCAGTGTGTCCAAACACCCACTTTTATGTCTTGTTCGTATTTGCCAACCGAACGCTGGCGACCACTTTCGTAAAATGATTGGTATAATCCATGCCTGAAATACCGATTGTGACTGTCATCCCAATACACATAGTATTCTTCGTGTCCATCTTTTACCAATTGAACATCGGGGCCACACGCATATAGCGCGATACCAAGCGCGATGATTCCCAATTGACGCCACATGTTTTTACCTGATTCCAGAAGATAGTTCAGAAGGGAGACTCAAATTGTGTCGGTTGCTTTGCTTCTTTGATAACTTGTAGAAGTGATTCGATGTCTTCACAGGAGACATACGGCGGTTTTTCCATTGCCTTGATAATGCGTCCACCGCCTTGTTCGCCAGGTGCTGGGCGCGGTCATGGATCGCATCCTCTATTACACAAGCCTTCGTTTTGGATCCACGAACTAAAGATGGATTCGAAGAACGAAGTTAATCCATCACCATCCTATTCAGTTTCGTGGAACAGGTTAATATAGCTCCTGTACATGAATCTGCGGTTGCGCGCCTGACCGGTGAACTCGTGCAAGATGCCGCTGGTTGCCAACCGGTTGACAAGATTGTTGGCTGCCGTGTACGTGGTCCCGGTCAATTCCTGAACGTCGCTGACCGAAATAATGGGGCGTTCGTAGAGATTTTCTAGGACTCGATGTCCGTTGCTTGCTGCACGTCCGAAATTCTCGGTGATTACTTTCCGGTGCTCTTCACGTAGATCAATGATTCCGCGCGCGGTGTCGGTCGCTTGCTTGCTTACCTCCACAATGCCGTGCAGGAAGAACATAAGCCATTGCTCCCAAGTCCCGGCATCTCGTATAGATTGAAGTTCCACGTAATATTGTTGCCGATTCTGTTTGAAGAAGTAGGATAGGTAGAGTACGGGCTTTTGAAGCACCTTCTGCTCACAGAGTAGAAAGGTGATAAGGAGCCGACCAACACGGCCGTTGCCGTCCAGAAAAGGGTGAATCGTCTCGAACTGTGCATGAGCCAAACCGACCTTAATCAGGAGTGGCAGTTTTGCATCCTGTAGAAAGTTCTCCAACTCAAATAGCTTCTCGGGAACTTCCTGATGTGGCGGAGGGACAAATATTGCGTCGTAAATCGACTGGCCTGCGGATCCGATCCAGTTCTGGCTGGTTCGCAGTTCACCGGGTGTAAGTTGAGAACCTCTTACACCTCTCAGCAGTTCAGCATGGATCTCACGTATCAACTGAACCGATACGGGGTGTTCCGATAGCCTACTGAGACCATAATTCATCGCCCTTACGTAATTTACTACTTCGGCTACATCTTTAGGTTGATTGGGTGCGAAAATATTGGCTTCGGCAGCCAGTAGGTCCTGCAAGGAGCTTTGCGTTCCTTCAATTTGGCTCGATAGCACCGCTTCTTTCCGGACATACATATATACAAACAGGTCCGGATTGGGCAGCGTCTGGATTGACCCATCTAGGCGTCCGAGAACACGGTCAGCCTCTGACAGCAGCGTTTGCATCATCCCAGTGATCTGAATCGGCGGGTCGGGTGGCAACGGCGCCGGAAGGAAAGCTCTGTAACCTTCCGGCTGCATAATGTAACGGCCTGCCCGCGTCGAGGGCGAAAAATAGTCTGTCATGGCAAACTTTCCATTACGTATATGCGGTTGTCGGGGCCATAGTAAAGGCTACGTTGACCATGGCGCATGATTGTGTCTTTATTAAAGGCTACCTTTAATATGGAGAAAAATTCCGTCCTTGTAAAGCACTGCGTTCAATAACGGCACCACCTTGCATTACCCGCCGAGAATTTTCCCCCAACAGTCCCTCCGTTTTCCACTCCAGAGCCAGAATATCGGCCCTTATTTTTTCAGTATTCGCATCGGCTCTTGCTTTTCATTTTTATCGTTTGCTGATGCTTTCGTAGCAACTCGGTACGTTCTCGCCAGAACGATAGTTGTTCTTTGAGTGTCATGTTTGCTACTTGATTGTAGATTCGTTCTGCGCCACGGCGTTTCATCTCAACGCAATCAAATGTCTTCTTCGTCTTCATATTAATCTTCTTGTCCATCTGGCTCAAAGGGTGACTCAAATTGTGTCGGTTGCTTTGCTTCTTTAATTACCTGTAGAAGTGATTCGATCTCCTCAGACATGACATAGGGCGGTTTCTCCATTGCCTTGATAATGCGTTGAGCAGTCAAGTTTTTTCCTATCTGTTCTGAAGATGATTTCTTCTTTTTGGCCTTCCATGTTAGAAATTCGAGGTAGTCTTTTAATTGTTCCGTTTCTCGATCAGGAAGCCCATCCACCGCCTTATGTATCCATTCTCTTGTTGGAGTTTGCATGGTTGGTCTCCTTTCAAATATTTCGGGTTGTATGCTTATCTTGAAGTAAATGAGATGTTAAAATATAAATTCCTGGGCAGTCTTCTCTTGAATTTCAGCACCGCCGTGCGAACTAAATCGTGGGCGGACTCGAATTGTCGCAACAGACTCGGTTATATTCAGCAATTTTCCAAAATCAATCTATAATCACCTTTCTAAAAGTTAGCGATACCCGTCGTTCTCGCGCTACCTTATGCCCATTCCGCGTATCCGATTTTCTGGCGGCAATACCGTGCAACCATTCATATCTTGCTTTATTGCTCAGGACGACAATGCTTCTTGGCGCAAGCCAAACCGGAATTTTTTTTGTCTTATCTTTGTTTGTGAAATCCATAAAACAGCCCGATCCCAAACTCAAAGAAACAATCGTATCCTGAAAACATGGTTCACAATCAATATGCCTTGATATCCCTTGCCCTGGTTCGTATTCATTCACAATCACCTGATCAGCGATTTCTGGCATGTGTCTATCTTTCCATAATTTCTCAGCTAATTCTTCCAACCATTCAGGCAATTTACCAATACGCATATCACGGGCTACCCTCCGCGCTTTGTAGTCGTACTTGAACCCGTAATGTTGAACCCGACGTTTCAGATCGTCGAGCCACGGCTGTTCGTCAATCTGGACGAGTAGCCGATCATGTTCGATTTCATTGATGTAGTCTGGCACGTAGTAGAGTCCAGGGATTGTCGCAATCGTTGGTGATATGGAGAAGAGGCTTAATTGTTCTTGCATGGTTAGATCTCCAATGGTCTAAAACGGTAATAGATCGTTGGATAGTATATCACAATAAACCTTGGCATTGCGGCGTAAACCACCTATTAAGCGATTATAACGAAATGACTCGACATTTGATTGGGTTATCCGAAATGCCGAGAGTTGCTTTTTAAGAATTACCCAATTCTCATGGAGATATGATTCTTCAATAGGCATGGATTCTGGAGGACAGGGATTCTGATACACCATGCACATTTTATGCTGGTGATATTTTTTTACGATCTGAGTAAGACTCTCAGACAAGTCATATATGCCTAATGTTTTGCTTGCGAGAAAGTAACAGAAGTTAAATATGATCTGTGTCCTATCACCTTTTTTTATGTAATAGTCCAATAACGATATCAATTTATGGTGGCTGTCAATTACTTGAAAATTTCTGAAGAAAGATTCCCCATTTTTATTCGGTCCATATCGGTTGATTTCTTTTGCCTTATTAAGCATCGCTCGCGAACTATCAATTCCTAAATAAATCATGTCGCTCTGTTTTGCAGAAGCCCAAAACGCAATACCTGAAGTTAATGGACCGCAACCGAAGTCAATGAATACAACTCTATTGCTTACGGAGGTGAGGTACTGCATGAAAATATGATAAGAAGAAAAAAGGTGCATAGGCATATAATGGACACAATAAAGGATCACTTTATCTTTTGGGGAAAGCCCTGCAAACGGTACATCAAAATTGGTTCTCCCCTGATCTAGAATTACCTTTCTATGGTAATCGAAGTCTGTATTTTCAACTTGGTTTCTCCACGAAGAGATGGCTTCAAATGGTTGAACTGCCTGATCTGTAAACAAGCCTTGTAGATTTTCAGTAGGTACATAGTAAGGGGAACTGTAATTGTCGAAACAGCGGATATAGGACATGTTTTGAGATCTCCAGAAGTTTCACAGATGATTTTTTTATTTTGGCAATGCGTTCGTACAATTAAACCACGATCTCTAATAACTGAATCGTCATGGTGATTTCTTGACCGGCAAAGGGATGATTACCGTCTAATGTCACTGTTTGGGATGTTATTTCTTTGACGGATACCTCGATGGGTGTACCATTTGGGTCGGACTGCACTTCCATACGCATTCCTTTTTCAAGGAGTGCATCGGGAGGAAATTTTGATCGCGCAACTTCGATTACAAAGTCCGGATTATAGGGACCAAACGCATCTTCCGGGGATAGGATCACCGTACGAGAATCGCCTTCTTCCATGCCGTTTACAAGGCGTGTGAATATGTCTTTTACAGATTCGTCTCCGACTGTAAATTCAAATGGTTCGTTCTCAGGCGTGCCTTCGGCTATGGTTCCGTCTTCCAGGATGCCCTTGTAATAAATCTGGACGCGGTCGCCAATTTCTGCTTGTGCCATGATGCCCCCTATGAGTGTCTGCACAATTTAAACAGGAAATAAGAGACTGTCAATTGTGCTTGGGATGGTCCATTTTACTAATGGGTGGTTGACACATTTTGCCCGTTTGCTTACTCTTATTCGGTACGCTGGGTTTTGGAGCATTTCTATATCAGGAGGTCTTTGTGAAGTGCGTTGTTTTCGGTATTTTTCTTGTGACATATTGCTTATTTTCTGCTGAGGCCAGTGCTTCGGCACACAAGGCCGGTTTTGTGCTGTTGCGCGAGGGGGTTGGTGCGCGTGCTGCTGCGATGGGTGAGGCGCAGACCGCTGTGGTGGGTGAGCAGACTGCGGCGTTTTGGAATCCGGCAGGCGTGGCGGCTATGCAGGGCAAACATTTTATCCTGGCGCACCACCGATCATTCCAGGGGATCAAGCAGGGGTATGGCGGCTGGGCTTATGGCAATGATAGACGCGGTCTTGCACTGAATTTGGGTGTTTATGGGGCCGGGGGATTGGAAGCGCGGCGCGAACCGACGGCGACGCCTGCGGGCACGTTTAGCGTTTACGATCTCAGTGTGGGGTTGTCTTATGCACAGAAGATAGGGCAGCGAATCTATATGGGGTTTTCGATTCGGGCATTGCATGAAAATATCGGGCCAGAGAGTGCGTGGGGAATGAGCGGAGATGGCGGCGCGTTGTATCGCCTGTCAGAGAACTTGATGCTGGGGGCGTCGTATCGAAATTTGGGACGGATGGCGCGGTTGGACCAGGAGCGCATCCCTTTGCCCCGGGTGTTTCGCATGGGGGCGGCGTGGTTCTGGCGCACGTGGATAGCAACAGCCGATTTTCGCCTGCCAGCAGTGGGCAATAAGGGTACAAATTTCGGTTTGGAATACGGGGTTATGGGCAAGCTGTTTTTGCGCGGTGGAATTCAAACCGGGCACGATACGCGCATGTTGTCTTTTGGACTGGGTATCACGCGACGCAACTTGCGAGTGGATTACGCTTTTGTCCCCGCATCGCAGGGGTTGGGCGATTCGCATCGCATTGCTGTGGGGATAAGGTAGAAGTGTGATCCGCAGATGCACGCAGATGCACGCAGATGAAAAATAGGGCTGGTGGGGTAGGTGGTCGTTTCACCTGTTTTATAGGGAGCGATTGTGTCAGACGATTTGAATGATAATCGGTATTTTTCCTCGCAGACGGCTTTGCCCAGGACGCAGGAGAATTTGAGACTGCATGTTGGGCTGTTTTTGGCAACTGCGTACACGACGACGGTGGCGGGGATGTTTATGTCGCCGCAAATGGTCTCCATGCCCGATAGCTGGTATATTCTGGTCGATCCGCGTTATCTGGTCTATGGCTTGCCGTTTTCCGCGACATTGCTGATTATTTTGGGCGTACACGAGATGGGGCATTATGTGACTTCGCGCTGGTGGGGCGTGCGCGCGTCATTACCCTACTTTATTCCATTTCCATCGTTTATTGGAACTCTGGGTGCAGTGATCAAGTTGCGATCTCAGATTCCGAACCGGCGGGCGCTTATCGATATCGGCGCATCTGGTCCTATTGCCGGGTTTGTGATGTCTGTGATTGCGTTGATTGTTGGTCTGCACATGTCGGAAGTAATTGCAGTACGCGATATGCCAGAAGGCGGCGTGTTGACATTGGGCGATTCCCTGTTGTCGCGCGGGTTGGGCATAGGGGTTATCGGTGATCTGCCCACGGGTTATGATGTGATGCTGCATCCCGTGGCTTTTGCGGGCTGGTTGGGGTTGTTTGTAACAGTGTTGAATTTGTTGCCGATGGGACAATTTGATGGCGGGCATATTGTCTATGCGATTTTTGGTGAGAAACACCGGTTAATTTCTCGGGCGACAATGGTGGGGCTGGCATTGATGTGGTTATTGGCACCGCCTTACCACTGGTGGGATGCAGAATCTGTGTTCAGGGCCTGGTATGATTCCCGGTGGGTAGGTTGGCTGGTGTGGTTGGGGCTGGCTGCGCTGATGGGAAGGCATCATCCGCCGCTTGCAAATTTCGATGTTGAACTGGATCCCGCCCGGCGATGGATTGGATACGCATCGCTGGCTATTTTTGTTTTGTGTTTTATTCCCGATCCGATCCAGATTTACTGAGTCTGTAGAATGGCGAAACGTTTGTCTCAAAAAAGACCATTGGAAATGGCTCGCAAGCGGCGATCTCGTCGGTTATGGGTTGTGCCCTGTGTTATAATAATTCTGATCGCCGGTGGATTGGCTGCCTATTTTTGGCTACCGCGATCGTATTTTTGGCGACTGCGGTCATATTTTTTGCGACCACAGTCGGTCGAATATGCACGTCCCGTAGAAGAGACGCCCAGATGGAAAGCCGGTCCCAATGATACTGTCGCATTTGCCGATACGATGGTCGTGCAGGCAAAAAATGTGTTGATCGGTCTGGGGGTTCCTCCTGAAGTGATTAAAGAGGTGCGTTTGTCCAAAGGCGAGGATCCCCATTTGCGTTGGGAAGTGCAGTCGAAAGTGCCCGATGCTTTGCCACTGGCTCTTTGCAATCTGTCTTTGACCCATCTGGCGCATGAATTGGGTGGGGCAGTCATTGAAGGTAGCGAAGACCGACGGGGTAATAAGTTGTGGCTTCGCGTGGGGTTGAATGATAAGCAGACCAATTTATTCAGGTTTGAGAAAATTAAAGAACTCGAACGCCTCGCGGGTCGCATTGCCATTGTGATCGATGATTTTGGATATCAGGAACGGGATTTGATTCTGTCCTTTTGTGAGTTGCCACAGCCGATTACGTTTTCGATTTTTCCCGGGGAGAAGCATACGGCCTGGATAGCGCAACAGGCGATTGAAAAAAATCACGGCGTGATGGTTCATTTGCCTATGGAGCCGATAGACTATCCAGCGCGCGATCCAGGTCCCAATGCGATTTTTTTGGATTACGCGCCGGAAAAGATCGCGGAGTTGACTCAGAATGCTCTTGCATCCGTGCCCCATGCAAAGGGGATGAACAATCACATGGGGTCTCGCTTAACACAAAATTTTGCAGCGATGAAAACGGTGTTGGGAGTCGTGGAAAAGCGGGGTTTCTTTTTTGTGGATAGTGTCACGTCATCCCGATCAGTAGCTTATGCAATCGCGCGGGATATGGGTATTCCAAGTGGTCGCAATGCGATGTTTTTGGATATTGTCGAAGATGAGGATGCGGTGGTCAAGCGACTGTACAGACTCGCTGAACGCGCACGGCATGAAGGCACGGTGATTGGTATTGGGCATGTAAAACCCTATACACTACAGGCACTGCAACGCATGTTACCCGAGTTGGCAGAGCAGGGGTTTGTCTTTGTGCTGGCTGAAGAAGCAGTGAATGAAGTGGAGAGTAAGTAAAGAAGAGAGAAGGAAGCACAGGCCTAAAAGGACTTGGGTGTTACGGGCTTGCAGGATAAGAGACGGGATGTTATATTGATCGCGTTTCTTCTTAGCGATTGTTTTTAGAGTTTTTGGAGGTGCGTTATTGATGTCGATGGTTTCCGGTTTGAGGTGGTAGCTACCGATACCGGAACACAGGCGCGTGCAGGGGTTCTCCACACGCCGCATGGGATTGTGGAAACCCCAGTTTTTATGCCGGTGGGTACACTGGGCACGGTTAAGACGCTTTCGCAGAAAGAGTTGCGAGATTTAGATGCGCGTATTATCCTGGGCAATACATACCATCTTTATTTGCGGCCGGGTATGGATCTGATGGCTGAGGCAGGTGGTTTGCACGAGTTTATGAACTGGGATCGGGCGATTTTGACGGATAGCGGCGGATTTCAGGTGCATAGTTTGGCAGATTTAAATAAAATTACCGAAGAAGGGGTGTTGTTTCAGTCGCATATTGACGGGTCATCGCATCTGTTTACGCCAGAGAGGGTGATTGAGATAGAGCATGTGCTCGGCGCAGATATTGCGATGATGTTTGATGAGTGTACGCCGTATCCCAGTTCGCGGGATTATGCACAGGCAGCGGGCGAGCGCACGGTGCGCTGGGCAAAGCAGTGTTTGGATGCTTATGATGGATATGGACGCAAGAGTCTGGCGGGACACGCGCAGGCTTTGTTTGGCATTGTACAGGGGAGTACGTATCGCGATTTGCGCGAGCGTTTTACCGAGGAAACGGTTGCGCTCAATTTCCCGGGTTACGCGATAGGCGGCACGTGTGTGGGCGAACCAAAGGAAGATACCTGGGAAGCGATTTCAACTGTGGTATCTATTTTGCCCGCGGACCGTCCTCATTATATGATGGGTAGCGGGACGCCCGAAGATTTGATTCAGGGTGTGATGCGCGGCATTGATATGTTTGATTGCGTGATGCCAACGCGCAATGCGCGCAACGGGATGGTGTTTACTCAGCGGGGAAAATTATCTATTCGCGCGGCGCGTCATGCCCGCGAGTTTGAGCCGCTCGATCCGGAATGTGCGTGTTATGCGTGTCGAAATTACACGCGGGCGTACATTCGGCATTTGCATCATACGCGAGAGATGTTGGGGTTGCGGTTATCTACAGTTCACAATGTGCATTTTTATTTGAATTTGATGCGGCAGATGCGAAAGGCAATTATCGAGGGTGAATTTGCACAATGGCAGAGGACCTTCACAAATTTTTACAAAGGAAATGAAGATGGAGATATTCAAGCGTGAGCGCGTGGTGACGATATTCAAAAAGTGGGGGGTAGGACTTCTTTTCGGGGTGTTTGGCGTTTTGTTGTTTACGGGTAAAGCCTTTGCCTTTGGCGGTGGACAGCCGGCGCCAGAAGGCGCCGAAGCTCCCAGTATGCTGGTGACGATGTTTCCGTTTATTTTGATGTTTGTGATTCTGTATCTTTTGATTATTCGCCCGCAACAGAAAAAACAAAGAGATCATCAGAGGATGGTTGATGAGTTAAAAAAAGGCGACCGCGTTGTGACGTCGGGTGGCATGCATGGGACTATTACGGGGATTAAGGAGCAAGAGGGTATTTTGATCGTTCAGGTCGCCAAAGAGGTGCAGATTGAGGTGTCGCGGGGGTCTATTTCGAGGGTGGATGAGCGCAAGGCAAAGAAATAGTTAGAAAGGTGAAGATTGGCGATGAGGGTGGTGTTTATGGGCACGCCCGATTTTGCGGTGCCGTCGCTTGTGGGTGTGGCTCAAAGCGGTCATGATCTTGTGGGCGTGGTGACGCGGCCAGATAGGCCACGCGGTCGGGGGCAGCAGATGCAACCAACCGATGTGAAGGCTGCGGTTGTGTCGCTGGGGTTGGATGTGCCGGTTTTGCAACCCGAATCGCTTGGAGATGAGAATTTTCACGCGCAGTTGCAGGCTCTGGAACCGGATTTATTTGCAGTGGTGGCTTTTCTGATTTTGCCGCGTTCTGTGCTGGCGATTCCCAAATTGGGATCTGTGAATGTCCACCCATCTCTGTTGCCCAAATACCGCGGGGCAGCGCCGATTCAATGGGCGATTATCAATGGTGAGACTGAGACTGGTGTGACCATTTTTCAACTGTCGCCGCGCGTGGATGCCGGCGATGTTTTAATTCAGCAAAAGGTGGCGATTGGGGACGATGAGACGGCGGGTAAACTGTATGAGCGGTTGAAGGTGAAGGGCGCAGAGTTGCTCATTCGGGCTGTTGATGGCATGGCAGATGGTTCTGTTATTCCCGTGCCGCAGAAGGATGGAGGGGTGAGTCGCGCTCCAAAATTAGAGAAAGAAGATGGCGGGATTGATTGGTCGAAAGATGCTGGAGATATTCGCAATCTCATTCGGGGAACCAATCCTTTTCCGGGGGCGTTTACACTCTGGCGCGATAAACTGTTGAAGGTTCACAGGGCAACAGTTGACACGGGGCAGGGAGAAGCGGGTACTGTGATTGGCGCAGATGGGAAACGCGGACTTATTGTGGGAACAGGTGAAGGCGTTCTTGCGCTGGACGAGGTGCAACCGGCAGGTAAAAAACGCATGTCTGGCGCTGATTTTGTGCGGGGATATCGCATTGAGGTTGGCGAAAAATTTGGTTAATGGTGAGACGCGAAGGCTGACAACCGATAACTGATAACTGACAACTGTTTCAGGAGGAACTGGTCATGCTGGTAGGTTTGATGGTGATGTTTATAGGAATAGCCATTACGCTGTGGGCACAATTTAAGGTGAAGCGCACGTTTCGCAAGTACGATGAATTTGTTGCGCGAAGCGGTGCGACGGCAGATCAGGTTGCGCGAGATATTTTGCGTCGTGGCGGTTTGCCCGTGGGTG
The DNA here is from genome assembly GCA_022821275.1 of Candidatus Latescibacterota bacterium. Classification (GTDB taxonomy): domain Bacteria; phylum Latescibacterota; class UBA2968; order UBA2968; family UBA2968; genus VXRD01. Next base: position 12,340 of record JAJEDY010000093.1, on the reverse strand, counting down.
TGGAGCCTGTGCATGGACATTTGACAGATCACTATGATCCGAGAGATCGCATGTTGCGTCTGTCGGAAAGTGTGTACGGAAATCGCTCCTTAGCCGCGATTGGCGTGGCTGCTCACGAAGCCGGGCATGCGTTTCAACACGCGCAGGGATATGTGCCCCTGTCTCTTCGGACGAGCCTGGTTCCGGTGGCTAATTTGGGATCGAAGGCGGCGTGGATTTTCATTATTGCCGGGGCACTTTTCAGCATATTTGAACTGCTGTTTTTGGGTATTGTGTTCTTTTCTGCGGCTGTGGTTTTTAGTATTGTCACCCTGCCAGTTGAGTTTAATGCGAGCAGTCGGGCCATTCAGATTCTGGCAGATGGCGGATATTTGACGCCTGAGGAGATCCCCGCTTCGCGCAAGGTTTTGAATGCCGCCGCGCTGACTTATGTCGCATCAGCACTGGTGGCGATTTTGGAGTTGTTGCGCTTGTTGTGGATGGCGGGTTTTTTGGGCGGATCGGATGAATAGAATGAAGTGTGAAGTAGGAAGTGTGAAGGGTGAAGAAGCACCCGCTCTGGGATGGTGTTGGGGGACTTCTCACTTCTCATTTCTCACTTCTTACTTCTTTTTTTGGAGGACTATATGTACGATGTCGTGACTTTTGGCGAGGCGATGATTCGGTTGTCTTCGCCAGAATACCGCCGATTGGAGAATGCGAGTAAACTCGATGTCGAGATCGGTGGGGGAGAATACAATGTCGCAGTCGGTTGCGCGCATTTGGGATTGACGGCGGCGTGGGTGTCCCGGTTGGTCGATAATTGGACGGGTTGGATTATTCGCAACAAGGGGCGCGAGCACGGGGTGGATATGTCCAATATTTTGTGGACGGATTTTGATGGTGTGGGGCTTGAGCGCAATGGATTTTATCACATGGAAGTGGGGGTGGGACCGCGTGCGAGTGCGGTGACGTATGACAGAGGCCATACCGCGATTATGAATATTAAGTCCGGGATGGTGGATTGGGCACCTATTTTTGAAGGGAGCAAGTGGTTTCACGTCAGTGGGATTACGCCCGCGTTGTCCGAAGGTGCGGCAGAGGCCACCGTAGAAGCGCTGGTAGCAGCCCGCAATGCAGGTGTGACTACGAGTTTTGATCTCAATTTCAGATCCAAATTGTGGAGCGCAGAACAAGCACAGGAGACGATTGCAAAGTGTATTCCGCATGTGCAGGTGCTTATTGGCAATGAAGAGGATTTTGAAAAGACGATGGGGCTTAAAGCCGAAGGCACGTCGGGCGATTACGACGCGCTGGATCCGGAGAGTTATAAAGATGTCGCGCGCAAGGCCGTATCGCAATATCCCAATGTGACGCTTGTGGGCACAACTCTGCGCGTTGCGAAGACCGGGTTGCTGAATGACTGGCGTACGCTGCTTTACGATGGCAGTGAGTTTTATTTTTCGCGCATTTATGAAGATTTGGAGATGGTGGATCGCGTGGGTGGTGGCGATAATTTTTCAGCGGGTATTATTGCCGGGGTGCTCGAGGGCGAGCCAGCGCAGGATATCGTGGATTTCGCAGGGGCTTATTCGGCGCTGGCACATACGTTCCCGGGGGATGTGAACTGGGCTACGCGTGAGGAAGCCGAGAGTGCAATGAAGGGTGAGAGTGCGCGGATTAGACGGTAGAGTCTGAGATGAATGCGCCAATAACATAACGCCTCTCTCTATTTTGGAGAGAGGTTTAATTTTGCGGGGAGGAAAAATGTCAAGTACTGTAGATCGCATTATTGATTGCGGTGTGGTCGCTGTGTTGCGTGCAGATAATCCGTCGCAGTTGATGGATGTGTCAAAAGCGTTGCGCGAGGGTGGTGTGGTGGCGATTGAGGTGACGATGACGGTGCCGGGTGCGCTGAAGGTGATTGAAGAAGCGTCGGCAAAGATGGAAGATACGATTATTGGGGTGGGGTCTGTACTCGATCCGGAGACGGCGCGGGCAGCAATTCTATCCGGCGCAGAATATGTGGTGAGTCCCATTTTGAATACGGCGGTGATTGAGATGAGCAAGCGGTATGGCAAGGCCGTGATGCCCGCCGGGTTTACGCCCACGGAAATTTTGACGGCGTGGCAAGCAGGAGCCGATGTGGTTAAGGTGTTTCCCGCTGGCGTGGGAGGTCCGTCTTATTTTAAGGATATTCTGGGTCCTTTGCCGCAGGTGAAGCTCATGCCTACAGGTGGGGTGGATGCCAAAACAACGCCCGAGTTTATCAAAAATGGCGCGGTGGCTGTGGGGGCTGGCAGCGCGATGGTCGATAAGACGGCTGTGGATAATAAAGACTGGGCTTCTTTGGCGGCGACGGCAAAGTCGTTTGTAGATGCTGTGGCACAGGCGCGAGCGGAAAAATGAGTTTGACGATTGGCATAGATTTAGGGGGCACCAATACGCGCGCGGGGCTTGTGACAGCGTCGGGTGAGATTGTGGGGAGAGCGCGACGACCGACGCGATTGCATCTGGGTGCCGAAGGTGTGGTAGAAGGCATTGTTGAATGTGCGCGTGCGGCTGCGCGGGATGGCGGGATTTCACTGTCAGAGGTGCAGGGTGTCGGGGTTGGTGCGCCGGGTCCATTAGATCCGTTTGAAGGTGTGATCATATCGCCCGAGAATTTACAGTGTATGCACGGTGTGCGGTTAAAGGATCGCCTGGAGGCGCTGCTCGGTCTGGGCGTGGTGGTGGATAATGATGCAAATTTGGCTGCTTATGGCGAGCAATGGCTGGGGGCTGGTCGAGGTGTTGAGCACTTTTTGTGCGTGACCCTGGGTACAGGGGTTGGCGGTGGATGGATTAGCGAGGGGAAGGTTATGCACGGGTTTAATGGCAATGCGGCCGAGGTGGGGCATATTACAGTGGACCACAATGGGCCGCGCTGTCCGTGTGGCAATTTTGGATGTTTGGAGATGTATGCATCTGCCACGGCTATGGTGCGCCGTACGTTGGAAAGACTTGAAGGGGAAAAGCCGGAGACGTCTCTGAAAGCCGAGGATTTGACCACACAGGTTATTTTTCAAGCGGCAGAGGTGGGTGATGATTTTGCGATGCAGATGTTTGAGGAGACGGGTTTTTTCCTCGGTGTGGGGCTGGTGAGTCTGGTGAATGTATTGAATGTGGATCGCGTTGCACTAACAGGTGGATTGGCACAGGCAGGTGATTGGATTTTTGATCCGGCAATGCGAACTTTTTGGGATCGCGGTACTGTTGGTGTAAAAGAATACGTGCAGATTGTTTCTGCTGAATTGGGCGATGACGCGGGGATTTTAGGCGCGGCCAGACACGCGAAAGTAAAAAGTAAGAAGTGAGAAGTAAAAAGTGAGAAGTCCACCCCGCGCCGTCCCCGCGGTGTACCAGTGCCAGTGGGCGACCACGAGCGGTTTACAACGGGTCGCCGCTACAGCTCTTCCTACTTCACACTTCACTCTTCTAACTTCTCTGTTCTTTTTGCCACGCTTCATATTCAACCCGCGCTTCATCTGTGAGTGGATAATATTTCCGCAGGTCGCCGCCTTCGGCGAGTTTCATTCGGCTAAAGACTTCCCATTCGGCGTGTTCGGTCGCTTTTTCTGCCAATTCAGGTGCGAGTTTAATCGGTACTACTACGGCACCGTCGTCGTCGGCAATAATAATATCACCGGGCATTACAAGTGTATCACCACACGCTATCGGGATATTCACGGCGTGAGGAAAGATATTGGTTTGTGCGTGGAAATTGGGCGTTGTTCCTTTAAGCCATAAGCCGAGGTTTAATTCCTGCGCGTGGGGAAAATCGCGAATACAACCATCGACAATTGCACCTTGCCCCCCCTGACCGCAAAAATAGGTTAGCATCATCTCGCCAAAAACGCCACTACTCAAGTCGCCCCGAGCATCGACTACGACCACATCGCCCGGTTGTGTGTGATATAGCACATGACGATGCAATTGTCTTTCCGGGCCTTGATATTCGCCCGATGAATGCAGATCTTCTCGTTTGGGCATAAATTGTAGCGTCAGTGCCGGGCCACAAATTGATTTGCCCGGTGTTCGGGGATGGGGTCCTAAAATTTGGGCGTCGCGGATGCCCAGCTTAAATAATTCTCCACTGGCTGTGGCGCTGCCAATATGTGATAACGCGTCGATCAATGCTTTTGGTGGACGTTCTATATCTGGTGTTTGAATGGGTTCCAGACTCATTTATAGCTCCTGTTGTGAGTGTTTTTGGGCATATTGTTATGGTCTTAAGATAAACAATGCTCGCAGGGATTCAACACTATTTTCTTATTTGGCAAGAATCTGATTGTACAGTATTTTTGTAAGCACTGGTTCTGTTTGTTTTAAGATTTGACATATTCTTAAGCCGTGCGCGATACGGTTTTAATTATTTTTTTACAGGAGGTCCCATGCTCGGTCTTATCGGACTTGGACTCGTCGGGTCCGCACTCGTTGAACGCTTTCGCGACAAAGGTTTAGAAATTGCAGGGTATGATATTGATCCCGAAAGAATAAAAGCACATGAAGGCGACGGTTTTACGCCCTGCAAATCGCCAGCCGATGTCGCCGATAAAGCGCGTCGAATCGTTCTTTCGCTTCCCGACTCTTATGTTGTCAACGATGTGGTTACAGGCGCGAGGGGCATTTTGTCTGCGGTATCTCCCGGCGCAATTATCGTGGATACGACCACAGCCGATCCGCAGATGTCAACTGCGCTTGCCAAACGTCTTGAAAGCAGAAGCATTCGCTTTCTCGATGCGACCATTCTTGGCTCCAGCAAGCAGGTGCGAGAATCGGATGTTCTCGTGATGGTCGGTGGCACGTTACCCGTTTTTGAACTGTGTACAGATATTTTTGAAGCTTTTTCCCTTAAGACTTTTCACATGGGACCTTCGGGCAAAGGTGCCGAAGCCAAACTCATTGTCAATCTCGTGCTCGGTCTCAACCGTCTCGTATTGGCCGAGGGGCTTGTTCTCGCACAAAAAACTGGGGTGGATATCGATGTTTTGCTCGATGTTTTTAAGATGGGAGGCGCGTATTCTCGCGTGATGGATATTAAAGGCGAAAAAATGATCACCGGAGATTTTGCCACTCAGGCTGCATTGGATCAGCACTTAAAAGATGTGGAACTCATTCTCGATCTCGGCGCGCGTACGGAAACGCCTTTGCCCGTAACCGGGCTTCACGCCCAACTTTTGCGCACGGGCGTTGCGCTCGGGCTTGCTGAACAGGACAATTCCGCTATTGTCGAAGTGCTGAGGAAAATGGCGGGGATTAAATAATTTTGATCGGAAAGGATATGTCCATGATCATTGATACACATGTTCATTTTTACGATACGACCCGACCCGGCGGCGTTCCCTGGCCGCCCAAAGACAATGAATTGCTCTATCGCCCCATTTTGCCGCAACACTTTGTTGAACGCACTGAAAGGATGGGTGTGACCGGGACGGTTGTGGTTGAAGCCAGTAAGCTCGTTGAAGACAATCAGTGGATTCTGGATCTCGCAGCAGATAATCCCTGTATTGTCGGGTTTGTGGGTAGTCTGGATCCCAGGACAGAAGATTTTGAGAAGAATCTCGACCGTTTTTCAGCCAATCCACTCTATCGCGGGATTCGCCTGGGTCTTCAGCGGGGCAGTTTGGAAGATCAGGAAGCTCTTATGCCCCAACTCCAAAAATTGGCCGACCGCGATTTGCAACTCGATTTGATGACGAATGGCAAACAGTTGCCCATCAATGCTGTTATTGCCGAGCAAATCCCCAGTCTGCGCATTGTTATCGACCATGTTGCGCATGTGGAAGTGACGGGTGAAGCACCTGATTCCGAATGGGTACAGGGTATCCAGACCATTGCTAAATACCCCAATGTGTATTGCAAGGTGTCTGGCATGGTCGAACGCGCAGCACAACAACCCGCCCCCGATGATCCGGCTTATTATGTGCCCACGCTCGATGTGTTATGGCATGCTTTTGGTGAAGATCGCCTGGTCTATGGTAGCAATTGGCTCGTGTGCGAACGCGCAGCACCCTATGAGACGGTGCTTAATATTGTCACCCATTATATTGAGAAAAAGGGACCGGAAGCGATGGAGAAATTCTTCTGGAAGAATTCAAAGGCTGCGTATAAGTGGATTGAGAGGTGAGTTTAATACGTCGCGCCGGTGGAATCTACCATTGGCACGAATCTGACAGGTATAATGTGTTGCTGTTGTAATTTGCCTTCCTGCTTGGTCAATAGCACGAGTTCTTGTGCATCGCGCCTTCCTACCGGGATTACCATGCGCCCACCTTCGGTGAGTTGATCTTGAAGAGGTTGGGGTACCTGCGTTGGTGAACATGTCACGATAATCGCATCAAAAGGCGCGTGTTCTGGCCATCCTTTGTACCCATCGCCAACTTTTACTTCGATGTTCTCATATCCCAATGTGTTGAGCAAATTTGCGGCGCGCTTGCCCAGCACTTCTACAATTTCTATGGTGTAGATGCTGTCACACAACTCGCCCAGGATCGCCGCCTGATACCCCGAGCCCGTCCCAATTTCCAGCACTTTATCCGATTCCTTCAAATTCAGCACTTCGGTCATTAGTGCGACAATATACGGCTGAGAAATGGTCTGTCCCTCGCCGATGGGTAATGGATGATCACCATAAGCTCGTGAAGCATAAGAGTCGGGCACAAACCGATGGCGTTCCACTTTTCGCATCGCTTCCAGAACAGCGGGGTCTTTAATTCCTCGGTTTTCAATTTGTGTCCTTACCATACGTTCTCGCAATCGCTCCATGAGGTCTTGTGCATGCGATGTAGAGATCACCGCCACACCCACTAATAAGAGCAGTAGAATTTGCATCCTGCGCACCATATACCTCCTGTTTAGAGAAACCAGCCCTTGCGGTCAGGTTACGACAAAAGTCGCTTCCACTTCCTCACTCTCTTTGTATCCTATTCGAATAGCTTTTGCGCGAATTGTGGTCTCGCCTTTTGGCAGAGGAATGGGTTCGGTGTACAATCGCCAGTGTTCATCGCCTGCGAGTTGATATGCCATTGATGCGCCCTGTGTGCCGCAGTAAAATTGTACGATCATCGGTCCCTTAAAAGTTCCACCTTCGGGCGCGGCTTCACGGCCGGGACTTTCTTCGCATATCGGCACAAAAACCGGCAATTCGGTCTGCGGCTGCTCTGTGCCCTGCCACATGCGAAATACCATCTGATCTTCGGGCACATCGCCCCATACGTCGTATTTTTCGCGCCAGTCGTCCAGTGCCCCGCGCAAGCGGTTCAATGTTTCGGTGTGTGCGGGGTCGTCCGCGAGATTGTTTGTTTCAAATGGATCGTTTTCCGTGTCGTACAATTCTTCTACGGGGCGTTTTTGAAACATCACATTTTGCACACCTTCTAATTCGCCCGCGAGATGGAGACGCCACATTTCCTGCAATGCGGGGTGGCGATTGCGATAAGGGATCCACAATAAATACGGGTTTTCCGTCATGTAGTTTCGTATGTATTTGAATCGCTTATCCCGCACGGCGCGCATCATGTCATAAGATTCGTCGTAACGATCCCGCGTTGCAAATATGTAATCCCGGTCTTTTTCCTGTGGTCCCACAAAGGGTTGGCCCTGGAGATGGGCTGGGATTTGTACGCCGGCGAGTGATAGTACGGTCGGACCCAGATCGATCATGCTCACCAACCGCTCATTGACGCTGCCGGGTTCCAATTCGCCCGGCCAGCGCACGATGCAGGGTATGCGAATGCCCGCATCATAAGGCCATCGCTTGGCGCGAGGCAGTCCTTCGCCGTGATCGCTCCAGATGAATACTATTGTGTTGTCTGCCAATCCATCGTCTTCCAATTGTTGCAACATTTCGCCAACCCACGCATCGTTGTCGGCGATGTTGTCGTAATGTCGCGCTAATGATAGTCGCGCTTTGGGGGTGTTGGGGATATAGGGCGGTAGTGTGACCGAATCTGGATCGGTCTCTACTTCTGGGCGTTTCTCTGGCCACATGCCGCTTTCGTGCGTTACGGTGCGATTAAATACCGCAAAAAAGGGCGTGCCATCGGGACGGTTGCGCCAGTGGGCTTGTGCGCTCAATTCATCCCAGGCAGTAATTGGCGGGGTAAATTGATAATCGGTTTTTGTGTTGTTCGTACAGTAATACCCGGCTATCCGCAAATATTCTGGAAAACATTTCACATAATGCGGCGGTACTGCATCATAGGGCGTGGGCATTTGCGGCGCGTGGGCATTGGTGTGGCGCGTGCGCATGTGCTGCGAGCCAATTGCCGTTTGATACATGCCTGTGATAATTGCCGAGCGGCTCGGCGCACATACACCCGCCGTTGAAAATGCATTGGGATACCGGCATCCCTCGGATGCCAGTTTGTCGAGATTTGGCGTGCGCGCCACTTCATCGCCATAACACCCAAATCGCGGGCTTGTGTCTTCTAAGGATAACCACAGAATATTAGGTCTTTCACTCATTTTCCTTCCTTTGTAGGGGTTACACGTTGGATTCCAATTCTATTATGCACAATCTTTATATGGCAGGCAATCATTGTTTGTTTTGCCTCAGGGTGTGAATATTGTATTTTGCTTATAACTGACAACAAAGAGGTGCGCTATGACGATTGAAGTTCGAGGCAGGGTGATGGATGAACTATCTGGACGCGGTCTGGGCGGCGTTTTGGTCTCCAATGGGGAGCAGATTGTGCAGACGGATGAGGAGGGCCGGTACGTACTTGCGGTGGAACCGGAGGTGCACCGGTTTGTCTTTGTGACCGTTCCAGATGGTTTTCGGGCGATATCGGGATTCTACTCGTCTATACGGAACGGGATGGGCGCACATGATGGAGTGGATTTTGGACTTGCGTCTGCGCCTGAGCGGGCTGCACGGGAGTTTACGCTTGTGCAGATTACCGATACACACGTCGTGACGGAAGGGGATATGCTGACATCTGGAGAGGTTTTTGCCGAGGCACTACAGCAACTTGTCCGGGAAGCCGATCCGGATCTGATTGTGGTGAGCGGAGATCTCACGAATAGGGGGGAGCTTGCCGAGTTGTCCCGTTTTCGAGAGGCACAGGAGACGGTTTCAACGCCGGTTTTCCCGCTGTTCGGCGGGCACGACGGAAACGAGGAGCGCTACGAGGGGGGCTCAGCGGACAATACGTTTACCCGGAATTTCGATGCGGTGCTCGGTCCCTCGTATTATAGCTTTGATTGGGGGGGACGCCATTTTGCGTTTTATCCCAATGAGCAGTCGTTTTTTTCGCTTGCAGACCAGGAGCGAAAGGAGGTGTGGTTCTGGGCGGATTTGGCACTACAGCCTGCGGATCGGGAGATCGTGGTGGTGGTTCACACGCCTCCGCCGGTTTCATTTTTGGAGGCGTTGAGCCGATATAATGTCCGCCTGGTACTGCACGGGCACTGTCATTCCAGCAAGGTGTTCTCTTACAAAGAGATGGTTGTGGCCGCAACTCCGGCGTTCTGTTTTGGCGGAATCGATACATCGCCGAGGGGCTACCGCGTCGCGCGGTTCGGAGAAGAGGGGGCGGAAGTGGAACTCTGCGCGCACAAATCCACTGGCGTCTCGCTGCCTTCCAGGGATACGCCGGTGGAGATTGCGTTTGAGGAGATAGGGCTGCACCTGCGCTGGGAGCAACAACTTCCGGAGGGACTGCACCGCGCAGCACCCGTGCAGGCGGGAGATCGGCTGCTGCTGAGCCTGCGGGACGAGGGCTATCCCACCTCCAACGGGGTCTGTTGTATTGAAGTGGGTAGTGGGGATCTGGTGTGGCATGCACGCACGGATGCGACGGTGAAAAATAGCGTGGCTGTAGATGACGGTATCTGCGCGGCGGTGTCGGTTACCGGACGGGTGTATGCACTGGAGGAGGCGTCGGGCCGCCTGGTGTGGCATGTGAATCTGCCCGAGTATCCCGACCGCTGGATTTACACGTCTCCGGTTATTGCAGATGGGACGTTGTACGCAGGGGCAAAGGCCGGTTACGCAGCTTTTGATCTGAAGACGGGAGAGCAGCAGTGGTATGTACCTGTTGAAGACAGCGATAATTGGGCGTGCTACGCAAGCCCTCAGGTTTATGAGGACCTGCTTATTCTGCTCGTGCAGCGGCGGGGACTGATGGCACTGAACCGGCAAAGCGGAAATGTGGTGTGGGAACAACAGATAGGGGTTGAGTATCCATATCCCACGCCGGTTGTGGCTGGGGATCTGCTGGTAAGTGGGGGAGACTCGTCGCATTTAACCGCGTTGCGGGCGATTTCGGGGGAGGTCGTGTGGGACAAGCCGATTCTCCCGGCCGGATATCCGACCGGACTGCTCGTGCGGGATGGCCTGATCTACGCTACCACACCGGAGGGAGAGGCCCTCTGTTTTGATTTCAATTCCGGAGCATTGCTGTGGCAGTTCCAGACGGGGGTAGGTCTGCTGGATATGGTTCCCTATCGCAGAGGCGTGCGGAGCATTTTAGCTGCGCCGGTCCATTTCGAGGATTGTCTTCTGATTTGTGGCTGTGATGGGTGTTTGTACGCCTTAGATGCCGTTTCCGGTGAATGCCGGGGGCGTGCGGCGTTCGGGTCACCAATTACAGCACCTCCCTGTGTGTGGGGAGACGGCTTGTTTTTAGGGACGTACGATGGGCGGTTTTTCTATTTTGAGCGCGTGCAGGACCTGATCTGACGGGCGTATTTTGTTCAGGAGGTTACACGCCGGATAGATCGCTGAACAGAAGGGGACAATATGCTGATTGGATATGTGAGCGATGAGCGATATGTGGCAGTGCCAGAGGTGCTGCTGGAGTTTGAAGGTGAGGCGGGGTCATTTGAGGCGCGTTCGCGGGCGACCGGAGCGGTTTATGCGGATCTGCCTTCCGGCAAGTATAGGGTGACACTTTACAAGCCGGGTTATGGCTTCAAAACAGTACCGCTTGAGATACCGACTAAGGCTCCCTATCAGTTTCGGCTGTTGACCGATGGATTGCTGGGATATATGTGGCCAAAGTGGGTACAGTCCGGACAGTTGTCAGAGTTCAGGGTACACGCGGTGGAGGCGTACAAGCTATCGTTGTGGCGGTATGGGTGGCAGAAAGAGTTGGTGCGTCCTATAGGATGGTACGATGAACACGGTCCCCGGGCCACGATGCAAATTACGCCGGATGGGGATTATACGCAGACCGGTATTCAATGGAATGCACAGGGTTATACCAGCCCAACGCACAAGCAATATATAACAGCACCCGAAAGATCGGGATTGTATTATCTGCATGCCAAAACGGAATCAGGCGTGTTTTTTTCGTTTCCGTGGATTGTCGCACCGACAAAGCCGGGTGCCGATGTTGCAGTGCTGGCGTCGAATATAAACTGGAATGCGTATAATAATTTTGGGGGGCGCAGCAATTACATCCACGCGGAGAAATTTCCGCCCAGGCCCACCGTGAATGCGCGAATGGATCTCAAGCGATATACGGATCCCAGACATTTACTTTTTACTTCAAAGGAATATGCCCCGCTGTCGTTCGACCGGCCTGAGCCGATCAATTTTATTGCCGAGGGGGAGCGGATTACCGATCCGATTGAGGGAAGGTCGAATTGCCATGTGGCCCCGGCGGAGTGGCGGTTGCTGGGGTGGTTGGAGCGGGAGGGATATGAATACGATTTTTATGCGGAGACGCAGTTCCATTCCGGGGTATTGAATTTGGACGATTACCGGGTGTTGATCATCAGCACGCATCCGGAGTATTGGTCTGCGGATATGTACTACAGGCTGAAGACCTGGGTGTTTGAGCGGGGTGGCAAGCTGATGTATCTGGGTGGGAATGGTCTGAATTGCGAGGTGGTGTTTGCGGATGAATATACGATGGTGGTGCGAAATGGAGATAAAGGCGGGGGGTTCAGCCATCTACAGAAGTTGGGATTGGAGAGTCGATTCCATTTGTTTCACGAGTCAGAGGCGAAGTTGCTGGGTGTAACCTGTTCGGAGACAGGTATTATGACCGGCGCACCTTATCGGGTGGTAGATGGCGCGCACGATTTCTTTGAGGGGACAGGCCTGAAGACGGGAGATATTTTTGGCGAGAAGTGTCTGCATATGCGGTGTCCGGGCGGTGCGTCTGGACACGAAACGGATAAGATGACCGGGAGTTCGCCAAAAAATACACAACTGCTGGCCAAAGGCTTAAATCCCGATGAGGGAGGCGCGGAGATCGTATATCACCGCACCGAGAGCGGGGGAGAGGTGTTTTCGGTGGGGTCGATCAATTATCCAAGTTCTCTACCGGTGGATGAGTCGATTTCGACGATTACAAAGAATGCGCTG